>NZ_CP072197.1:1892726-2239089 GCF_018987235.1 Lactobacillus crispatus
AGGTTGATAAAGAGGTTTATCTTCACAGCGGAGGTTATATTATGGAATCACAAATTATTTTCGGTATTGATGTTAGCAGTAAATCTTCCACAGTTTGTGTGGTTAATGACCGGATCAAACAAGGCGAATCTTTTAGAATCTCTAATGATTCCTTTGGCTATCAAAAACTTTATGAGCAACTGAACCAATATTTGATAACTCCTTTAGTTGTTTTCGAAGCTACTGGTGTTTATTCTCTAAGCCTGCAAGCTTTCTTAGAGGATTATCATATTAAGTATTTGAAGCTTAATCCGCTTAAAGCGAAAAAGCTAATGGACAATAATTTACGCCATAATAAAACTGATAAGGTAGATGCTTATCGCCTGGCTTTAATTCAATTTAATGCCCCGCAAAAGCTGCGTGATCCACAGCCCAGAGAGTATCATGAACTTCAGAATGCCAGTCGCTATTATGAAGAACTTACTAGGAGTATAGTTACTACTAAAAATCAATTGCACCGCAACCTCCAATCCACTTTCCCACAAATTGAAGAAATACTGTCTCATCCATCTGGCAGAATTTATTGGGCGCTTGTTAGTCTTTTCCCACATGCTGGATATGTTCTAGAAAAGAATGAGACACAGGTAACTCAAATGCTTAATTCTATTTCTGGAATAGGACAACAAAGGGCACGGTACTTAACCACAAGATTATACGCTTTTGCTAGAGAAGCTTATCCTTATGATTCCAAAGATAGTATTATCGTTAGAGCTATTCAAAGGAACATTTCTAATTTATTTTCACTCCAGCAAGAACGCGACTATGTAATTAACTACATGGAAAAGCTGGCTAAAGCAGTAAACGCTCGTGCTTTATCCATCTATTTGAGTATCCCAGGGGTTGCTAGAATTACAGCAGTGAGATTAGTAGCAGAGCTCGGTGATCTAAGACGGTTTAGCACTTCAGCTCAAATTGATGCGTTTGTTGGCATTGATCCAGGAAGGTACCAATCTGGTGAAAAAGACAGTTCTCTTGGCATTACCAAGCATGGCAATCATATTGCCAGAAAAATACTTTATCGAGTTATTACTCAAATGGAGACGGTAAAGGCTACGCAGCCTTGCCATATAACTGATTATTATGACAAGAAAAAACGATCTTCAAATAGCCAAGGCTATAAGAAAATCGCCATTGCATCAGTCCATAAACTGATACGCACAATGTTTGCTCTTATCAAACATGATCAATTATATGATTACAACATAGCCACCGAAAATAAAAGACTTTAGCTGAAATCAAATAATCAACTTAAGTATAAGCAACCTATGGAAAAACTACAAGTATTCATAGGCTTATTTGTGGTACTTTCGCTTTTTCTTAAATTTAAACTCTTATTTGCTTTAACCTTATTCGCATCATTAAAACAAGTAAATTTATTTTCTTAAATCATTGATAATACTTGACTTTGGGTAGAAAATACGCTGGCAACTTAACCAGCGTATTTCTTTTACTTATTATTAATTCTATTTCTTTTTAAAAAGATTATATCCAGCCAAAATCGTGGTCAACACGCTAGCCAAAATCATAAAGTAAGCTGAGGCCCCGAGAGAAACTGCATATGACATAAGCTGACTCGTCAATTGAGCCAGCACCCCAGTTGAAGCATGTGCTGCGCTTGATATTTGAAAAATCATATAAATCAAAAAGATTGATTCAATCAAAGAAAGGAAGAAGGCCAAAGTCTGACTAGCCTTAGTATTTTTCAAAATATTATAAATAATGAAAATTGGGAACAAGAATAGTAGCAACCAGACAATGTAAAGAATAAGTGCATACCATGATGTCACGCCGGATGAAAGCAAGCGCCCTGCTAAACCGAACAGTACATTGGAAATAGATATTCTCTGCGTATAAGCCGAAGCACCCGAGTCGGTAAAGAGAACGATTAGACTAACTAAAGCCGTAAAAATAACTGAAATCTGCACATAATTAAAGTGATGTTTGCGAACATTTTTTATTTCACGTACATGATTTTCAACCCGAGGATATTTTTGCACAAATTCTCGGTTTTTCGCTTTGACTTTACTTTCACGTGCATCCACCCGGTTAAAGACATCGGAACCAATTCGGTCAATCTTTTGCGTTAATCGCTTATCAACCGTATACTGCTCGATCTTATCTTTACGATCACACACAATATAAAGCCAAACCATTAGGGCTAAAAAGCCAGTCCATCCTGCCGCTCTAGAAAAACTCATTAGGATTAAAAGTAAGACTCCCAATAAGAAGACTAAGGTCGCATTTTTCCTAACCCACGCAATCATTCTTTGGACAGTGGTATTTTGCTTTTCAGGAATAAATTCTTCCCGATAGGCTGCACGGCTGATAATCTTTTCGCCTTCATCTGGTTCTTCAAACTTTGCTTTTTGGTGCTGATCTGTGAAAAAGTCGTCTCGATATTTTTTTAGATTGAAGCCACAGTTTGGACAAATATCATCTGTTTCACTAATTTTATGGCCACAATTTGGACAAGTAGTCATATAAGAATTCCCTTCTTTTTCAATCTGTTAGTCATTATTATAACATGTATCAGAATTTGAAGATCAAAACAAAAAAAGACCGAATCATTGCGATTCGGTCGAAAAACTATTTATTAATTATTTTTCTTATTTCTTCTTTTGGCGAACTTATTAAGGTCGATTCCCTCATATGTCAACTTAGTAGCTGCTGACATAGTAATTGGCAAAATGAAGACCAAGATGAGCAAACCAATATCCACGGCTAAGGCAACTTCAATCAAAGTTGGAATACCTGATGGAATCAAGGCTGCAAAAGTACCACCCAAGATAATTGCGGCTGATATAACAACCGTACCAATGATAGCACATGCCTTCAAGATTCTTGAACTTGGAGTAGTGTAGCCCTCAGACTCAAGTTCACGATAACGAGTCATCAGGAAGATACTGTAGTCAACACCCAAAGCGATCAACATAATGAAGCTGAAGAATGGTGTGTTCCAAGTAAGCATTGACTTACCAAGAACTGCTTTAACAATCCATTGATTGATTGAAAGTGAGCAGAGGTAAGCAATAAGCAAAGTCCCAAGAATGTAGATTGGTTGCAAAAGTGAACGAGTTACAAACATCAAGGCAATGCCGATACCGATTAACATGATGGCAGCAGTTCTAAGGAAGTCGCCACTGGCAACTGTCTTAGTATCTTCAATCTTGGAACTTTGACCACCCATAGCTACCTTAGCATTCTTCAAAGCAGTACCTTGGAATGACTTCTTAGCCATAGCACTTAATTCTTGTGACTTCTTAGTAGCTTCGGTTGCACTTGGGTTTGAATCAAAGACAACAATAATTTGAGCTGACTTCTTGTCTGGGCTGAGGTAAACATCCATTGACTTCTTGAACATATCGTTCTTCAAGAATTCCTTAGGGATGTAGAAAGTATCAGCGGCAGCTGATGAACCTAAACCTCTGAGGTAGGTTTCACCTTGACCTAAACCACTATTAACAGTGTCAATACCTGAAGTCAATTGTGGAACTTTGCTTGCCAACTTACCAGCGCCAGCACTGAGTTGTCCAGCACCTGTGTTAAGTTGACTGATACCTGAAATAAGTTGTGGAGCTTGACCAGCTAATTGGCCGATACCACTATTAAGCTGACCGGCACCAGTGGCAAGAGTACCTAAGCCATTATTCAAAGTTCCAGCACCATTTGCAAGAGTGCCAAGACCATTGTTCAACGTACCTGCACCGCTTGCAAGAGTACCAAGACCATTATTTAATCGGCCGGCACCATTATTAACTTGGTTTACACCTGCACCAAGGCGACTAGCACCTGATGAAAGTGAACCAAGGCCGTTACTCAATTGACCAGCACCGTTATTAAGCTTTTGTGCACCAGCTACACCTTGTGAAGCAGCAGATTGAACTTGAGTTAAGCCTGAACTTAATTGGTTCAAAGCTGTTGCTGCACCTGGAAGAGCCTTGTTTGAAGCTTGAGCTAAAGCATTAACCTGAGCCTTTAAAGTTTGAAGCTGAGTCATCAAGTTACTTTGTTGCATTGCAGCCATTGAGCTTTGCAAGCCCTGAGCTGCTGAAGTAGCATTTGCCATTGCTGACTTCATCTTATCAGTATTAGCACCTGATTGAGCCTTTTGAACAACAGATTCAACCGCTTGAGTGGCAGCCTTAGTTGCTGCTGCTTGAGCCGCTTGTCTTTGATCAGCTGGTACTGATTGCACAGCTGATGAAACAGCCGATGAAATTGCTGATTGAATTTCAGATTGATTTACTGAACTTGAGTCAGCATTACCTGCTGCACTTTGCAATTCTTTCAAGCTATTTTCAAGATCTGCAGCTTGTTTTTGAACTGTAGCTAAACTATTAGTTAACGATGAAGTATCAACCCCACCACCAATAGCTTGATTCAATTGTTGAATACCACTATTGATTTGTGGCAAAGCAGTTTGAAGTTGGGCAAGTTGTTGCTTGTTAGAGCCACTCAATTGAGTTGAAAGTTGTGAACTCAATTGTTGCAATTGGTTAACCATTTGTTGGGTACCACTTTGCAAACTGTTAGCACCATTCTTCAAACGATTTGCACCGCTAACTAAGCTGCTTGCACCACTTTGCAATGCATGAGTACCACTTTCTAAACGACCTGCACCAGTTTGTAAACGAACAGCGCCGCTTTGTAATTGAAAAGCACCACTACGTAAGCGATCAGCACCACTAACTAGTTGGCCTGAACCACTTTGCAGGCGAGTTGCACCACTTTGTAATTGACTAGCACCGTTTTGCAAACGATTAGTACCACTAACTAATTGGCTAGCGCCACTTTGAAGACGACTAGTACCATTTTGAAGTTGATCAGCACCATCTTTTAAGCTGTTAGCACCGTTAGCAACCTTGTTTGAGCCTTTGCTCAATTTACCCAAACCTGAACGAGCTTGATCAACACCGTCGTTAACCGTGTTTAATTGATTGTTGACATAAAGCATATCAATTGGTTCGCCGTAAGGTTCTGTAACAGATGTCGCAAATGAAACGTCTTTTGAAGCTTGAAGTTGCTTAGTCACTTGATCAATTAACTTCAAATTTTCTTCGTTGTCTAATCTATGCTTGCTTTGAATGTACAAGTATGATGGTTCAGCCATCCCTTTAGAGAAGTGCTTTTGTACTATCAACAAACCTTGCTTAGATGGAACTGAATCTGCAATTTCATCAGTATCATCGTAGTTCAAGTGACCTGAGTACATTAACATGAATGGCACAACAACAACTGCTAACACAACCAAGTAAATAATTGGATGCTTCAATGTGGCAGATGAAATACCATGCCATAACTTGTCATCACTTTCACCAGTAAATTTCTTAACTGGCCAGAACATTTTCTTACCAAGCGTAGCCATGAAGAATGGGTTGAGTGTCAAAAGCACTACCAATAAAACAGCAACGCCGACCGCAACACCAACAGCTGATTGGTAAACGGAGAATTTAGCTAAACTTAAAGCAGTAAAACCAATTAAGATGGATGAACCTGAGTAAAGAATTGTTTTACCAGCATTGCGCAAAGCGTCATGCATGGCCTTATACTTGTCCATCCCTTTTCCTAGATTTTCTTTAAACTTGTCATACAGCAAAATGTTGTAGTCGGTACCGATACCGAAGAGCACGATAACCATAAACACTTGCGTAAAGTTTGAAAACGGGAAATTGGCGCTTTTAACTAAATTAGTAACAATTGAGAAGGAAGTAAGGAATGAAACACCAACTGTCAACAATGAAATAAGTGGAACAATTGGTGACTTAAATACGATAACCAAAACAATAAAGATAAAGACAACTGTAATGGCTTCAGTCTTCTTAATTCCCTCTTGAATTGAAGCGGAGAAGTCGTGCTGCAAGACATCCGCACCCGTTACATAAGTACGAAGCCCTTGCGTTTTCGCGGCCTTGTTCATTTCGTTATAAACTTTTTCAATCGTACCATGACTCTTAGCCACATTAAATTGTGCTACCCAAGTCGTGCCATCTTTTGATTGAAGTTTCTTTCTTGTAGCAATATTGGAATCTGGAAGTAATGAATCCTTGATTCCGTACTTGCCTTTATCATTAGTGAACTTATCAAGCGTATTATTAATAGCCTGTTTATCGGCATCAGTTAGCTTGCCACTCTTTTTGTTAAAAACAAGTGCTACTGCATAAGTGTTTTTCTTTTTCGAGCCCCAATTGTTCTCTATTGATTGTGCCACATTGCTTTGCACATTACTTGGCAACGTAATGTTAGAGTGATCATTAGTCAGCTGCGTAATGTTAGGCAAAGCAACAACGGAAATAATCAATATTAAAATCCACGCAATCAGTTCGAAAACATGGTTCTTCAGAAATTTCTGCACTTTCCTATTTCCTCCCTATTTGTTGTAAATCAGGTACTGGTTCTACAAGTCGTAAAATCATTTCATGATAATTACGATTAGATTCATCTTCTGTTTCATCTCCAAAAGACTTCGATTTATCCAAAAAAACGTACCCTAATACGGCGCCAATTAAAGCATGAAATGAAATGACACTTTCTTTTTTAAAATTAAGTCTTTCACCCATTTTAATTAAATCCAAGATTTCTTGATTGATGGCCGCATCCTTTGGATATTCGTTCAAATGATACAGAATACTTGATAAAGCCGGATCACTTAATAAAAAGTCGCGCACAACATCCGCAAACTTAAGCAACGCATCCCTACCTGACATACCGATTAGATCGTTCATCAACTCATGACGTAAGATCTTAATCTGTCTTGCACCAACTAGTGATAGCAATTGTTTGCGTCCTGAAACGTAATGATAAAGCGACTGTGAGCGGACATCGAGCGCCTTAGCCAATGCTGGCAAAGTTGTAGCTGTCAGTCCTTTTTTAGAAATTAATTCAGTAGCTTGATCAATTATTTTATCCAGATCAAGATTTCTTTTCTGTGCCATTTTCATCCCTCCTTTGTCTTAGCATAGTAAATAATATACACCTACAGTGTGAAGATTACAATCTACATAGTGTAAATAATTTATTTTTTCTATAAAAAATAATGAAGCTTTCTCGGACTTCATCATTTTCGTTACTTATGCTTTTTTATAAACCAAGCATTAACCGTTTTGCCCAATTTATTAAAATTCTTGTGTTGCGTGCTCCAAACAGACATACAGTAAGCACGTCCGTTAGTCTGAACAATTGCGACAGCAAAATCATCATCACCAATTGCATAAATGCCGCCACTTAAGCCAGAAACTAAACTTGGTCGCTCTTTAGCTAGGGTTGCTAAAACTCGGCTAGCATATTGCCGATTTAATACTCGACCTTGATACAAGCCAATCATTGTCTTAGCTAAATCATTAGCTGTTGTCTGACCAGTCATATTTGAATTGACCTTAGTTTGAGTGGCACCCATTTTTTTAGCAACTTGGTCAATATTATTAACTCCAATTTTTCTAGTTAAGGCACTAGCTGCAGTTTTGTTACCCTTAAGCATTGCGCTGCGCAAATAACTTACACCATAGGTAATACCAACTTGAAACATCTTATCACCCTTGGCTTTGTCTTTTTTGCTAATCTTAATCGCAGTTCGCGACCCCATCTTGCCTTTTTGTTCTTGCTCATACAAGGCGATCAGTAAAAATAACCGCATTGTTTTTCCTGCGTCATGAGCCTTATTAGTATTAGAAACTACGGCAAAGTGACTAGAGTTAGTTAAATCCTGTGCTACTACCTGGAAGCTATCATCAATGCCCATAACTTTTTTGATTTGCTTGACTAGCTTCTGATTACTGCCTTTTTGAGCTTTAACATGGTTAGAATATTCAATCGAATTAACCTTGGGCTCCTTAGGCTTTTCTAATTTTTTAACCTTTGGCTCCTTGGTCTTCTTTTTATTCTTAGCGACCTTGCTGTTATTTGGTTCAACAATCTTTAACTGCGCGTTTTCCACCCGCTTTATGTTTGATGTATACAAAATGAATGCAAATAAAGTCACAATTAAAGAACCAATTAATATTTTATGTTTCATTAAAACGCCTCAATTTTAGAAGAAATGATGCCTTTTCATCAAAATGACTAACCAAACCATTAAAACAACCATCAAAATAATGATTAAAACCCAGTCAAATGAATTTTTTAAAATTGGTAGACTAACATTCATCCCATAAAAACCGGTTAAAATAGTTGGAATAGTTAATACCAATGACCACACAGTTAAGAATTGCATGGTGTCATTCAAATTATTGTTCATCATATTATCACTGGTAGCTGATAAAGTCTTAGTTACCTGCTGGGAAATCTGCACCATTTCTGCAGACTGGCTTGATTCAATCAAGACGTCATCCAAGCGTTCACTGGCTTCTTTAGTGAAGTCTAATTTGCTGTGATTCAGGCCATGCAACATGATTAAATCCGTCTGAATTGAACTTGATAAATAAACTAAACTTTTTTCAATATTCGAAAGTTCCACCAAATCTTTATTGTTAATGTCATCAGACAACTTCTGATCTAGGCTGTTACGTTCAACGTCAAGTTGCGTTACGGCACGCTGGAAGTATTGTGATGAATATAGGAAAAAGAGCATCAACAACTCAGTAACATCTTTAGCTTCAGACAAACGCTCCCGCATATGTTCATCGTTGAATTCATCAAACACATAGCTGGTTGATTCTGTATGGAAAGTAAAGATATTTTCACCCACTACTAAAAAAGTGATTGGGTGTGAGGTAAAGTGCTTAATCGTGTTGGTCGGCCAAATTGGCACATCGTAAACAAGCAAGTGGCTCTTAGTATGGACGTCATAGTCATAGTGAGGACGTTCGTGACGGTCAGAAATATAAGAGATAATGTCAGGCGTAAAATTAAAATCCTGCTGCAATCTCTCACTGTCTTCTTCACTTAAATTATTGATGTCATACCACTTATACTTTGTTCTTACCGGGAAATTTTGTTGTCTAATCAACCAGCTCACCTCAACTTTTATTTTATTACCTAGTAAATGGTACCATTTTTCTCAATTCTTTTTCCACAAAAAAACAGACCTTACGGTCTGCTCTTTGAAATCTAATTGCTATTTAATTTTATTGCTTCCAAGCAGCATCAAATTTTTGCTTACCAGTATTAATTTGGCTGTTAGTATTTTGACCCTTTTGGGCTGCAGCAAAGATATTTTGCAAAATGCTGTTCAATTGGTTGTATGCAGCATTTGAATTCTTAGCAACAGGAACACTGTACAAGTTCTTCATAGCATCTTCAAGTTTAGCAGGAAGCTTGATGCTCTTGTTATTCTTGTATTCACTAGATTCGATTGCACTAGTGTTTACAGGAATGTAACCAGTAGCATTAGCCCACTTAATTTGGCTTGACTTAGATACTAAGAACTTAATGTACTTAAATGCAGCAGCTTTTTGTTCAGCGCTAGCGTGGTTAAACATGTAAATATCAGTACCTTGTTGCATGGTGTATTTGCCAGGACGTGGAGCAACATCATAAGTAAACTTGTTACCTACACCTTGCTTAACAAAGCCTTCACCTGCAGAAGTACCAACAAACATTGCAACCTTTTCGTTAGCAAATGGACCTGAAAGGTAGTGTTCTGAACCAGCTACTCTGAAGTAACCCTTCTTAATACCATCTGCATAGAAGTTGAGAACTTTCTTTGAAGTTGAACCACTGAAGTTAATCTTATCAGTAAAGTTCACGCCTTCGTCCTTCATACCAAGAGTGTAGTAGTTGGATAGTGAATCAAAACCAGCACCTACAACTTTGTGGTTACTCTTCTTGTAGATAGTTTCTGAAACATCCTTAAGTTCTTCCATAGTAGTTGGAACTTTCTTGATGCCATATTTCTTAAACATGGTCTTGTTGTAAGTCAAAGTTTCAATTGACTTGTTAAATGGGATACCGTATTGAGTTCCCTTAATTTTTGCACCATCAAGAAGTTCAGTTCTAATGTCAGATGCCTTTGCACTGCCCCAACCAACATTCTTGTTGTTGATATATGGGGTCATGTTTACAAGCATCTTGTTTTGAGCTGCGTTCCAAAGCCAACCTGGATAAGCTTGAGTAATAGTAGGTAAGTTATTTGGTGATTGCAAAGTTGAGTTGATCTTAGCTTGCAAATCATTGTATGCACCTTGGTTTTCAAGCTTAACAGTAATTTTAGGGTTCTTCTTTTCAAATTCATTAGTTAATTGCTTTAAAGTAGAACCTTGTACTCCCGGCATAGCGTTCCAGAAGACAACTGTAGTCTTCTTAGTAATCTTTGATGGAATCTTCTCTGAACTTGATGAAGAAGAATTGCCACTCTTTGAACAAGCAGCAGTGCCAACTAGGGCCAAAGTAGCAACGGCAGCCATAGTAAGTTTCTTACTAAACTTCATTTGGATAAATCCTCCCAAAAAATAAAACTAAACAACAATATATTTTTGATTCACTAAAGCGTGATTGTTTGACCACGTTTAGGTAAAATCCGTTCTCCATATGGGTTCTCTTCCAGCTCCGGATGCAATGTGTGCACCGGTACTAAAACAGCTGGTTGAACCCCAGCAATGATTTCCTTGAGTTCTTTTTCATCGGCATGGCCTGAACAGCGCAACGCCTTATACTCAATATCATTGTTAGCTAAAGCCTCTACAAATGGTTTGTAGGCAGGATCAAAATCCCCTAATGGCTCAGCATTTGAGTGGATATACAAACCACCCTTTTGCAGCTTATCATAATCGGTGACAACTTGCCACATGTATTTATGATTATCTGCTAAAAGCTCATCATAGCTAACTTCTAGCTCTGGCTTAAGGTCAGCATAGTGCTCCTCATTAGGCATGTAATAGTAAGGATAGTCTTCATCCAAACTTTCCTTAATCAAATGGGCACGCTGAGCATGTAAAATGACCTTTCTTGGTGAATCGGCAATGATTCGCAATAATCGTTCAACATTAGTAGGATAAGTATTAAAAGTGATTTGGCGTTCAGGATTAGCCTTTTGCAGGCGCACGATTTCTTCAGTTAGTTCTACTTCATTCTTAGGGCCAGTAAACTCTTCACTGTTTTCATCATGCTTTTCTTCTGGCCAAGAAACACCAGTGCCTTCAATAATCAGCATATCGCTATTTTTAGCTGCCTGCATAAAGTCCCGCACCCAATCTGGATGATAACCATGCAAGCGAATGTCGCCAGTATAGGCGATTTGCTTATCCGGTGTCTTAACTAATAGACCAGTAGCACCGTAAGCGTCATGATCACTAGGATATATTTCCAGGATAATATCGCCCACCTTAATTGGTTTCTTGTATTCTGCCGCGATGATTGGACGAGTATAAGTCCGATCATGACCTGCAGCAGGAAGCAAGAAGTCGCCCTTTTCATTCAAGGCTGGCAATAAATGAGCTGTAATTGGACCTGCATAAAGTGGAATTTCTGGGGCCAAAAAGTTCATTGCCTTACTGTGATCCAAATGTAGGTGTGAAATATAGGCCGCCGCATGCTCCCAGCGGTCAGTATCAATTGGCTTACCCGTCAATTTAGGATCGTAAAAATTAGGCACATCCCCGATTAATTTATTTTTAATCAGAGTTTGATAACTTTCATCTGGCAATTTTAACTCTGGCCGATAAACTTCCCCCAAGTCAAACAATACATGCGACTTGTTATAGGCCACTTCAATCATCGGTCCACCAATTGTGGTTAAACCATTATAAAAAGTTACTGTCGTTTTATCCTTTAAGGTCATTGCGCACTACTCCTCGAATAATTTGCTTTCTAAAGATGAAGTACAAAATCAAGATTGGCAAAACAGTCAATGTGGCAGCAGCAAGTTGAAGTTGAGTTTCACTACCTGCATCAGATGCAAATGAAGTTAAACCATTGTTCAACAATCTCATGCTGTCTTCGTTAGTTACCAATAATGGCCAGAGGAATGAATTCCAACCAGAAATGAAACTTAATAAAGCAACGGTGAACAAGCCACCTTTAGACATTGGCACCAAAATTTTCCAAATATATTCCCAATCACTCGCTCCGTCAATCATCGCAGCTTTATAAATTGTCTGTGAGATTGAACCGAAGTAGCTTTGCAAGTAGTACATGTAGAAAATTGAAGTTAAAAATGGCAATACCAAACCAATATAAGTGTTCAACAAGCCCATTCTGGCAATGGTATTGTAGTTAGTAAAGATAATCGCTTCACCTGGCACCATCAATAACGATAAAAGTACCATTTGAACAACGCCTTTACCCTTGAACTTCAAGTTAACCATGGCAAAAGCACCAAGCAAGGCGTTAAACAAACTTACAATTGTCGTTACACTAGCTGTGATAAAAGTGTTTAGGAAGTAACGAGCAAATGGAGCTTGGGCGAATACTTTGGCATAGTTTGACCATTCAAAATGCTTAGGAATGATTGTTGGTGGAATAGTGGTTGTTTCTCTAAAACTCATTAATCCACCCAAAATCATGTAGATGAATGGAAAGACAGTAATGATTGCGAAAATCGCTAAAATAATATAAGCAATCAAAGTGCCCCAACGAATCTTCTTCATCCTTTACTGTCCTCCAATCTTCTTCATCATCTTGCGTTGCAAGAATGTGACAAACATAATGATGATAAATAAGACAACCGTTGCGGCCATCGCTACACCTGGAGTACCAACAATTTGGAACTTGTTATAGATGTAGAACACTGCAGTTGTAGCTGAGTTACCAACACCTGCTTGTCCATTGAATAAGGCATAAACAGATGTATAAATCTTAAATGCAGCAATGATATTCATTGTTAATAAGAAGGCGATCGTTGGCACAAGCTGCGGCATTGTAATACGCCAGAACTTTTCAGTACCAGTTGCGCCATACATATCCGCAATTGTGTAGTAATTAGGGTCAATGTTTCTCAAAGCCCCCATCAAGATAACGATGTTAAAAGCTAAAGAAGTCCAAACACCAAAGATGATAATTGTCGTCAATGACATCGCTGGATCATCAATCCAGTTTGGTGTTGGCAAGTGAACTGCCTTGAGCAAGAAGTTAAGCAAACCATAGTCACCGTTAAAAATATAACGGAATACGATACCAATAGCGATAGTTGACGTAACATATGGCATAAAGAAAGTCGTTTCAAAGAATGACTTATGCTTTATCCTGCTGAAAATAAACCAGGCCAACATGATTGAAATAGCCAAAGCAACTGGCACAGAAATTAGGGCATACAAAATAGTATTCTTGATTGCCCGCCAAAATTCTGGATCACTAAAGATATATTGATAATTGCTGAAGCCGCTCCAATTCAGATTAATTAACGAGCCGCTTTGAAAACTCATTACAAAGGCCCGCAAAATTGGATAAATACTAAAGAAAGTAACAAAGATAATTGTTGGCGCTAAAAAGAGCCACGCCTTTTTCTGATTGCTCTTCATTAGTAGACACGCTCTCCTTCCTTAGTAAACAGGAATACTCGATCAAGACGCATCTTCAAATTGATATTATCACCAGGCTTAATTGGTGTCTCAAGGTTGACTAATGAACGAGCTTGTACCCCATCATGGGTAAACTTCAAAATTCGTTCACGACCGATTAATTCGACATCATCAACCTTAGCTGAAACTGCACCATCTTCTTCGACTGGCAAAATATTTTCTGGACGAACGGATAAAACGTACTCGCCGTCAGTTAAGTCACGTTTAAAACGATCCTTGTCTAAATCGTCCACGTTAATTTCAAAATCTGAGCCAGTAATCTTGCCGCCATTAACCTTTACATTAAAGTTATCAATCACAGGATTACCAACAAAATTAGCAACAAAGTAGTTATTTGGTTCAAGATAGAAGTTTTGTCCTAAGTCATCTTGTTGGATCACACCATTATTAAAGAGAATAATCTTATCACCGATTGACAAGGCTTCTTCTTGATCGTGAGTAACAAACAAGGTGGTAATACCCACACTTTTAACTAAAGCACGAATTTCTTCACGAATCTTCAACCGTAAACGTGCATCCAAGTTACTCAATGGTTCATCCATCAGCAGAATCTTAGGTTGTTGCACTAAAGCACGGGCAATAGCTACACGCTGCTGTTGACCACCAGATAAATTGCCCGGCTTTTGATCAGCAAGTTCGGTAATCTGGGTCGTTGCCATATATTTTTCAGCAATCTTCCTCGCCTCATCCTTAGGCATCTTTTGCTTGCCCACAGTCAGAGGAAACATTACATTCTGAAGTACAGTCATATGTGGATATAAGGCATAGTTCTGGAAAACATAGCCGATCTGACGATCCTTAGGTGCTACGTTAACAACTGACTTGCCATCAAAAAGGATGTCACCGCTAGTTGGATTAAGCAAACCAGCTAGCATATTTAAGATGGTTGTTTTACCACAACCAGATGGGCCAAGCAAACATACAAGGTCACCTTTTTTTACGGAAAAGCTAACATCCTTGATTGCTTCATGACCGTTATCATAAACCTTTTTAAGGTTCTTTACTTCCACGAATTTCTCATCATTCATAAGTTTCACGCACCACTATATATTGATTTAAATTTTTAAATTTCTCTATTAATTCTAAGCTAAATATACGAAAATAACAAATAATTTTCATTTGAAATTCGGGGTTTCAACGACTTTGTGAAATGCTTCTCAGCAAGTATTCGGCTTTTGTTCGCATTTACTTTTATTTTTCACTTATTTCTTTTTTAAAATTCGGGTTTACTAAATATTGTGGTAGGTACCAAAAAAGCCATGAATTAGTCATGGCTTTTTGTATCATAAGTTATCTCCACGTTCAAATTGATATTTTGAACTATTCAAGGCTTGACGAACCAACTTGCTCATCAAGCTCTTAGTCTTTTTGGTAATCACACCAGCAGTTTCATCATTAGCGCTAGTTAAATATTTAATAAGCTCTCTGCCTTCCATATTTTTAGCTTTTTCATCAATAAGATCAATTCGGCCAATACCGTAGCTTTGACAATCATCACGATAGGCGTTTACCTCATAAATATATTGGTGATAGCGTGGTTCAACAAGCACTTGTAAAGTTTTATACAACCAGTAAGCACTACTATCTGGATCAACGATATGATCTGCCACCTTATAGTTAAGTGGTGTATCCTCAATATTGGTGTAGAAAGGAACATATGGTGAATATGCATAAAAGCCCATATTAATCCATTGAATTGCAGCCATCTTGGCAGGAACATCATTTCTAATTTGCAAGATGCTTGATTCTTGGTTTCTGTCTAAAGCAATAGAACGGAACATCTTTTGTTCTTTTTCTGAACCAGATGAAAAAGTGTCCATTGGATCGTATGGTGTACCGTTATAGTGACTAGTTAAAAATCTTTGCACATCTTCAACACCAATCTTCTTTTCGGGAACGCGCGTAAATGGCATTTCTTGACTAGTTGGGTCTTGTTCAATGCTTGGATTAAACAACTTCTGTCCATACCAAGTTCTTGGAGTATTGTAAAAAGCATCAGCTTCATCCTTAGTACCAAAAATATCTCTGAAAGAAAAGCTACCGTCAGTACTATTGTTTAAATGATTCTTTTCTACGAATTCTCGAATACCAGCTGAATACATAAAGTTATCTGGATCATCAAAGTCAACATTTTGAATCACCATGATGTTAGGACAAATTGCGTAAGAATCATCAGGAACACGAGCCGCAACCCATTGGTGACCCGCGCCAGTTTCCAGATACCAAACTTCCTTGTTGTCTGAAAAGGCAATACCGTTGCTTTCACCGGTACCATATTTTTCGATTAATTGCCCTAAGCGCTTAACACCTTCACGAGCAGTCTTCACGAATGGCAAAGTAATATAAACCATTGAGTCTTCGTTGATTCCATTTGCTACTAAAGGATCATGTCCTAAGCAGCGAGCATTAGTAGCTTCAGTTTCAGTGGCTGACATGGCAACGTTATATTCGTTAATGCCTTGCTCGTCCCAGCGACCTTCTGAATCATCAGCAGTAGGGACAGCAGTCCATTTGCAGCCATCGCCCTCAAGGTGCATCTTAAAGCCGTTATATTTTGATACATAATCTTCATCATAATGACGGGCTGGGTTTACCACAAAAACTTTTTCGTTAATGCCACCATAACCGTCTTCGTCACGCGCAATCATGGTTGATCCATCGATTGAAGCGTCCTTACCAACTAGCATTGCAGTACAGTTATCTTTTTTCATTATTGTTTATACTTCCTTTTTTATTTCAGTAATAATTTTTCATATTATTAATTCTACTACTCATTAACCTGCATTTGCCGATCAACTTTTGCTCGACCGTTATTATAGTTAAAAACATAACCGGGCTGCACGTTATAGAGATAGACATTGAAGTTTAAACTGCCATCAGTTGAAACGGCCTGCAAATTCACGCCGCGGGCCATTAACTCATTACCACGAAAAACAGCAGTTGCTTGATAAATTACACGCTTATTCTGCCGCAGTGCTCTCCTAACCTTAGCCTCAAAAATAGTCTGAATCTTTTGGTTAGAATAAGCGGATTGCGTAAATAAATTCTTAGGATTATTTTGGTCCCCTGATTGATTGCGTGGATCATAATTGCCGCTTTGATCAATTCCAGCTGAGACTGAATAGGCAATCAAGTGGCCCCGATTATAGATTTGGGTACCGTTACGGTGATTATAGTGCCAGCCAGTCGGTTCAACATATTGCCTTACTCGCAAGCTATCATTAGCCACATTGCGCTTTTCCAAAAAGGCTGTATTAGAGCGCGATGTTCGATTCAATGAATCAAGGTTAGAGTAAATCACCCGATTTATCTTCCATGCGCCTTTGACCAAAGTCGACTTATCATGGTTGACTTCGGTATAAGCGCGACTGCCACTCTTAAAATTCAAATTAGCTAATTTTTGATAATCAGTTGGCGATAGACCTCCATAATTGGTCTTGGCTTTTGATGCATCGCTAATTGTATTAGTTACATGTTCATCATTATTGCCAGTAAAGTCACGCAAAAACTGGCTGCCATTTGGATCGCTGCCAGCTTTAGTAAAAACTCCCCATAAAATCGCGATTAAGACAATTAATGATGAAACAACCGTTCCTTGTTTTTTTCGTCTTCTTCGTGTCATCTTTTTCCTCTAACTACGAGCCCAATCATCAAGCATGCTTAAGAAAAAGGTCTCCGAGAAACGTTTAATCTTAGCACCATTTTTGATCAAATCACGTGCTGCATTCAAATCCTGATTATCTTTTCTAAAGAAATCTTGATCACCCATGATTAAGTAATTAGTCGTTGCTAACACTGAATTGTCAACTTGGCCGCCCATATTGTTGATCATCTTGCCCGCTTCAGCTTCGTTCATATGAATATTGCCAGACAAAACGATATTCTTATTTTGAACCGGATTGTGCCAACCTAAGTCAACATAATCCAATTCGCCAGTAGTTAGGTCGATATTCTTAATCTTGCTTTGTGCCTTTTCCAATAAATCATCAGTAAAGTGCTGGGCAAAGTCATCATAAACCTTGATCGTATCAAGAGAATCCTGCAAACCGTGGTGAGCCTCAACTTGAGCAATTCCAGCCCGCTGCATGCAGTCAAGCAGACGGTTATGGCGCTCGCGTGGATAATATGTCCGCGCCAAACGCAATACGTCAACGTAATCATTATCAAGCACTGGTAAGCCATATTTTTGACTTAAATCATACAAAAAGTTCAAGTCAAAATTGACGTTATACCCAATGATAACGTCATCACCAATAAACTCACGAAATTCACGAATAGCCTGCTCAGCCGGAATCCCTTCCTTCACAATTTGCTCTTCAGTAATTCCATTTAGCTTAGTAATAAAAGCAGGAACAGAATTATTCTTGGAAAACTTCACCAAATTAGTATATTGATCAACAATTTGACCGTTACGTACCTTAACCCCACCTAATTCAGTAATTCGATCGCGGTAAGGATATAAGCCCGTTGTTTCAATATCAAGCATTGTATAATTGGTCAAAAAGTCAGGCTTTTCCTGTCCTTTTTTACGCAACTTGTCTTGCGCACCGGTTACATGTAAAATTCCATTTTTTATGTAAATACTCATTCTTCACCTATTTAATTATTTAATCAAATTCATCAGCATCTCGTGCGAATTGCTATCAAAACCCATTGCTCGTTTCTTAAGATCAGCTGGAAAATCTGCATCAGCTAAATCAGCGGCAATATAATGCCAATTAGGAAATTGCTGCACTAGCTTTACCATTGGATCAAGTAATTGAGGACTGGTCTCATCTACGCCTAATTCCAAAATTACGACATTCTTGTCCTCGGCTCCCGTTAGAAACCAACGAAAACGCGTATTAGCATCGGTATCAGGGAAGAAGTTAGCATTCAGCGGCATATGCAATTCCATTGGGCTATTGCAGTCCTCGCACTTTGGTACTAAATCTGTCGTTACGTTGCCGTTCTTAATTGCCGTCATAAAGCGTTCTACTACTTCACGGTTATCCTTTTGACCATGATTAATCCCGCTAGAACACTGCATTTTAGTCCAATCACCAAAGGCATTGAAAATTCGATTTTCATTAAAGCCTGCATTTTCAAAAAAGTGCCCGAATGTACTGGTCGCAATAAAATATTTTTTATCACGAATTAGCTTTTTTAGAGCAAGCATCGTCTCACTAGGCTCATATTGTAAGGAATATTCGTTGATTAGCTCACTCCAAAAAGCCCATTGCTCGCTCCAAGTATCAAACCTCTTATCTAATGCATCCCCAATTGTATGCACATCATACTTATCTGCAATTTTGCCAAATTGATCATCAAAGCCTTCTTCACTTAGGATATCTAGTCCCTCTTCTTTTGCCATGCCATTACCAGCCGTTACGATCACCGTGTTAGCATTTTTCAGCCATTTTTTTGCTGTCACTAAATCTGCCATTTTATCTCTTTCCCTTTGAATAACCTGTCAAGCGTAATTGTCCATTAATGTATTCTCCTAAGAAAACATCACTGATACTATTATAACCTGCCTCTTCAACTTGTTGCTGTAACCAAGCTTCGCTTTTGTGAATCAACTCTAAGACATCAATATTAGCCTGACCATCACTAATTATTGGGAAACGAATGTTAGCTTCATCATTTTCAATAATAGTTAATTGCCCGTTTTGCTCAAAGATACAATTCTTAATCTTTTCAACAGAGTAGATACCTCGACTGCGCAATTTAAACATTAATTCATTAGCGGAGATTCCTGCCTTCATGCAGTTGCCAACTAGCACCTTACCATTTTTGATTACCTGAACGGGTTTACCATCGATAATCCCTCTAATCCAATTATTGTGATCACGGCTGAATTTCAAAATAAAAACAACCAACGTCCAAACGATTAGAACTAGGAAAAACTGAAGAATTGTAATACTAGGATTGTAAATCAAGCCACCAATAATTCCACCTAAAACATAATTCTGCAATTGATCTAATGCAGTCGTAGGAGCCAGATTAGACTTACCAAAGACATTGATTTGAATGATTAAAGTTAAGATACCGAGAGCAAACTTAATGAATAATTGTGTGTAATCTAGCTGCATTATTTTATTACCTCTACTTTATGATCAATTACATGGGCTTGCGTTAATGTGTAAGTATTGCGATCATCATTAAGGTTTAACTGATAATCAATATTTTTAGAATCAATCCTTACGATCATGCCATTAGTTAAAACAGTTGAACTAACTAAAACATCAGAAGTCGAAACATTTTCATCTTTAGCAATCGATTTGATGAATGGCACGATTTGAATCGCCTGTGATTTTTGCGTATTAAGTTGCACATATTTTTCATATTGCGTACCGGCAAACAAAAGCAAAAATAATAAGGCAATAATACCCAAATCGCGATACTTGGTTGCAAAACGGTTATGTAAATATAGCAAAGCAAAAATTATCATTGCTAACGCCGCCACCAACATCAAAGCATATAATACTGCCTGATTAGTATTCTGGTTATTTTGAATATATTTCATTGTATAAAAGGTCATGCTCTACCTCACCCTTCATATTTTTCTTTCATTCTAACACAGAAAAAAAGTAGCACTTTCGTACTACTTTTACTAGAAATTATTCACTTTTCACTATTATTAATTATTTTTGAATTTCTTTTAATCCAGCTTTGCGACGGCCCATGTTAAACCATGGTGAAACAGTGAAGGCTAACACATCATTAATTACATAGATTAATGAATTAATTGCCATGGCTAAGTTTGCATCACCTTGAGCATAAGTTACGCCCCAAAGAATCAACTGGAAGACGCCACTAGCAGTCCACCAAAAGTATTGATTGTTGTAACGCATAAAGCACATGATCCCAGCAGTTAATGAAATAGCAAAACTAATAGCATCAATCCAAGGACGAGGATCATTGGTAAATTTACCAATCAAAAAGCCGGATACAACATAAACAAGTAAAGTTCCAACAATAGCAATAAGCCATTCCTTTGAACCAAATTTTCTCAAATGATTCTTAGTATCGTCATTCCATGATCTAACGGCAATGATAACTGGTAAATCTAAAGTTGCAATATAGGCAATCTGTTCAAAAATGGAAAGATAATTCTTAGCTGACCAACCTGCATAGATAAAACAAGCAGCTGAAATCAACCCCAACCAACCATTAATTGCCTTAGTAGCGTTAATTGCCAATACACAAAGTGTACCCAAAAGCGTACCAATAAAAGTAATCAAAGTTACGCTTGTAATTTTGCCTTGAATCAGCAAAGCTAATTGAAATCCAAACGCAAAAAACCATAAACAGTAATTTTGAACTGGCCAGCCTTTCAATTGATTAAATAGCCAAACAAAATAATTTTCGTGTTTTCTTTCCATCCTATTCAACATTCCCCTTTTTTATTTTAGGTCGCAAAATACAAGATCTTGTGCCTTATCCGTGCTATGCAAAAAAGCACATCGATATCTATCCTAATAGAAAGATAAATTTTATACAAGATTGAATTCAACCAAATATTGTGTTATTAGCATAAGCTATATCTATATGTTGTAGTCAAAATTAAAAAGTAGCTTAAAACTATGTTTTTTAGTAAAATGACACTATGTCACAAAAATGATAGAGGTGTATATATATGCTAAAAAACAAACTAATTTATGTTCCTCAAAAAATATTCCAACAAATTCTTCCTACTAAGGCAACTAACACTCCAAACTACCAATTGCCTATCAACTATTACGATCCTGAAGGCAACATGGTTGGCACTTATTCTGGAATTAACCTGGCGGCAAATGAAACTATCACTCACCACCAGCTCAAAAGATTTATCAACATTCATCTTCCTGAAAATTACGAAGTTTTTCCTTACTTTGCTTATCCTAAGGAGAATATCACCTGTGAAAATCTGCCTGATGAAATAATGATCGCAGTCAGATTATCTAATTAAAAAAGGCGACTCGATTGAGTCGCTTTTTTCATTGCAATTGATATTAATGTTGCGAAGCACCAGTTGTAGTATCTGGTTCTTCGTGCTTTTCTTCTTTAACTTCTGCAGCTTTAGTTGATGCACCAGTTGCGGCGTCTGGATCAGAATTTCTACGGTAAGTTGCACCAGTAGTTGCATCATCATCTACTACCAATTTTTGACCAGTAGTCTCACAGAAGTACTTAACTAATGGATACAGGTCTTGGACCCATTCATAAATACCAGCATAGTTGCCTTGGTCGTCTTCTACACGCTTATAATAGTGCAAAACCAATTTCTTTAAATTACCTGTTGGCACTGGCATATAAACATCATCATGACCTTCATGCTTGGTCCGCAAAGCATGAACCACCTTTTTAGCATCTGGAATAACATCGCGGACATCTGGGTGAACTGCTCCCATCGTATCACCAACTTGATCTGGCGTACGTTTAGCCAGCATCTTCTTGTTAGGATCAGTTGGACGGTTATACCACAAAAATTGGTTGTTATCGTCAACAAACGTCATTTCACCGATAGTATTTCTTAACATCCAATTAAGTTGATTAACAGTTAACAAACCTGCATCAAGTTTGACATAATCATCGCCTTCTGCAGCATGAACTTTCTTAGCGGCTTTATCTAACCAATCAGGATCATTTTTATCAATTCCCTCAACTGTATATTTAGACTTGCCCTTTGCATCAAAATCTTCTTTTAAGTATTCATCGGCATTCATATCTTTAAGCCATTTTGGTTCAGCCATAGTAAAACCTCCTCGTATGAACTCTGTTAACCTAATTATATGATGTAAGTGGTTTCAGTTCAACGATTTTAATATATTTTATAAAATATTTTCGCTAGCTAAATTATATATTATTTTATATAAAAAGAGCTGATCAACGATCAACTCTTTACATCTTTGTCTCAATTGTATGAGTGTCCAAATGAATGATCACGTCAAACATCGCTTTTTCTTCTGGTGAAATCTTATGAGCCACCTCAATAACAGCAATACGTGGATTCTTCAACAGAGTCTTATGAATGCCTAACGACAAGTTCGGGTCAAGTGCACTTGTCGCTTCATCAGCTAGCAAAATCGGCCGATCTGATAAAAGCGCACGGGCAATTTCTACTCTTTGGATTTGTCCACCTGACAAACCACTACCGTTTTCACCAACAGCCTTATCCAGCCCTTGTTCTTTTACTAATTCGTCTAATCCAGACTCATGAATAACTTCTTTCAAATGCTCGTCACTCACTTTACGTCCTAACGTAATGTTGAAACGCAATGTATCATCAAACATGAATGGCTTTTGATTAACATAGGAAAAATAATTGTGGGCAGCATCCCAGTTTCCCGTTACATCCGTACCATTGATCAAAATTTTACCGTCTTTGGGCTTTCTCAAACCTAATAGCAAGCGAAGCAAGGTGGTCTTGCCCCAACCACTTGGCGCCATCAATAGAACTTTTTCACCCGGCTTAACTGTTAAGTTCACATTCTCAAAGATGCGTTTGTGATCACTACTTGTAACATAAGATAGTTGTTCAACCTCCATACCATCAAAATGATCGATCTTCTGCTTATCATCTTTCAGCACGTGATGCAAAGCGCGCTGGTTTTTTTCCCACATTGGCACAGTCGACTTGACTTGGTTAAATTCGTTAAAAAGAGTCACGATTGGCGTGATAAAGTTCAAGGCCAAATCGACGATCATTACTAATGTACCCACCTTTAAATTTCCCTGCATCATCATAATACCGCCAATAGTACATGGTACGATGAAGCAAAACAATTCAGCAGCTGAATAAATTAATTCTAGTGCCCAAGCTTGAGTCAATGCCATATTACGCAGAGCGTTCTCCATTGCCTGGGCCGCACCAGCTGCTCGTGTAACGATGTTGGTGCGCACGTTATAAAGCTTGGTAGCCTGTGCCCCATTTAATGAATCGGACACATTTTGCGTATAGTTAGCGTTAGTCGTTGCCCAAATCTTGGACTTACGTGTAATGATAGGACTGGTAAGCATTTGAACTAATGCTGGCGCAAGCGTAGCAATCAAAAATACTAGGGTCATCTGCCATGAACTATAAAGAGCAAAAGTAATTGCCCCGAAAAACGACAAACCTTGGAAAATCATATCCAATTGTGCCGTTATCCGATTAGTTTCAATCTGTTTTAAATCGTTGGTCATCAGTGATAAACCGCTCTTGATATCAGGCTCACCTTGATCAACCAAATAACGCAAGTTAGCGCGCTTAAAGGTCATATTCACGTCACGAATAATGCCCATCTTTACCGTTTCATAGACAAAGTTACTGGCCATAAAACACATCTGACCTAAGGCAGTCAAAGCAGCCAGGCGAATCAAATGCAGATAATCATGTGATCCTGACGAAGCAACATTCAACATAATTTGTACCATATAAGCTACAAAGACGATGTTGCAGGCCTTGATTGCGGCCAAAATGGTATAGCTAATAATTTGGCTTTTTTTAGCGTACTTCAGGCTCATTAATTTCTCCTTTTCTATCCCGTTAGAAACATTATACCCGCTAGCTTGTCTTTTTCTCAATTAGATACGATAATTAGAGTAAACATTTTAATTTTTAATGAAAAGCAGAAAGGAACTTTTAATGAAGACTGGTACTAAAATTATTACTTTAGACAACGGTTATCACTTATGGACCAACACCCAAGGTGAAGGCGACATTCATCTTCTAGCTTTGCATGGTGGTCCTGGCGGCAATCACGAATATTGGGAAGACACTGCAGAACAATTGAAAAAGCAAGGCTTGAACGTGCAAGTTACTATGTACGATCAGCTTGGTTCGCTTTATTCAGATCAGCCTGACTACTCTGATCCTGAAATTGCCAAGAAATATTTAACCTACGAATATTTCTTAGATGAGGTTGACGAAGTCCGTGAAAAGTTAGGACTTGATAACATTTATTTAATCGGTCAAAGCTGGGGTGGTCTATTAGTTCAAGAATACGCCGTTAAATATGGTCAACACTTGAAAGGTGCAATTATCTCCTCAATGGTTGATGAAATCGATGAGTACGTTGCTTCAGTTAACAGAAGACGCCAAGAAGTTTTACCACAAACCGAAATCGACTTCATGCACGAATGTGAAAAGAACAACGACTATGATAATCAACGCTATCAAGATGACGTACAAATTTTAAACATTAATTTCGTTGACCGAAAGCAACCATCTAAGCTTTACCACTTAAAAGACATTGGTGGAACCGCTGTTTACAACGCTTTCCAAGGCGACAATGAATTCGTAATTACTGGTAAATTAAAAGACTGGCATTTCAGAGATCAATTACACAAGATCAAGGTGCCAACCCTATTAACCTTTGGTGAAAACGAAACTATGCCAATTTCAACTGCTAAGATTATGCAAAAGAAGATTCCTAACTCACGCTTAGTAACTACACCTGACGGTGGTCACCACCACATGGTTGACAACCCTGACGTATATTATAAGCACTTAGCTGACTTTATTCGTGAAGTAGAAAATGGTACATTTAAGGGCGAAAATTAATTAACAGATATTCAGGCTGGAATCGATTTCCGGCCTTTTATTTTTAAGGAAAATGATATGGATGAAAAAGATGTCAAAATTCTGCTAGTTGAGGATGAAGAAAGCGTCGCTAGCTTCGTCAAAACTGAATTAGAATTTGAGGATTACCAAGTTGTTTGGGCTGAAGACGGCAAAAAAGCATTAGAACTTTTTACTCAAGAAAAGCCAACTTTAATTTTGCTTGATTGGATGTTGCCGGTATATGATGGCATGACCGTGTTACGGCGAATCCGCAAGCAAAGTGATGTGCCGATTATTATGCTCACTGCCAAAAACTCTGCTTCTGATATAAGCTCTGCTCTTGATCAGGGACTAGACGACTACATCACCAAACCATTTGAAATCGAGGAATTGCTGGCACGAATTCGGGTAGTCTTGCGAAGACTGGAAAAAATGCGGCAGCAAAATGACGTCCCTGATACTTCCCTAGAATTTGGCCCATTAAAAATTGATCTGCTTAAGCACGAATTTTACTGTGACACCGAGCAAATTTATCTTACTCCTAAGGAATTTGCCTTAATCACTGAACTAATGCGGGACCCCGAAAAAGTCAAAAGTCGTGACGAGTTGCTTGATACAGTCTGGGGATATGACTTTGTTGGTCAAACCAATACTGTTGATGTTTATATTCGAACTATTCGCAATAAAATAGGCGAGCCCTATAAGAAAATCATCAAAACCATGCGCGGCTTGGGCTATTGTTTGAGAAAATTAGATGATAATCATGAAAAAAGCTGATCCTAAATCAACTACCCAACAATTAACATACTTATTCGTAAAGCTATTTGTAGCTATTTTAATATTAGTCAATGTAGCTTTCTTAATTATTTCTTCTGCTTACATCTATTATCAAGCTGAACGACAAAGTGAGCAGGTTGTTAGAGCTGTTAAAGATAATCTAGATTCACAATATGATTGGTCGGCAATGCTAGACGCATATTTAGCCAAGCAAGACAGCGATGCGATTACTCTGACTACGCCACATGGCAAAACTTACTACTCTGAAGATGCGCATGAAACTTTTAAGTATATTAACGAGCAGAGACACTATCAAAATTTAGTTTATTCAAACAAGCACATTTACTTTTTAAAAGATGAGCAAAAGCATAATTTTAAAATCAATGTTGCTCTAAACATTGATAGGTTATTTCATTTAATTATTTGGCTATTTTGCACAATGTTAATTATTAACTTAGCCGCTATTTTGATTAGTATCCCACTTATTCGACGTTTATCACATAAATGGAGCCGTCCAATTCAAACAATGAATAGTGAAATTCAAGATATTCAAAAAGATGGGGCTACAACTAAAATTACAGTTCCTAATCAACCACTTGAAATTAAACAGCTTGCTAAATCATTTAATAATTTGCTTACTTTTCAAAATAAGGCTTTACAGCGGGAACAACAATTTGTTAGTGATGCCTCGCATGAACTAAAAACTCCGATCGCTGCAATTCGCGGTCATGTTAACCTAATCAGACGACATGGAAAAGATAAACCTGAAATCATCCCCAAATCATTAGATTATATTGACGTTGAATCCAAAAAGATGGAAGGCTTAATTAATGACCTACTCGCTTTAGGCAGAATAGAGAGAAATACCAATTTAACGCAAACTAATTTGGTGAAAATTATTAATGAAATAACCGCTGAAATTCAAGCAGTTTATCCACATAAAATACACACTGACATGCCGCAAGAACTATTTTTCCTCATCAATCCAACAGATTTTAGAAACATTGTGCATAATTTAGTGGAAAACGCTGCTAAATATTCGCCTGAACATAGCGATATTAACATCTCATTAACTCAAAAAGAAAATCAAATACTCTTTCAAGTAGCAGATCACGGCATCGGTATTGCAGCGAAAAATCTCGAAAAAATATTTCAACGTTTTTATCGTGAAGACACTTCTCATTCGAGTAAAATTAAAGGATCTGGCTTAGGCTTGGCAATTGTCAAAGCTGAAGTTGATAAGTATCATGGACAAATTAAAGTTACAGATAACGCTCCTCAAGGAACAGTCTTCACAGTTTCTCTTCCACTAGAAAAATGAAGAAATCTTCATTTAAACTCTATTAAATCTTAGTTTTTTTAAGCCGCTTACCTAGTAAGATAAATATATCAAGTAAAGCAAAACAAAAATTATTAACGATTTTAGAGGAGAATTTTTTATGAAGACTATTAACTTAAAGAAAATTACTATTACCGGTGCAGCATTACTCGGCTTAGGAACTGCCGCAATTGCTACAATAAATTTAGCTAACGAAACTAATGTTGTGCAAGCTGTTTCAAGCAAAATTAAGGTTTCACAAAATACAGCTGTTAAAAAGTTTAAGGCAAAGTTCAAGACTGCCAAGATTGAATCAATCAGTTTAGATAAAGAAAATGGTCGCTACGTTTACGACATTGAAGGTTTCACTTCAAGCAAGGAATATGAAATGAAAATCAATGCTTCAACTGGCAAAACTATCTCATCGCATTCCGAAAAATTAGATCGCGATGAACGTGGCAAAAAGGCTTTAAGCTTAAGCAAGACAATTTCTCGCTCTACTGCTACTAAAATTGCTCAAAAAAGAGTAGCTGGAAAGGCAGTTGAATGGTCATTAGACCGGGAAGGTTCAAAGCATGTCTGGGAAGTAACCATCAGTAAGAATGGCCAAAAAAGTGAAGTTAAGGTTAACGCAATTACTAAAAAAGTAATTAGTGTTGACCGTGATTAATTACGAGAGGACATAGAATGAAATTTACTAAACTTACAAGTGTCGCACTACTAAGCGCAACTTTATTAACAACAGTAGTAGCTTGTTCTAAGCAAAACGACACTGCGACGACTACTCAAAAAAGTGTTACTTCCTCAAAAGTTACACACAATTCTGAGTCAGCAGTGAGCAAACAATCTCGAAAAGATAATATTCAAATCAAATTAAGCCAACAAGAGGCCATTGACAAATTTCAAAAACAATTTAGTGGTAAGCAGCTTAAAAGTATTGAATTAAGTCGTGAAGGTAATCATTACCTTTACGAAATCGAGGGATTCGATTCAACCAATGAATACTCTGTTAATATCAATGCAGAAACTGGTCAAATTGGCCACGTTCATTCAGAAAAATTAGATCATGATGATCGCAATCAAAAGGCCTTGGCCCTCAGAGGTGCCATTAGCCGTGACGACGCTAGCCGCATTGCAGAAGAACACGTTAAAGGTACTAGTGAGGAATGGAAACTAGAACAAGATGAAGATACCGGTAAAACATACTGGGAAGTTACAGTTAAAAATGGTCATCAAGAAACAGACGTTAAAATCAACGCCCATACTAGGGAGATTATTTTAACTGAACACGATGATTAACGAATAAGAACACATAGAAAAAGGCACAACATTATTCTTCAAGTTGTGCCTTTTCGTATGTTTAATTTCTGGTCAATTTCTTCACTAACAGCCAATCAGTTTGTGGGTCACTCCCCACTTGGAAAGTGTGTTGACTCACTTTACTAAAACCATGCCGCTTATAAAAATGCTGTGCTGGCACATTTTTTTCATAAACACCCAACCACATATAATCCTTACCTTCTTCACGCGCCGTTTTTTCCGCAAAATCAAGCAACACATTTCCTAAGCCGCGATGTTGAAAACTAGAACGCAAATAAATTCGTTCCACCTCTAAGGCATTCTCACGCAAATGTTCTGTCTGTGCATCCCCAACATTGATTTTCAAATAGCCTGCTATTTCATTCTGCACCATTAAAAAGTAAAAACGACTATTCGGATTTTCAATTTCTTTGACTAACTTTACTGTTTCATAATCTTCTTCCAAAAAGCGTGCCATATCATTTGGTGCAGTGTAAGGATCAAAAGTCGCCTTAAAAGTTTCACGTGAAACTTTCTGTAATTTTTCAACATCACTTGTAGTAATAGGCTTAATTGTATAATCCATCAATATTCCCTCTTTCCACCATTTTTAACAAAGCGCCAGTTTTCGCTGGCATTGTCTTCTACAACCTTTAGTAAAGCAGTTAATTCCGCTCTTTGCTTTAAACTTAATCCTGATAAAACTAGTTCATTTGAGTAAGTATTTTCTTTTTCAATTTTTATTGCTAGTCGCTTACCTAAATCAGTCACAAACAGATGCTTAATCTTTTTATTCTCTGCATCGTTTTCTTTCTTAATTAGTTGATTTTGCTCTAGCTTTTTAATGCTGCGGGCTGTCGTTGTCCGGTCAACATTAAGCATCCCAGCTAAATGATCCGAGATAATCCCTGGATTTTCCTTAATCCGCACCAGATATAAATATTGTCCCCGATTTAATTGCATTTCTTTAAATTCAATGTTAGCAATCGAATCAAGTGCCCGCGCAATTGTGCCAATTTGACGTAAAATATCTTCTTTCATTTTTTTCACCTTAGAAATTATTATATTAAATTTTGTTGTAATTGCAACAATAAAGATAAAAAAAGAAAAATGGGATTACTCCCTTCTCCTTTAATCTACATAAGCATATTTATATGACCATTGTGTACCAGCAGTATTATGAATAAGGCCGTGAACACGCTTATTTTGTAAATATGCAGTTGTTTGTTGATATATTGGTGTAATTGCCTGATTGCCGTTTACGATCTTAGCCGCCTTAACTAAATCATTCCACCGCTTTTCTGGATTGTTTGCATCTTCATTACCAGCTTTTTTAACCAAATTATCGTATGTAGAATTAGACCACTTACCATAATTATATGAAGTGCCAGTCATTGGAATTTGCATAAAGGTCATTGGATCGTTAAAGTCGCCGCCCCAATGTGATAGATAAATGTCAAAGTTGCCTTGCTGTGCTCGACTGGTGGTTGATTTATCAGGAATATTGGTAATATTTATCTTGATTCCCTTCAATTCTTTGGTCCATTGTGACTGCAAATATTGGGTCAATTGATCACTGTCTGTTTCATCATTTGAAGATAAAACATCAAAAGTCAAACTCTTTTGGCCAATCTCCTGTAATCCCTTTTGCCAATATTTCTTGGCTAGAGCTGGATTATAATCAACTGTATTTTTCACTGCTTGTTCTTTAGCAAAATCTATACCTGTTTTAGGATTTGAAGCTAAGTCATTTGCCACAAAACCTGTTGGCAAAGTTGAACCATTGCCTAAAACTTTTTTGGTTACAACATCGCGATCAATTGAAAGTGATAAAGCTAAACGAATATTTTTATTGTTTAAAGCTGCACGATTAATCTGATTTTTGTCTTTAAAATTGTAAAGTAAGAATCTAACAAGTGAATATGGATATTGAGTAAAGTCCTGATTACTCTTCAAGTTCTTAACTTGTTCACTTGAAAGTGGCGTTAAATCCAGCTTACCTTGTTGGTACATTTGATAGCCTGTATTGTTGGACTTAACTACCTGATAATTAATCTTGTTCAACTTGACTACCTTCTTGTCCCAGTAATCATTATTCTTAACAAATGACCAGGTATCATTAGTTCCATTCCATCCTTTAATCTTGAAAGGACCTGAGTAGACTTGGTACTGAGCCTTGGTTGCGTATCTATTGCCATACTTTTTCACAACTTTTTCGTTTTGCGGCCCAAATAGTGGATAAGCCATCAATACTCTAAAGTAAGCGATCGGGCGATTTAACTTAACCACTACTGTCTTTTTATCCGGTGCAGAAATTCCTAATGCATTAGGTGATTTCTTTCCTGCAATGATTGCGTCAGCATTCTTCACGCCACTAAAAAGATAGGCATACGGAGAAGCGGTCTTAGGATTCAAGCTTCTTCTCCAAGAATAAACAAAGTCCTGCGCTACAATCGGATCACCATTGGACCACTTAGAATCACGTATCTTAAACGTCCAGGTCTTACCATCTTTAGATACGGTCCCAGTTTTAGCTAAGCCGGCTGTTGGCTTACCATTTTTACCAAGACGATAAAAACTTTCGAATACATTGCCAGTTTGACCAAATCCGGTAGACTTACTGATATCAATAGTATCTAATGGAGCTGTGGTGCTTAAATTTAAAGTGCCACTTTGAGCTGCCGACTTACTACTGCTATTGCCATTACCACATGCTGCAAGAAGCATTCCTAATGAAATAGTAACGACTCCTGCTAAAACTCCCTTTAGTTTCGACATAAATTTTCCTTTCTCAAACAAAAAAATGGGATGTACTCCAACACGGAATACATCCCATTAAGAACCACAACTTTTTAACTAGTTAATCAGTAATAGTCTTAAGATGAACCACCACATCAGAGCATGTCAAACAAATGCTGTTTGTACAACAACATTCAGTGTATTGACATTGCATTTGACGCTTAAACATGTGATTCATCCTCCTTCTTACTTTTGATAAGAATAATCATAATTTATTCGATCACGATTGTCAACAAAAATCTATTGTATAATTATAGAAAAATATTTGGAGGAATTTTTATGGAAATTATAAAATATGGTCCTTACACTCTTTTCACACTTATTGGAACAATCCTAACATTTATCGTGGCTATTGAGCATATCGGTATCTGTTTCTTAGAAATGTTTGGTAAACCTGAACAACAAGCTAAGGCTTTCGACATGGATATCAATTTTGTTAAACAAGAAGCTGCTCAAGTTTCACTAGCTAACCAAGGTATCTACAATGGGATGTTGGGTGTAATTTTGATCGTTGCTTTCTTTATTTTTCCTATCCCTATTCTTTTTAACGTATGGAAATTAATTCTAAGTTTGATTGTCATAGTAGCAATTTATGGCGGATTCACTGCAACTAAAAAAATCTTCCTAGTACAAATGCTACCCGCGCTTTTAGCATTAATTTTTCTTTTCGTGTAAAAATATTGCATTTTTGTACCAAAAGCCATAAGAAAATTTAAAGCACCTAGTGATAAACTGTCACTTTGTGGTTATGTAATATATAATATCAGTAAACATATAGAACATAATAACGAGGTGGAATTCATGAGAAAATTTTTTATCATTACCAGCAGCATTATCACTGGGTTACTTGTTGGAATAATTGGGACAACGATCTATCTAAATAATCAGTCGTCAAAAGTAAGTAACTTTACCATTCGAACTACTAATTTAGCAGCTAAGCCGGAAACGATCAGCTATTCTAGCAATAACTTGCCACAGATTAATCTCTCACAGGATTCCGCCGTCCAGAAATTCAAATCATTATATACACATGCAGTAGTCAAATCGATCACGCTTAATTTAAGTAAAGATATCTATGTTTATGACATAGTGGGTTATGATGACCGTAAAGACTGCACTATTCAGGTTGACGCAACTAATAACAAGATTCTAGGTCAGTCTACGCAGGTGCTTGATTATGACTACGAAAAAGATGCGTCTTTGAACCTAAAAAAGACAATTTCACGCCAAGAAGCTAATGAAATTGCCCTAAAAGAATTCAGTGGAGGAACACCGATTTCATGGGAGTTAACTGATGACAATAATCATTCAATTTGGAAAGTTAAAATGATCCACGGTGAACACAAACATACCGTAAAAATTAATGCTAGAACAAAGGCTGTAATCTAAAAGAAGTTCTCATTATCAATGAAGATGTGAGGATTTCTTTTAACATTTCCAAGTCATTGCCACCATCGTAAAAATATTGGTGTAATGAATATATCTTTTCTTGTTTTCGCATTAAGGCACCATTTTCTGCAACGTAGATGACATCGGGATATTTAGTAATGCACATGTTTTGAACAGAAATTTTAGACAAAAAATAATCCCCAACTTATGCACAAGTTGAGGATTATTTTCTTATCTTTTATCTAGGTTGACTATCTGCACGTGACTTGTAATCACCGTTTTCAGTACCAATAATTAGCTTTTCGCCATTCTTGATAAAATCAGGAACTTGCACAACTAAGCCAGTTTCCATAGTAGCAGGTTTACCACCACCAGCTACAGTTGCACCCTTAATCTCTGGTTGTGTTTCCTTAACGGTCATTTCAACAGTTGATGGCAATTCAATACCGATAATCTTGTTATCATCTGTAAAGTCCATATCAACCATAATGTTAGGCATCAAGAACTTAACGTCATCACCCAATTGATCAGCTGAAACTTCATATTGATCATAAGTATCAGTATCCATGAAAGTATAAGTATCACCTTCGCCGTAAAGGTATTGAGCCTTTTTCTTAGTTACTTCAACTAAGTCTACCTTTTCAGTTGGACGCATGGTCTTGTGAACAACTGCACCACTCTTTACATCACGCAAATCCATTTGCATCACAGTATTACCCTTGCCAGGCTTATGGTGGTTAGCCTTCAATACCTTAATCAACTTGCCATCTTGGCTAAAAATCATACCTTTTTTCAAATTAATTGCTTGTACCATTATTTCTTCTCCCTTTAATTTAAACTTACCTTTCGACTAGTTTAAACACGCTGGAGGCAAAGCAAATTTTTTTATCAACAGTAAATAAATCGTATTCATAATACCTAGTATACCAAATTAGATGTGCCGCAGGTATATCCGATCAATCAAATGTCCGTCAGTCTTATGTAAAATCAGGCTAGCACGTTCCTTGGTTGGCGCAATATATTCACGCAAGTTGACCAGATTAACCATCTGCCAGGTTTCTTCAGCCAATTGAATTGCATCTTCCAGCGGTCCATTAGCCATTTTATAGTAAAAATTATCTGGCTTATTTTTATTTAATTTAAGTACTTTTCTAAAGCGTTGCATGTACCATTTTTCAATCAAATCTTCTTCAGCGTCAATATAAATTGAAAAATCGAAAAAGTCACTAGTCACAACTTGTCCACTCTCGGGCAATTGCAATGTATTAATTCCTTCAATAATCAATACATCAGGATTTTTTACATGACCATATTTCCCAGGTACTATATCGCTTAATTCTTGAGAATACAACGGATAAACAATATCGCTTTTGCCACTCAAGACATCACGCAAAAAGTTGCTAAGTAAAGCCATATCATAGCTTTCTGGAAAACCTTTGCGGGGCATTAAATTGCGCCGTTTTAATTCCTCATTAGGGTAAATAAAACCATCCGTGGTCATCAAGTGTACCTTTAATTCTGGATAGGTTCTACTGAGCAACAATTGTAATAAACGCGCAGTGGTTGATTTGCCAACTGCAACCGAACCCGAAATACCGATGATAAACGGAGCTGGTGAAAAACTTTTATGCAAAAATTTGATTTGTGCTTTTTGCGCATTCTTTTTTTGTTGGTAAACTAAGTGTAAGTAACTGATCAAACTGGTATAGATCTCATGCACGTCGGTTAGGTCAATCACGTCTCCTAAAGACTTGATATCAGCTAATTCTTCTTTGGTAATATTGACTTTATCTAAGGGAGCTAATTTAGCCCATTCATTTCTGTTAAAACTCGTATAATTTCTCATATATCGTATCCATATTCCTTCTAAAACACTAACTTATTATAATAGAAAGCGCTAAAAATATGAAAAAAATAATCCTATTCGGCGATTCCATTTTTAACGGATATCGTAATGGTCAAAATACAAACCTAATAACTAATTTATTCCAACAAGAACTTAAAAATTATGCACAGGTGGAAAACATTTCTAAAAGCGGTGCTACCACAGTTGAAGGCGTCGATTATTTGGAGCAAATTCCCCCAGAACATGATCTAGTTGTTGTTGAATACGGCAATAACGATGCCGCAACAGCTTGGGGCATTAGTCCAGAAAGCTACGAAAAGAACTTGGCTCAAATCCTTAGTGCAGTAGGCAAAGCCATTGTTGTGGGATTGTGCAATCCCAATCCAGAAAGTGACATTTTTCAATATTATGGTGCTGAAAGACTCGATCTTTTTAACAATATCGCCCAAAAAGTCGCAAAGGCACATGGTGCACAATTTGTGGATATTTTACCTGCAATGAGAAACTTAAAAGACAAATCGACATATTATCAAGCCGACGGGCAACATTTAACTGATCAAGGAAATGAGTTTTTAGTTAATCAAATCGTGCCAGTAATCAAAAAAGACTTAGCCTAAGCCAAGTCCCTCTTCATCATCACATGTTCTACGCCGCCTTCATCAAACGGTTCGCCTACAACTTGATAGCCCAAGCTATCATAGAAAGGCTTTACCCGCATTTGGGCGTGACAGTAAACTGCATCAATCTTATTTTGCCGTAAAAATTTATGCACAGCTGTAATCATTTTCGACCCTAGCTGTTGTCCGCGCGCTTCTTTTGACACAGCAACGCGTCCTAGCATCCATTTACCATCTTCTTGAAACAGACGACAAGTCGCTAAGGCAGTCGTCTGTTTTTGATTGAGTAAATAAACCTGAACAGCAATTAGGTCCTCATCATCTAAATCTGGTAAAGTTATCTTCTGCTCAGCTACAAAAGTCGTGTTGCGCAACCTTTCTACGCAATAGAATTCTCTTCCTGTCATTTCATCAATCTTTTTAAAAGTAAAATTATCTATCTTCATATTACTTGCCTAACCAACTATTGTTTCTGCCAAACCATTTTTCATTAAGCTTGCGCAATTGACCATTTTTTTGCAACTTAACCAGACCTTCATTAACCTTTTTGCGCAAAGTTTTGTCTCCCTTACGCATCCCCACAGCGAACAAGTCCATTGGCACGCGATCATTCTGAATTACCTTGTATTCGCTACTTTTAGCCATGTGAGCAATATAATAGTCGGCATAAACTTCATCTAATAGAATTCCTTGAATTCGTCCTGCATTCAGATCCAAGAACGAATTAGAAATCGTATCATATAAAACTGTTTTCTTAGCATGCAGCACATCTTGTTTAGTTTCATACCACTGCTCTGCTGTTGAACCAGTTTGCATTCCTAATTCATAATTCTTCATTTGTTTAAATGAACTAATGTCACTATCTTTTTTCACAACTAAAACCTGGCGATTACGTAAATATGGCTTGCTAAAAGCCACTTTCTTTTTACGTTCTGGCGTAATGCTATAACCATTCCAGAGTAAGTCGATCGTACCGTTACGCAGCTCTGTAACGTTCATTGACCAATCAATCGTTTGAAAAGAAACCTTAATGCCATATTGTTTAAAGACTGCCTTAGCTAAGTCGATGTCATAACCCGTCAATTGGCCGTTTTTCTTTTCAAAGCCCATTGGTACAAAACTATCGTCTAAGCCAACTACCACTTGCTTTTTGCTGGCAATCCTATTCCATGTATCTTGAGTATTAGCTTCTTTTTGTACGCTTTCGCAACCAGTTAAACATAATGTTAAGGCCAAGACGATACCTAAAATCCATTTTTTCATTGCCTAATCCTCGCTTAACGGTCGAACCTTGAGCATCTGATCCGCCACATTCTCTGCAAAATTCAAGTCGTGGGTGATAATCAGCTGGGTTAAACCCGATTTTTTTAAGCTTAAAATCATTTTCTCAACTTCTTTACGTAAATTAGGATCTAGCGCGCTAGTTGGCTCATCATAACAAAGAATCCGCGGCTTCATAGCCAAAGCTCTAGCGATAGCTACTCGCTGTTTCTGCCCACCTGATAACTCATAAGGATACTGCTGTTCACGCCCACTCATTTGTAGACGTTTTAACAATAATCGTGCATCCTGCTCTGCTTCAGTTTTACTCTTTTTTAAAACCAAAGTAGGTGCCAAAGTGATATTTTGTAAAACGTTCAAATTAGGAAAAAGATTATAATCTTGGAAAACAACGCCAACCTTGCCTGAATCATAAGGTTTACCGTCAATCAAAATTTCACCGGCATCTTTTGTTTCCAAACCGGCAATAATTCTTAGTAAGGTGGTTTTCCCCGCTCCAGATGGGCCTACAATTGTCATAATTTCTCCATCTTTCAAGGTAAAGGAGATGTCACGCAAAATTTGGTGACCGTTAAATTCTTTGCTCAAATTTTTCACTTCTAACATATTCTCACCTCAACTACTTGTAATAAGAAAAGTGGTTTTCCAGCTTTTTCAAAACAAAAGCACAAATACCGATCAACAGTAGATAAATTACACCTACTAAAACTAACGGTACCAGTGTTACATCTCTAGCCATTGCTACATTGCCTGCCCTAAGCAAATCACCTAAGCCAATGACATAAACTAATGATGAATCCTTAACTAAGTTAATTACTTCATTTCCAATTGAAGGCAAAACAATTTTTATTACCTGGGGAATAATGATCTTGGTCATCGTTTGCCAGCGATTCAAGCGCAAAACTTTCGCTGCTTCAAACTGTCCTTCATCAATCGATTGAAAGCCGCCACGAAAAATTTCCGCAAAATAAGCCGCATAATTCAAAATAAAAGCAAACAAGGCTGCTTGATAGCGGGGAAAGACGATATGAATAATTGGTAAGCCATAAAAGACAAAGATCAATTGCAATAATAAGGGCGTGCCCCGCATAATCCAAACATAAAAGTTAACCAACCAGCGTAATGGTTTAAACTTACTTTTTTCACCTAATGAGACCAAAATTCCTAATGGCGTTGCTAAAATTAAGGTCCAGAAAAAAATACTTAACGTCATGCCTGCTCCTGACAAAAGAGCGGGTAAAATTTCTGCAATATATTTTAATGACATACTCTCACCTTCATTTTTCTTTCCTAATAAAAAAGCCCTCTTAGGATTAACCTAAGAGGACGACTGCTCGTGATTCCACCTCATGTTCGCACCTGCTCACGCAGAAATGCCTCACTAGGTTGATTATTTTAAAAGAAAAACCCTCATAGCCAAACGGCTACGAGGGCGAATGTAATCGCGGTTCCACCTCATGTTTACAAATTGCTCACGCAACTTGCCTCAATAAGTTCAATAATCAACCTTTAGCTATAACGGGCTATCCCGGATTTTCCTACTTTTGTTCAGAAGACCAACTCACAGATGTGATTCATACTAGCAAATATCTTATTTCCACCAGCAAAGACTCTCTATTACTTTGACTAGTATTACTATTTCTGTTCTAAGTTGTTTTTAATGTTGAATAAATCTTAAATGATCTAGCAACTTTTGTCAATTATTTTTCTTCATAAGTATCTGGATCAACATCAAGCAATGGACTCTTTTCTCCAGTATAAATAATATCTAGCTTATACATTGCACGAGAGGTAATAGTATAAACAAGTTGAGTTTCATCCAATTTATGGTAAGCAGCTTTAGAGGCATCCCACATGACTACCGCATCAAATTCTAGTCCCTTAGCCAAGTAAGAAGGCACAACTAGAGTACCATCAACTAGTCGCTGATTAGCAGTCGCAATTAAGGTCGTGTTTTCACCTTTTTTAGCTAATTCTTCATGCACAAATTTAGCTGCAGCTAAGTCTTTGGTAATAACAGCTGTCGTACGCTTATTTTGTTCATTATTATGCAAAACGTTAACTAAAATATCAATTGCTTCATCATCGGTTTTTCTGCCCCAAATTATAGGCTTAGGACCTTTACGGTTAAAGGCTTCAATCTTTTCGCCTTGACGCAAAATTTGCTTGGTGAAATTGGTCAATTCCTTAGTTGAACGATATGATTTCGTTAATTGCACCACATCAGTTTTTTCAGGATCAAATAAGCCAGAGATCTGCTTAAGTAAGCTACGACTTTCATCCTTAGTAAAAATAGCCTGATTCAAGTCACCCAACATTGTAAACTTGGCCCGTGGGAAATTATACTTCAAGTAAGCTAATTGAAATGGAGTATAATCTTGAATTTCGTCAATGAAGGCATAACGCATCTCAAAGTCAGTCCTGCGACCAGTGATCATGTCATACAAATATAAGTAAGCTGAAACATCATTCATGGCAATATGGTGCTGCTTAAAGTTATTCTTAACTTCTTCCACATGAGCCAACCAATCATTTTCATCAATATTCCACTTAGATAGATCAACCATCTTAGGTACAGCTCGCAAAAAGCTCAGGTATTGTGCTCGCATATTCAAAAAGTGGTTGTGCAAAATACGCTTATGCACGCCCTTCAAGGCTGATAATACAATTTTTCTACCTAAAAAGGCCTCTTCCTTAGCCTCAGACTCAAATTCTTGATCAGGTCGATCATATAACTCATTTAATTCAGATTGGCTCATTCCTTCAATAGCGTGTGCCACCCAAGCCTTCTTAGTTTCTGGCGTAATCTTTCGATTCAACATCTTGATCAATTCTTCACGCGTTGCATCAATTCGGTTGGCCAACTTGTAATTTTCATTGAAAGAATAATAGATCTCCTTGATCTTTTCCTTATCAAAGTAAGGTTTCTTCTTATCACGGAAATAAATATTCTTGAAAATAACACCGCGCTTATTCAAGTGCTCTGCATAACGAGTCAACAAGTTAAAGAAATTAACTGAATCCTTAAACTTAGAAATATTGCTGTCTGCGGTTTGATCTTCAAACTGTCTGAATAAGTTTTCAACTTCCATACCTGGCAACCGTCGCGCAACAAACTGCCAGTAAGTCATTTGAACCATATTTTGTTCGCCCATTTCAGGCAAAACATTCTTAATATAGTCATTAAACAACTGGTTAGGACTGAACATGATTACATCACTTGAAGTCAGGTTGCCACGATAACGATAAAGCAAAAAGGCTATCCGCTGCAAAATCGCACTGGTTTTACCAGAACCTGCCGCACCCTGGACAAAAAGCAGATCTGCTTTGGTGTTTCGAATAATCTTATTTTGTTCGCGTTGAATCGTCGTTACGATTGACTTCATCTGCGTTGATGATTTTTCTGACAAAACTTCCAAGAGCATTTGATCACCGATTGACTCATCAGTGTCAAACATGTTCACAATCTTGCCATCTTCAATCATAAATTGGCGTTTCTTAGTCATATCAACTGTAATTTCACCTTCAGGCGAATTGTAAGAAACTTTACCCAATTTACCATCATAATAAATTGAAGATATTGGTGCCCGCCAGTCATAGATCAAGAAGTGATCGTCCTTGTCTGCAAAAGAACCTAGACCAATATAAATCGTCTCTGTTCGGTCCTCATTTTTTTCTTTAAAATCAACCCGAGCAAAATATGGTCGCTTCTCTAAACGCTCTACAGTCTCTAGCTGCTTAGCTGAATGTTGCCAAGCATGTTCACGTTCACTCAATAATTGTTGCTGCTGGTGGATTGACAGTGCTGTTTCCATTGAAGTGGAATAACCATCATAATCCAATTTAACATCGTCAAAAAAGTGTGAATTAAGCTCTCTTGCTTCGCCTTCAGCTGATTTGATAGATTTTTTTAAAGTTTTTTCGCGGTCCTTGATCTGACCCATAATATTATCAAGGTGCTTTTGTTCAAGTTCTTTTTCGTTTTTTTCAGTTTTGGCTGTAGCCATCTAATCACCTTTTCTTTAAAAATTCGCATACTATTTTACCATGAATAGCGCTTTCATAATAGTTTTCCTGCTCGTGAGAAAAATATAAATAAAAATTGATGAAAACTTTAACTTTAGAGACTATAATCTTGACATATTGGGGTGATATATACATGAAAAGATTTTTTAAATTACTGAGAAATGTTCTCTTGCTTGCTCTTATCGCTCTTGGCGTTTGGACTTATCAGAACAATCCCAATATTCGTATCGCAACGCAAGACTCCCTAGCTACACTTAGCTATCGAATTAACGAACTTCTAACTAACGAAACGACCATTTCTCCCAATAACGAAAAAAAGACTACTAATATCAAAACTGACACAGATAAAACAGAAAATGACGATTCTTCAGACAATCGTGTATGGTCAAATCCTGAAGCTAAGGTTTATATCGATATTAGCAATAATGCTCAACTAAGATCAGCTGCAGTCAATGCAATGAACGCTTGGAATCGTACCGGTGCTTTTACTTTTCACCAAATAAATGATAAAAAAGACGCTCAAATCGTCATTAATACAGTCGATAATAGCGACACTAATGCCGCAGGAGAAACAGCAACTACCTATAACCCTGCTACAGGACATTTGTTAAAGGCCACGGTCAACTTGAACCGTTACTATTTGCAAAACGAATGGTATGGTTACAGTTACAATCGAATCGTTAATACTGCTGAACACGAATTAGGCCACGCAATTGGCTTAAACCACACTAATAATGTCTCAGTCATGTACCCAAAGGGTTCGATCTATACGATTCAACCGCAAGATATTAAAACTGTTAAAAAGATCTACCACGAAAATAATTAACTTTAAAAGCTCACCTCTTTTTTCTACAATAAAGTGTGAGCTTTTTACGAGGAGAAAAATATGAAAAGAATTTATATCGTCCGTCACGGTCAAACTTATATCAATCGCTACAATAAGATGCAAGGTTGGTGTGACACACCATTAACTACACCAGGAATTGAAGGCGCTGAAGAAGCTGGTAAAGCTTTAAGCGAAGTACCTTTTGACATTGCATTGTCTAGTGATCTTAAGAGAGCAAGTGATACCTGTGAGATCATCATGAAATATAACGCCAACAAAGACGAATTGCAGCACATCGCTAGTCCATTTTTCAGAGAACAATTCTACGGCTACTTCGAAGGAATGGATTCCGAAATGGCTTGGCGAATGATTGGTGGCAGTCACGGCTACGGAACACGGCAAGAAATGTTTGCTCATGAGAGCATCGATACTATTAAGGATTGGATTAAAGAAGCCGATCCTTATCACCAAGCAGAAAACGCTGAAGAATATTGGGCTCGTCTTGATGATGGTTTTAAATTAATCAGTCAATTGGATGGCGCTGAAAACATTCTGCTAGTTACTCACGGCTTCACTATTAGAAGTCTCTGGTATCGTTATGGTGACCATATTCCTTTGGTTCCAGGTCCTAAGAATGCTTCAATCACTATTATGACAATGAGTGAGAAAGGCGAAATTAAGATACCTAAGTGGAATTTAATGCATTTATAGCAAAATAAGATTAGGCGAATCGGGCCTAATCTTATTTTGTTTGTTTAATTATTTTTGCAAAACAATATTTTTATATAGCTTCACTGTTATTAAAAAACTTCCTACTATTTTTAACAGTAGGAAGTCTTACTCTAACTAATCTTTAGTCACTTGTTTTAGTTTTTATTAACTTGCAGTCGCCCAAAGTCTGAATCAATTGTTTGCCATCTTTTTGGTGGAAAACAGCGTTTTGATACGACAATCGTTCTTTCTTTTTACTCTTATCTTTATACTTTTTAATAAAGGTTACTTCATAGTTAATCCGACTATAATTACGCTTACCTGGTAAAACAGAGAGCACCTTGATCTTTACACTTAATTTCTTGATACTCTTCTTTTTATGCCATTCCTTTAGTTGCTTAGCAATCTTCTTATAGTCTGCATTTTCTTTTCCATTTTCAAAGTCATCTGCATTTGGCGACTTAAGGGTGTTGTACAATAGCTTTGCTGCATCCCCAACCTTAATCAAGCCAGGCCAAATCGGGTTAACAATATAGTCACCTTCTGCATCCTGATAGACATCTTTTTCGCCATTGCCTTGATATTCAGCAGTACCATCATAATCAGTGACGTCATCCTCACTATTAGAAAATTCTGAACTAATCGATTGCGACAAATCCGTTACCCTTTCGGACTTAATAGTTTGACCATCTGCCTTACTCTTAATATAGATTTCCATTCGCTTAGCAATCGGATAATCCTTGAAAGTATAGCTACCATGCTGGTTCAATTTACCCGCCTTACGATCATTGATATAGATCGTACCATTAGGAACGCTGCGCACTTGGAAAGTGGCCGTTTTGATCTTCATATCAACAGTCTTATCTGACCAAATGTTAACAATCGAATCAGCATCTAAATGGCGACCATTAACCTTAGATTTAACTAATATATGATAGCGACCAGGAAAGACCATACCTAAATCTTGATAGTAATTCTGATTGCCACCTTCCATTTCACCATAATCCTTTTGGTTAACCGTCAAAGTTGAATTAGCGTGATTGGTCTTCACCTGTGGGCGATATACTTGTATCCACAACTTATATTTTGGAAAAAGCAAAAAATTGCGTCCATCTTGAATCAGTCTGATTTCACCATGATCGCGATTATGGCGCAAATTATAGGCTAAACGTTTAGCTGCACTGTGATGCTCTTTAAAGTAATTTTGAAGCGGCTTCAGCGATTTATCTGTCACATCCATATCAGGCGTTGAAGCCGTGACATACTGAGCCAGCTCAGTTTTAGGATCCTGCATTTTAGCTACAATGCGGTCAATTTGACGTTCTTTAGTGTAATAAAAATTGCCAATTAGCCATGCAATACCAATTAACAGGATAATAACTCCCGATATCCAAATTTTCTTATGTTTTTTCATTGATCAAAACACCTTTTCACAAATCCTTTTAACTTAGATTAACAAGTTGATCAAAAAAAGCAAACATCTTTTGTTCACAAATCAAGACGAAGTTCTTATTATATTTAGTAGCATTATTTTATTTTGGAGGGGATTGCACAGTGGAAGTAAATTTTGATTTTGTAAAAAATAGCAGCTTCAAGGAAGCCTTTCCTACCGCTGAAAAAATCCACAAATTATACACAATTGATGATTATCGTGACGTTATTTCAAATTCACGTCTTCTATTAGAGAGTCTAATCAAAAAAATTTTTAAGTTAGAAAATCTCAGTCCATATTACACAGTTCATGATGGCGAACACCGTAATTTGCGTAATAATACACATTATTTACGCAATGAACTAGATTACCCTCTTTCGATCATGGATTTATTTGACGAAATACGCCGCATGGGCAACGCTGCTGTCCACGATAACCAAATTGAACCAGATCAAAAGCAAGCCTGGCACTGTATTTGTGATTTACACGATATTCTTGTCTTTTTAATTAACAGCTATGACGGTCAAGACCTATATTATTTGCGTCCCGATATTGCGATGGAAGCACAAACTGATGAAGACCATTATTATGTGCGCCAAAATAAGCAACCAAAAATAATGAAATTGCATGATCATCAAAATACTAAGAAAAAACAGTCCGCATCTGCACCAAAAAAGGCGAAACATGTTAAACATTTTTCCAGTAAACAGCATATAGAGCAAACTAACTCTGCGTCACAAACGAAAACTACTCCTTCTACTAAAGACAATTGGTTAAGAAAAATTAAAGAACTCTTTCACCATGATTAGTTATATTGACAATATGTCACAATGCGATAAACTATATATTATATAATTTACATACCGAGAAGCGCCTATGACGCTGCCGATACGCAAATGAAAACTGAACAAGTTTCTCAAATGGGGAACGGCTTATGCTAGTAGGTCGTTTTCCATTATTTTTTTACGAAAGGAGTGGTTAGTCCGCTATGGATAATCACAGGCAAAAACCTTGGGCTGTCGAACAGTCTGAGGTATTAACAAATACAAAAACAACCGAAACTGGTTTAACTGAAGACGAAGTTCGAATACGCCAGCAAGCTGGTTTAAACGAGCTCGCAGCTAAACCTCCTAAAACAGTAATCCAAATGGTCAAAGAGCAGATTTTTGATCCAATGATCGGTATCTTATTAGTAGCTGCCCTCTTATCTGCTATGTTTGGCGAATATACCGAAGCCATTATTATCGCGACAATCGTGGTTCTTAATACCATTATTGGAGTAGTTCAGGAAAAAAAGGCACAGTCTTCTTTAGCTGCGTTACGTGACATATCTGCGCCAACTGCTCATGTAATTCGTAATGGCAAAGAATTAATCATACCGGCCAAGGAATTAGTAGTTGGTGATATTGTTACCTTGCATGATGGGGACATGGTTCCAGCCGATTTGCGCTTAATTGAAACAGCTAACTTGAAAATTCAAGAAGCATCCCTTACTGGTGAATCAGTACCGGTAGAAAAAGACGCAGCTGCTGTTTTAAATCCAGATTGTGCTCTTGGTGACCGCATCAATATGGCTTTTTCTTCCTCAATTGTGACTTATGGTCGTGGTCAAGGCGTCGTGACAGCAATTGGGATGCAAACAGAAATGGGTGCCATTGCTGGCATGTTAGAAGATCAAACTGAAGTACAAACACCATTGAAACGCAAATTAGCTAAAGCCGGCATGGTCTTAACGATTATCGGCTTAATTATTTGTAGTTTGGTCTTTGCAATTGGTGCTTTCTATGGCCGTCCACTTTTACCACAATTCTTGGTTGCTATCTCATTGGCAATTTCAATTATTCCAGAAGGTCTGCCAGCAACCGCGACAATTGTTATGGCCTTAGGCGTTAAACGCATGGTTAAGCGTAACGCTTTGATCAAAAAGTTGCCAGCAGTCGAAACCTTAGGTAACGCCACTGTCATCTGTTCCGACAAAACTGGTACTTTAACCTTAAACAAAATGACTGTTACACAGGCAGCAACGAATGACTTCAGCCAAAGTCACGCAGTTGATCAGCTTGCAGCAAACAAAACCAATCAAACTTTGGCCTATGCTAGCGCTCTTTGTAACGATGCCAGCTTGAACGGTGAAAAAGAAATTGGTGATCCAACTGAGGTAGCCCTAATTCCTTTTGCCCAAAAGCTTGGCTTTAACCAATCTAACTTAAAGAAAGAATTCCCCCGTTTGTTCGAACAACCCTTTGATTCGGACAGAAAACGGATGACAACATTGCACAAAATTGAGGGTCAATTAACGGTCTTCACTAAGGGTGCAACGGACGAAATGTTGCCGTTATGTACACACATTATGACTGACAATGGCGTGCGTAAAATTACACCCCAAGACAAAAAGCAAATTGCCCACTTGTCTCACCAAATGCAAGCTGACGCTTTACGAGTACTAGGATTTGCTACCAAAATAGTGGATAACTTACCTGAAGCAAATGCTGACTTGGAAAATAATTTGACTTTTATCGGGATTGTCGGCATGATTGACCCACCACGAAAAGAAGTTGCAGCATCAGTTAAAACCTGCCGTGAAGCCGGCATTCGCACAATTATGATTACCGGTGACCACAAGGTAACTGCCTTGGCAATTGCGAAAAAGTTAAACATTTATCAGACAGGTGACTTAGCAATCTCGGGAACTGAATTAGACCAAATGTCTGATGCAGAATTAGATCAAGCTGTTGAAAAGGCTACCGTTTTTGCTCGCGTTTCTCCTGCTGACAAACTGCGCATCATTCAAAGCTTAAAGCGAAATGGTGAGGTAACAGCTATGACCGGTGACGGAGTAAACGATTCACCTGCCTTAAAGGCTGCCGATATCGGTGTCGCTATGGGTGTAACGGGTACAGACGTGGCTAAGGACGTGGCTGATATGATCTTGCTTGATGATAGTTTTACCACAATTGCGCACGCTATCAAGGAAGGTCGCCGCGTTTACCGCAACATCCAAAAAGTAATTCAGTTCTTGCTAGTTGGTAACATTGCTGAAATTACCACTTTGTTTGCGGCAACTATTTTTAACTGGGATGCGCCATTATTGGCAGTACACATCTTGTGGGTTAACTTAGCTACAGCCACTCTACCTGCCCTTGCTCTTGGCGTAGACCCAGCAAGTAAAAACATTATGAAACACAAGCCAGTTAAAGCCGGTACTTTATTCGAAAAAGACCTAGTTATTCGGGTTATTACCCAAGGAATATTTGTTGCCCTGCTTACTTTAACTGGTTACTTCATTGGTAAAGAAACCGGCAATCAAGTTGTCGGACAAACCATGGCCTTCAGTATTTTAGCATTGGCCCAAATGATTCGTTCATTTAACCAGCATTCAAATACTGATCCCATCTGGAAAAGATCATCTGGTAATAATCCATGGTTAACAGTGTCATTCATTATCTCTGCATTTTTCATGGGTATTATTCTCTTTGTCCCAGCAATGCAAGATGCATTTCACATTACCAGTTTGTCAGCTGGACAATGGTTAATCGTAGTTACCCTAGCTTTACTTTCAATTGCACAAGTTGAGTTAGTAAAAGGTTGGGCAAAGTTTAGAAATATTTTTATTAATGACAATAATTTAATTGAAGATTAATTAGTTACAAAAAGACGGTAGCATTACAACGCTATCGTCTTTTTTGATATTAAACTTTGGCTGCTGCCAATTGGTCAACATCTATCTGACTACGACCAATCTGAATTGCCTTTTCGGTACTTTCATTCAAGCTAGCATTGATCATCTTATGGCTAAGCTCCAGCACCATTGGCAAATTAACACCGCTAATTACCCGTACTCGCTCAGGATACATATCTTCATACGCGTGGTGCTAGTTAAATCGTTTTAGTTAATAAAAAAGTCCAATCTTGTTAGACTCGACTTGTAAATAGTAATAATAGAAAAGAGTCTGATCTGATTGAACTGCCTTAAGCTTAAGCGTTTTAGCCACCATTTACAAGTTAGTTTTAAAGATTTAGTGATAATTTGTCGGCACTGGTATCGTTTGTATGCACCGGCTGAGTTTACTCATCGGCGAAATATTGATCAAATTAAAACTACGGACAGTCTGATTTTGGCTTTACTTATCTGGCAAGCTAAGACAGGAATTGAATCACAAAGAAGATTCTGTGAATGTTTCAATTGTTTATCACACTCACGTTTTAATCGGCGTTCACGTCAGCTATTGCAATTGATTTATCAGATACGGCAAGAAATGAATAAAAAGGTTGACCTGAATGGACATTTCTTGATCATTGACAGCTTTCCGGTACCTGTTTGCCAACCAATTCGCAACTATCGTGCTAAAATTTTTCGTGGTTATGCCAACATTGGTTATAAGGCCACCAAGAAAATTTACTTCTATGGTTTCAAAGTTCATGCCATTGTTAGCGATGACGGTTACATTCTTGATTATGTCGTAACAAAAGCATCAGTTCATGATGCCAAGGAGACAGTTGAACTGATGGAAAATGCACATCCATCTAATTACTATCTTCTTGGCGACGAAGGCTATTTAGGCAAAGAACTGCATCAACAGCTAAAACAAATGGGTTATGAACTTTGGACACCATATCGTAAAAATATGACAGGAGCTAAAAAGCACAATGATCATCAATTGATGGCTATTCGCAGAACAATTGAAAGCGACTTTTCGCTTCTGACCTATTACAATGCCGAGAACAATCGAACACGTAGTCTGATAGGCTTTCAAAGCCGGTTGGAAATTGCAATTTTAGCTTATAATTTGGCTTATTGTCTAGAACGATTTAACTAGCACCACGCGTATCTTCATATTCCGAAGCGACTAAGTGGGGTGTCCCATTTTTTAAATCAGTTAGCACCAAAATCTGACTATTCTGATATTTATTCATGACTTTAGCAAAACGAGCCTTAAAATCTCTGATTCCTGTGTCGTTTAATTCAATTGTCAGGATCTGATCATTCTTGCCTGCCAACATATCATGTGCAGACATTAGCCCCGCAGCCAACCCTTCATGAGTTGCAATTAAAAGTTCCATAAAACGCACCTCTTTGTAAGCGATTTCTACAGAACCATTTTAACATATTTTTGTATTAATTAAGCTGTTCAATATCTGCTAATAAGCTACTTTGTTCAGGTGTTAGCCGCTCATCCTTTTGCCGTAACTTAAGTACTTGTAGACAAGTGTGCAAAATCTTTTTTCCTTGTTCCGTCACTTGTTTGCCATCTATATCAGGCGTTACATTGGCTAAAAAGTCATCCATCTCATCAGCAGTAACCTTGAAAACATCATTTTCTCCATGAATCAAGGGCATCCGATTGAGCATTTCTTCAATCATTTGTAATTTATTTCTAGCTTCTTCAAAATCCATCTTGTTCACATCCAATTCTTTTTCTTTTATTATACAAAAAAACAGCCACCTAACTGACTGTCATCTTTATTTCGTATTAATAATTGCGTTTGAAATTGTAGTTGCATTAGATTCGATCAGTTGATGCGAATTGTTAACAAAAAGGGAAGCCCCAATTCCTATAGCAGCAAATACAAGCCAAACTTTCTGTAAAACTGTACTCTTCATGTTCCCAGCTCCTTATATTTCTTATTATATAAAAAGCCGATCGTTATGGTAATGGCTACGCTTACAATTAACATAATTGTAATATTATTTACCTTTACTTAAGAGTTACTTCTCCAGCAACATTTGTATCAAAAAAGTCAGCAATTTGATGGACGTCCATCCCTTGCCCTAAAGCCCACATTAATTTGGTAATCGCACTCTCAGAAGTCATATCACAAGCGGAAATAGCTCCTTCCAGCAAAGCCTCACGCCCCACCTCATATTTGGTCAAATCGCTACGTTCATACAAGCATTGACTGCTGGCTACAACGGGAATACCTTGACGAATTAGCTTACCAATTGCGGCTACCATGTTGCGGCGAATAAAGTTCATCCCGCCTAGACCATACGCTTCGATAACAATCCCGCGGCAACCACTATTAACCATCGCAAAAAGCAGATTAGGATCAAAACCTGGAAATAGTTTCACCAACGATACGTGCGAATTAATTTTGGTATTTAAGGTTGGCTGACCGTCATGTTCTTTTTGAAAATGTTCTGAATTAAAAACTAACCCATCGGAAGAAACGGTTGCTACTGGTGGTACATTCACACTTTCAAAAGCATCAAAGTTGGTAGTCCGCACCTTTACACTGCGGCAGCCCAGCATAACTTTATTATGAAAGGCTAAATAAACATCAGGTGGACAAGTTGCTGCAGCTGCAAAAGCCAACCGTAGGTTATCGTGAGCGTCACTTAGGACCACGTTAATTGGTACCTGACTTCCCGTCAGCACAACCGGGATATTAATATTTTTCAGCATAAACGACAACATTGATGCCGTATAGGCCATAGTATCAGTACCGTGTGAAACAACAATTCCATCGTAATCATTGCGGTATTTGTAAATATTTTCTGCAATAAATTTCCATTCTTCTGGTTGGATATTAGAAGAATCTAATTGCAAAATATCGCGGACTTGAATGTCGTACGGCAACTTTCCCAACATTTTAATTAACTCTTCACCGGTTTCCTTGGGTACTAGGCCTGCATCAGAAGCAACGGAAGCAATAGTTCCCCCAGTTGATAGCAATAATATTTTCTTCATCTTGTTCCCCTTTATCTCAAATCACAATGTCGACCATAACTATTCATGATTAGATCAATTAAAACATAAGCCGAACTAAAAGTTACCGCATTTTGCTTACTAAATTGAAATGGCGTAGTTTTGAAGAAAAAGCTATAGTCGCTAAGAGAGGCTAATTTTCCCGTTTGCCAGCTAGTCAGTGACACCAATTTCAGTTCAGTATTCACGACATCAATCTTCTTAAGTTCTTCAATAATTGTTTTATTAAAACCACCAAATGAAATAACAAACAGCATGTCATTTTCCCGTGCAGACCGCCCTAATAATGCCACTTCGTCGCGTGCACTAGGCAAAATAATTGCTTTTTTACCAATTAAGAAAAAGTTATGCGCCAAATATTCCGCGATAATTTGCTGCTGCCAGCCAGTAGAGTAAAGATAGATCGTTTCCGCTTGATCTAAATCCGCAAAAAATGGTTGTAAGTTTAATCCCTTAAAATATTTAAAAGTTTCAGCAATGATCTTTTGTAAATCCGTATTGAAATCTAGCGTTTGCTTGTTCTTAACGTTTTGCTCCTTTCGTGTGGCTAACTCGGACAATTCAAATTTCAATTCGCTGAAACCACTTAATCCCAATTTTTTGCTTAGGCGAAAAATAGCGGACTTAGAAACGTATAATTTCTGAGCTAATTCCAGCAAACTCAACTGACTTGCTGCTTCAGGATATTTCAATAAATAGCTAACGATTGCTTTATCGGTCTCATTAAAACTTTCCTTTTTCTTCATGACCGCTGTTTCTAAATCCATTCTGTTTCCTTTCTCATCACTGTTTCTTATTAAGAAAAGAATATCATGTCGTACTCAAAAAAGGTAGCCACCCTATTTGAGTAACTACCTTAATTTTTATTCTTAAATTGAAGTTATGTTATGACAATTAATTATTTAAGTTCTGGCCAGTATGGAGCATTAACTGGAATCATGTCATCCAAAATCTTCTTAGCAACGGAAGCATCTGGTACAGTCTTGTTTAATGCAAATGCTTGCAGCATCTTATTGTATGAATGTTCAACATAAGCATCAACAACCAATTTTTCACAAGTTTGTTGTTCCATCATCAAGCCTCTTTGGAAGCGACCTGCTTTACCCGTAGCCATTGGTTGAATGCCATCAGCACCAAACAATGCTGGTACTTCAACAATTGAATCTGGATCCATATTAGAAATTGCACCGTTATTAGCACAGTTAGCTAAGAACTTTTCATGAGTGTTAAATGCGATCGCATGACAAATATCTACGATATATTCAGAGTGCAAACCTGAAATATCCCAAATATTATTCTTAGCAGTTCCCACCTTTACGATTCTTTCACATTCGCCAAAGACAATCTTTTGCCGGTGTTCACGAATTTCATCAGTACGAGTATGCTTCGGATCAGCATTAGCAACTTCATATTGTGGGAAGTAGTAGTATTGCATGTAATTGTTTGGCAAAGTTTCTGGCTCTAGCTTATATTCATCGGCAACTTTCTTAAAGGTGGCTTCCCAAGAAGCTTCAGTATCCTTGTCGTAATCGCCACCTACCCAATAGCCGTGCTCTTTGACGTATTCCTTCAACTTAGGCATTAAGTCTTCGCCAGTCTTCTTGTTGCGGACTTCTTTCCACCAGCCAAAGTGATTCAAACCATAATAGTTAAAGTCAATATCATGCCAACTGTCCAAACCACAAATGGCAGCCATTCTGTCCATATCATCAATCGGCATATCACAAATGTTAATTACCTTAGCATTTGGACGAAGACGACGGCAAGCTTCTGCAACGATTGCAATTGTGTTGGAGTAGTTGATCATCCAAGCATTTGGTGAGTATTCTTCCATCCAATCAATAATTTGCAAAATTGCGGGAATTGAGCGAAGACCATAGGCCATTCCTCCGGGTCCAGTAGTTTCTTGACCATTCACGCCATATTTTAATGGAATCTTTTCATCCAAGCTTCTCATGTGATATTTACCAACACGAATTGATCCCATAACAAAGTCTACATCAGTAAAGGCCTCTTTAGGATCAGTTGTGTAAGAAAACTTAATTTGTGGTGCCCTTTCCTTCATGATAATTTCAACAGCTTTGGCAATCTTTTCTTGCCGTTCAGCATCGTTATCATAGAACTTCAACTGTCTTAATGGGAATTTATCCTGACTCTTGATTAAATCAAGGACAAATCCTGGAGTAAAAGTACTACCACCGCCAGCAATAACTACTGAATATTTCTTACCATCCATAATCTATTTTCTCCTTTAAATAAAACTAAGTTTTTATCTCTGTTTCATTTGCCTTACGCATATATTTATATCATCTTCTTCCACAAATGTATTCGTTTTCACCAGCTTCAGACTTTGTTTCAAGTTTTGGAACGCGTTTCACTACGCGAAATATTTTTAAATGTTGCCTTAAGCCTAACAAATCAGGTGTTTAACTGCCTTTATTAGTAATAGTGTAAACATGAAAAAAATAATCGTTTCATGACCAAGATAAACTATAATTTGAATATTCCTTTAACCACAAAAATAAATAGTCCGTATTTGATGATCGTATAGCTTTAATTACAAAATACGACTCAAACTAGTTTCACTTCCATATTTTGTAGTGTAATTTTGAAATTAATTATAATTTTAATATCTTTCTGCTATTTTCTATACAATATAACATTTTTAAAATATATCTTTGCTAAACGCTGATTTTATCCCCACTCTTAGTCATTAGTACTTGATAATTTACAGATAACTTAGGTTATAATTATATATTTTTTTATATAAATTTAGCCTTTATCAAAAAACTTTCGAATTATTTATTAATCGTATAGTTTTTATTTTACGTCGCCCTAAGTCTTGATAAACTAGTACTCTAAAAAATAACATCCATGTTTTTTATTTAACACGATACGTTATTAAAGCTTTTCATATATAGACTTTGTTTTTAATAATGTTAGTATCATTCCATGAATAGACATATAACAAGCTTTAAGGAATTGACTACTCCTTAAGCAAAAAAATGACTTATAAATTGGGAATTCTTTTCGTAATATAGGGGGATTGGGAAAAATGACAAAGAATGTTAAGTTATTATCACTTATCGGTATCGCAGCCGCTTTAGCAGGTGGAAGTGTTGCTATTTCAAATAATAACAACTCTACTGTTCAAGCTGCTTCTATCACATTACCTGCTGGTTACACCAAGAGTGCCATTATTAAATGGAACCAAACTGGTAAAGCAAGTAAGGCTTTGATTGATGCGTCTAAAAAAGGCATGAAGGAAAACACCAATAGTGATGCGGGTTCAGATAATACGTTAGTTAACGTGACTAAATTAACTGCGTCTCAACAAAAAGAACTGAGCCAATACACTTTAAGCTTAATTAATTCTGCACGTCATCAACTTGGCAAGCAAGACTGGACTTACAAGCGAGGTGCTTTGCACTTTGCAAATCGTGTAGCTAACGAATACTACAGCCATAACAGATCTTGCTGGGATGCCGACCACTATGTTACTGGAATTGAACGCGCAGCTAAGGCTTCTGGCCTTAACTCAAAAGTAGGTCAAGTCTACGAAGATGAAGCTGGCTTGCCTATCTCTTCAACATACAATACTAACTTACGTCCAATGTCAGTATTGAAAAACCAAATTTACTTTAACGTAAAGCAAATGCTTTTTGGCGGTTTTGCAGGCTCTGACAGTCAGATGAATGACTCATCTAGATACACTGAATGGGAACACGCTGGTGATTTACTTGGTTGCCGTACTAAGAGCTACGATGCTAAGACTAAATACTTTGGTATTAGTTTCAGTGGCTTAAAGGGTGACCAAAGCAAGGTTAGTGTTCACATGATGGGTGTTGCTAAATGTTACATCCAAAACTACAGAAAATTCAATCATTAAAACTAACGCTGTAGTTAAAAACTTAATACAGTTTCCTAATCCAAGAGCTCAAGTAGTTCAGTCAACTATTTGAGCTCTTTTATTTTTGCCCATTTTTCATCAAAATCCTGTCAAAAAAATGCAGATATTCACACATTTTCAATTAAGCTATCTAATTGTTTGTATACATTAGCTAATACTAATAGTGTGTTAAGTTATTATCTTATTACTATTTTGTCTATAATCCTTGATAAATCAATGTTTCCAGCAATAACTGTACATAATTAACAACAGTACAGCAAATTATGATTACAATTAATAAACTTTTTCAAAAGCAATTTTTACGTTATCCATGCGGGATTTTCGCTTACACAATCTATTACATTATTGTTATCTAAAAAAAGGATTGCTATATTAAATAGCAACTGGTATATTCTATATCAATATGTTCAATGAACATAAAAAAGGGAGGATAAAGATGTATTTCACTACTACAAGAAGAAAAACTAGGAAAGACAGGATACATATCCAATTCTTTGCACAAACCTTAAAAAAAGACCTATCACAAGGAACTGTTTACAAGTATTCAGTTCAAAGATTCTGTGAAGCTGCAAATATCTGTCGCGGAACTTTTTACCGCAACTTTAAAAATTTGAATGATCTATTTAGTCAAGTACTGCAATTCGAAATCAATTCTTGCTTCAACGAAACTGTCAAATCTTTTGTGTAAATAGATCTTTCTCGTAAATTGATTTTTTAATTATTTATTTAATCAAAGTAGGATTCTAAGGTGTCCTGAACCTGACCAAAGCCTTTATGAATTCGATTGAAATAACGGTCATTGTAGCTCATTGCCTGGATGCCAATAAATGCATCAAGCGACTGTTCAGTTGGAAATTCTGCCTTAGGCTTAGCTTTACGCTTGATGACGTTGTTAAAGGATTCAATCATATTGGTTGAATAAATTGAAGCTCTGATTTGTTTGGGATAATTGTAGAAGACTAGCAGATCGGGCTCAATTTCCTTCAAACCTTTGATGACATGGCTATAAGCTTTATTCCATTTGGCATAGAATTTGTGCAAGACAGCTGCAGCTTCTTTTTTGCTTGTCTGTTGATGTATCTGCTTGAATTCGTTCATGATCTTTTCACGATCGTCGACGCGTACTTTAGCGCAGATATTGCGCATGACATGAACCAGGCAGCGTTGAAAATGAGCTTTAGGATAAGTCCTGGCCAAGGCTGTTTTCATGCCAACAACACCATCAGAAAGAAAAAGCTCAACTTGCTTCAAGCCTCTGGACTTCATGTTTTGAAGCATCTCTGTCCAAACTTCAATGTTCTCACTAGGAGCAATGCAGTAGTCAATGACTTCCTTATGTCCATTAGGTTTAATGCCAATGGCAATATATACTGCTTCACGCTCAAACGTTTCTCGGCGCAAAGGAAGGTATGTCGCATCCAAATAGACACAGAAAAACTTGTCGCTTAGCTTGCGCTTGTGATAAGCCTCAATCTTGGGGAGCATCTGCTTGGAAATATTTGATACTTGAGCTGGACTATAATGACTGCCATACATTTTCTCAATCAAGTCAGCGATTTCTCTGGTAGTTACGCCTTTGGAGTATAGCTTGATAATCGTGCTTTCCAAAACATCAGAGTGCTGCTTGTAGTCAGGCAGCGTGTGCTGATGAAACTGACCGTTGCGGTCTCGAGGCACTTGCACTTCAATTGGTCCAAACTGGGTATCAACCTTGCGGAAATAAGCACCATTTCTAGAATTGCCAGTATTCCAGCCATTTCTGGCATAGGGATCATAGCCTAGAAAGGCAGTCAACTCAGCTTCTAGCAAGTTATTAACAGCCTGTTGTAGCTCTTTGCGCAATAAATCATTTATTTTGTCTGGATTGAATAGAGCTTGAGCAAAATCTTTGGTAAAATCATTCATGAAGGAGTTCTTCTTTCTGTATGTGTTTTTTTGTTCAAACCAATCATACGAGAAAGGAACTCCTTTTTCTAATGTTTAAAGAAATAAATTTAAGGAATCATTCATCCTTACACAAACTATTTTACAGTCTCGCTTCAACAATCCCCAATCAAGTACTTTACATAAAAAAGCACACAACTTACTGATAGAAATTGAAACTAATGCCACCTACTATCGAAATGTACATTCTCTTGCCTCAAGTCAAATTCGAACACAAGTTGACCAAGCTCTTTTTCGTGAAATGCAAAAATTGCTATTCAATAGTAATCTTTCTAATAAGCATATCCAAAGCATTTCCAGTTTGATTCTTATTCGAATTCTAGACTGGATTGCTCATGACTATCAGGACAATGTCATCACAGTTTATACTGACGTTGAATGCCTTTTTCTCCATCACATTAAAAAAAGTTGCTAGCAACGAATACTAGCAACTTTTTACATTAAGCATAAATTTCACGTTTTAAAATACCGACATAAGGTAAATTACGATATAAGCCGTTATAGTCAAGACCATACCCTACTAAAAATGCATCTGGAGCTTGAAAACCATAGTAATCAGCATGGAAATCAACTACTCTAGTATCTGGCTTATCAAGCATAGCTACCACTTCAACGCTGGCGGCACCACGGTCTTTCATCACTTCACTCAATGCTTGAAGCGTACGACCGGTATCAATAATGTCTTCCATAAAAATTACCGGTTGATCTTTAACATCAGATTTTATATCTTGAGTGATCTTTACCTTGCCTGTTGATTCGGTACCGGCATAACTTGAAGCCTTAATTGGATCAACTGTCAATTTAAAGTTAAGTCGCTTGATCATGTCACTAGCAAAAATCATTGCCCCATTTAAAACGGGAATGACAATCGGCTGCTTGCCCTCATATTTTTGATTCAATTCAGCAGCCATCTCATCCATGCGCTTATCTAATTGTGCTTGATCAAACAAAATTTTCTCAATGTCGTTATTCATTATCTGTCTACCCTTTGAATTCATAATTTTACCAATGATCCGATTCTAGCATGATTTTGAATTTATTTAAAGCTTTTCGGTGCTTAAATTGTATAATTTGTTCATTTATTGTCTATATTGACTATAAATTGTTCGGCTTTTAGTGGAAGATAGTGTTTTAGTAATTGAATATCACTTTTTTGGATAAACATAAAAACAGCATTCTTTCAGCCAATGCTTTAGGAATACTGCTTTTATCTTAAATCTTCTTAATCATATGGTCATAAGTACGATCGCCAATCGTCATCGATTTTTCAATTTCATAACCCTTATGCTTGTATAAAGCTTGCGCACGTGGATTTTCTTTGTCCACATTTAAGCTGATAATATGATAGCCATGAGCTAACGCTACTTGTTCTGCCTCGTCCATCAGACGACTAGCAATGTGTTCACCCCAATGGTCGGGATGTACAGCTAACGCATCAATATACCACTCGTGTGGCCAAGCTTCTTGATCATCAAAAATCACGGTTGAAATGGGTAAACCAGCATTTGCATAGTTATGGCGCAAGACAACATCGATGATCTTCTGGTCCTTATAAGGATACATATCTAAAATTCCGGTCACCTTACCATGATCTTCAGCTACCCAAATTCGGCGGTATGAATAGCGATAATCCTCGGAAATGAACCCTAATTTCATTAAGCTATAGAATTGATCTTCTGGCAAAGATTCAATCGACTTCATCTGCATTTCATCAAAAATCTGTTTTAATATCGGATAAACAAAGGGAAAATCCGACTTTCTTGCTCGTCTAATAATCATTACTTTCTCCTTAAAAACTATTCATCATCATGATCATTTTCAAACAAATCAACATCATCGACTACATCGAATTTGATTGGGTTTTCTACTTGATTTTTTAACAGGTCAAATATAGTAGTTGCCTTCGGTTCCAGCAATTTGCAGTCATGCATTAAGCGATATAAGGCGAAGAGCTGCGTATAAGTAGCTCGAATCAACAGTCCATCCACCTGATAAGCGGCATCATTATCATCTACTTGCATTGAAGTAGTCAAAAAGTCGCGCATTTTTCTTTCCGCATAATCATCACCCATCATTTCTTTAAGTGCTAGATCCATGTCAGCGTAGGTATGTGACAGCTTAGTAACTCGTTCAAAGTTGTAAGCCAAATCAATATTAATCCGTTCAAGACTGTCCTGGTCTAACTGGCCTTGGTTCTTGCGAATTTCATTAGCTAAATCATCGATTGCTTCACCAAAAGCACCAAAAACATAATCAAGTGTCAACTGGGTCTCCAACTGCTCTGGTTCCATATCGACTAATTGTGCTGCATTCTGTGCATTCCAGGCAAAAGATGGGTTCAAAACTCGTCCTGGTGTCTGGAACAAAATTCCTGTCAATCCTTGCTTAGCAGAATATTGAACGTTAATTGAACCAGGCTCAAAATCACAAAGTTTGGTTAAATTTCCTGCGGCAGACTGAATCTTAGGGTATAGTTTTGCTACAATTCCTGAGGTGTCGCCTTGATCACTGTCGATGACGATTGAACCGTTTTGCCAGGTATCATGCGGATTATTTTCATCCAAAACAGAGAAATTCGGGTCAGGAGTAAAACCGGCATCAATATCTTGATTAGGTACATAAATCAGGGAATGACCTAAGAAATTAGTGATTACATTTGCATCTTGATCGTCACCGATTGAGTCAATATAAGCCATCAAGCTGTAAAGATAGCCATAGCCTAACTTGTTGATAATCTCAATTAATTGATCCTTATCTTCGTTGTCGCTAGCTTGAACGTAGCTATTCAGCTTTTGCCGCAAATCATTCAATGATCTTTCATTAGTGCTAGCTAGGTAGTTGTCAACGTCAGGGATACTGAGAGAAAAGCCAAAAATCAAACGATATAAGTAGTCTAGATCGGCACAATAAGCATCCCAATCATCATCACTAATTTGTCCTGCGGTGTCTTGTAAATCACGGGCAAAATTAAGGATAAACGAAATGGCTAAATGAGCCGCACATTGCTCTACACTCTCATTTTCAATCATTGTTGCAATCTTAGTACCTAGAATATCATTTCGAAAAATCATCACATCATTAGGCGACTGCAAATACACAATCAAATCATGTTGTGCTTCATCATACTCTATTCCAAAGGCACCTACAGGAATAAGATTATTTTGTACTAATAGCTCGCTAGCCTGACGAAATTTAGTAGCCAATTTTTCAGCCTCTGGTCGCTCGATTGGATCACCTATCAAATTGCTTGAATTATCACTATCAGTTTGCTCAACATTAGCAGATGCATCTTCTAACAAAGAAAAGTCAGGATCTGGCTTGAACAAGTATGAATCATTGGGGATCTCCATTGTCATATGATGAACTAAACGACCAATTGCTTCAGCATCATCAGTTGAGCGCTGGACTTCCTTAGAAATAGCCAATAAATACGCGTCTGGCAGCTCTGCCAATTTGCTTTCAGTCTGCGCTAATATATCTGCTCCATATAAGCCACTAGCAGTTAAAGCCTTTTGCAAATTTTCTCGTATTTCCACTATAGAGGTACCTGCTGTATCACGATAGTAATTATTAATCGTTTCATTTTTTCGCGTCAACCTATACCAAACGTTGTAAAGATAATCCACATCCTGACGTAATTGTGTAGAATCAAGTTCAGCACGTCGTTCAGGAGCTGTGGCATCAAAAAAACTACCTGCTAAACTAACAATAATTCCTTCACCGTTAGAAGCGTCATCTTGCTCAAGTAAATAATCATAAGTTTGATCATTTAAAAACATGCTCGGAATTATTAAATTGTTAGGCGTTTGTAGGTAAAGATAAAGATCGTCTTCATCAGAATCGAGTTCAGTATTCAAAGAATTAGGAACAATGCAGCCAAGACTGTAAATCCACTCAATTGCATTATTGACTTTGTTAATTACTTGTTTTAGTTTTGCATCTTCAGTCATGGAAAAAACTCCTTTATTATCAAAAAAGCCGTAAGCAATTACATTTTCACATATTTACGCCTTGATTGCATTCCTTTTGACAATCAAAAAAAGATGAAGCATCAAATCCTCATCTTTGGTCTATTTCAACTCTTCAAAAAAACCTTGCTTCTTCAAAATCTCTAAATATCGGTGAACTGCATCAGGCCAAGTTGGTAAAGGCTTAAAACCATTTTCAACCAGCTTACTCTTATCCAAGCGTGAGTTAAATGGCCGCACTGCCTTTGACAAACCATACTCTGCAGTCGTTACTGGTGTAACCTTAGTATCATATCCTGCTTGACGATAAATTTCTTTAGTAAAATCGTACCAAGAAATATAGCCTGTTTTAGTACCATTATCGTCAAAACCGCTAACAGTCTCAGGCAATTCGCTATTAGTCGCATGGTAATAACCGTATTTATCAGTTTCTATCATATCAACCAGCAAGCGTGCTAGATCAAAAGTATAAGTTGGCGTACCAATTTGGTCATTAACCACCTTAACTTCATCATGACTTTTGCCTACTTTAAGCATCGTTTTGATAAAATTATGACCATTAATGCCAAAAACCCAAGCGCTTTTGAATTTACAAGGAACCCAGTAAAAATTGTGCATCCCCCGCCCCAATCGTCATCTCCCGAATCTCACTAAGTGAAAAGCCCAGATATTTCAGTAGCAATATCTGTTGCAATTTAGCAAAATCTTGGTCTGTATACCGCCGCGCACCACCCTTGGCACGCGCAGCTGGTTTTAATAAATTCTTCTGTTCATAATAGCGAATCGTACGAATCGAGACATGCGCTTTTTCCGCAAATTCGCCGCTTGTGTAGTATTTAGTCATGTTAATTATCTTTATGGAACGCAAATTAGTCCAAGAATTTATTTTTCTTCATTCATTAGTTCTTTAAATCTTAAATCCGGGAAATTCTTTCATTACAGATTAATCATTAAATATCTTAGAAATATGTTCAATTAAATTATGATTACCTAATGCTGACAAGTAAATTTTGTTATTGTCACCAAAATAAAACAATAGCCAATCATCATTATAAGCTCGATCAACATGAACATGATACAAAGGAGGATGCGTTCCATGGATGACACCTAATTTATGTTTAGTATATAATTGGTTAAAATCTTCTTTTTCGATTAGACTTACTACTTTATTGACTTTTGATAAGTCATAATGTTTCTTTTTATACTTCTTGGCTGTTCTTAAAAAATATTTCTTCGGTATTACTTCCATTAATTCAAATCCTTTAACCAATTTTTAGCGAAATCTTCTGCCGAAGAATAAACTCTGCCATTACTTTCTTCATCGTGCATCTCTTTAATGACTTGTAATGCACCATCATCAGCTTGGGGAGTAAATGGCAACTTTTGTTGTTGAATTACAGCAGTATAGAAAAGTCTGGTAGCTGTTGCCATATCCATTCCCATTGATTTGAAGGTAGCTTGTGCCTCCTCTTTCATGCTCTTAGGGAGCTTCATATTAAAATTTGCTGTTTCGCTCATATTCATCACCTCTTACCTACATATTATATATTATATATATAAGTAATGCATATAAATAATATATGTAAATGATATATATTATGCTTATTGGAGACTGTAAAATAGTTTGCGGTGACGCTTAGCCACAAATTAAAAGGAGCCAAATCCAATTTAGGACTTGACTCCAAAACAAAAAGACCAGTAGCCTGATGTTAAGCAAAAATATCACCCTTTTTCCTAATTATTTTTATATCATATCTGCTACGCGTATATAATCATTAAACAAATGATAAGAGTGTAATTCAAAAAATCCACCTCAATTTACACAAATTAAGGTGGATCACATTTTTATGCTCTTTGTTCTTGCAATGCTTTCAATGCATCCGAAGCAACTCTAGAAACATTAATTTTATTTTCTTTGGCCCAGTTTGCCAAATACTCAGGCACACTAATATTCTTGCGAACTGTTTTTCCATACTTCTTATAAAAATTAGTCAAATTTACGGGAACATATACTAATTTTTCATCTTTTTCAAGATGCCATTTTGAAGGATCAGCCACCTTTTCAATTTTGCCCTTGACTTCAAACCAATCCGCAATATCAAATGATGCCTCTTCAATAGCTTCTTCTAGTGTATCGCCTTCAACAATCATTCCCTGAACATTAGGTGAAGTTACAACAAAATAATGACCATCGTCATTATATTCTTTGGCAATTACAGGATATAAAACTTTATTTTTCATAATATAATATGCCAAAAGCACGTTATTCTGAACGTGCCTCTTCGACTAAGCCGGCTTGTTTTAAAATTCCCTCTTGTATTCCTTTTTTTAATTCTTTTCCTTTATGCATAGGAACCTCAGTATATCTACCATTCTGATGATTAATTAATTTGATATGACTTGTTCCTTTACGGGTATACCTACTTATTTCAACAAAACCGTGCTTCTTTAGAAACCTCAACATTCTAGCTGGTTTCCATGGCATATGTTTCCCTCCTTTCTTTGACTTTATTCATTATAATACACACTATAATACACATGTCAAATTATTTGAGGAGAAACTACTCACCAAAAAAGCCCACCCCAAAATAGGATGGACTCTCGTTAGCAAAACCTTAAGCATTCTTAAGCAAACTATGGTCAATCGGTTCGCCCTTTAAGTGAGCGCCACGAATGTTCTTGGCAATCATTGACTTGCGCTTGCTCTTCTTGTCGTAAACCCAGTCGCCTTGGGTTGTAGCGATATTCTCAACTTTGGTAGTATCACCATCAATTCTGACTAAGAATGCTGGTGCCATTGTTGAGCGCTTGTTAGGCCCCGAAGCAAAACCACGGTTTGTCATGTATGAAGTTACTAATACTTCTTTCTTGTTGCCTTTAACGGGAACAGCATAGTATGAATAAGTTGAAGCTCTCCAGTTAAATGGAACACTAGCCACTAAGACTGCTGCATCGCCATTAAGTGGTTTATAACCATAAGTCAAATGGTCTGAAACCCAGCCGAGCATGGCAACATTGTCACCGACTTTGTCACCGACTTTGGCATCTGCTTGCTGCCACAAATCATCACCAGTACCACGGTTCAAGCGAGTTGTAGCAAATAAATAGTACTTGCCGTTCATTGGAATGATATTTGGACGTTCAATTTCATCAGATACCATTAAGCTGTTAACTAATGGTGGTAAAACTTCAGCAACTTTAGGATTATTCTCATTCTTAGTCAGGCGAATGATACCAATAGCAGCGTTAGCCCATGTTGCACGACTCTTCATGTCGTCATTAGCAGTCACCTTCAAGAAGTTTTGTAAAGATTGCTTAGGCGTACCACCATAGTTCTTCCAGTTATAGACTTGATTTTCTCCTTGGTAATTATTGCTACCGGTTGAAGCTTCAAAAATTAAGTAGCGTTGACCACCAACAGAAATCACATGCGCATCACGCATAGCAACGTTATCTGCACCTTTGTTGGTAGACTTCCATTGCTTGTATGTCTGATAGTGATAGCCGTCACCTTCGAATAAAACATGGCGGTGACTTCTCTTAGCTATCGAAATTGTGTTTTTCTTCTTGTTAACCTTCAGCTTCAAGTTAACTGTTGCAATTTTTTGATGATTAGTATTCTCACGAGTGTCTACATCAGCGTAAAACAATTGAATACTGCCATCTTTGTTTACCGTAGCTGAACCTGACCATTCTTGATCAGTTGGCTTAGCATTAAAACCAAAGATTGGACCAGCACATTTCCAATGGTTAAGATTATTGTCATTGTACTTGTTATAGAGCAAATAAATGTGGGCATCATTTTGCTGAGGGATTCCCATCATGGCGATCATTAATTGATAGCCTTTATAGTTAACAACTCTACCAGACTTAGCATCTTGTACTGGCCATGAATCCCAAATTTCCAATTCTGCCACTTTACCCGTTTGCGCATCACGAGTTACAGTTGCTGGCATATTTTTAATCTTCTTAGCATTAAAATATGGCACACGATACTGGGCATCCTGATCAATCATCTTTTTAGCAACGCCAGCATATTGATCATAGCTCCAGTGAGTACTGGTATCTTTATCAAGATCGTTAAAATTCAGCTTTCTTACTTCTTTAAGTTGAACTTCAGTTAAATCCTTAGGATTAACATCTGCAGTTTGCAATACACGAATAGTTTGAGGATCTAACTTGTAAACTGCTGCGTCGTTATTTTGGCTATAACTAGTATTACTAAAACCATTAGAAACATTATCACTAGTTACTTGGTTTTGAGTGTTTTGATCAGTATTAGTAGTATCTGCAACACCAGTGTTGTTTTGATTGTTTGTATTATTGGTGGTTGTCCCAGTATTATTTTGCGTTGTTTGATCTTGGGCCTGATCAGTAGCTACATCATTATTTTGGTTAGTTTGTGCTTGATTTTGATCTGATTTATTGTTTTGATCATTAGTGGTTGCAGCTTGAGTATTTCTCTGACCAACTGCGGGTTGCTCTACTGTATCAGCTTTAACTGTTAAGCTGTTATTTATATTAAACAAGCCAAGTAAAACAGCTGCTGATGCAAAGGTAACTAATGTGCTTCTCTTGTTCATCTCTGTTCAATTTCCCTTCTGTTATTCCATAGCCAGTTTATTATAATATCTTGTTCGGATTTTTGGAACCTTCTTAATCAAATTGAAATATTAGACTAAAGGCTGAAGATCTAAAATTAGTAGTGAGGTAAAAACTATGATGGCTTATAAGCACACGAAAAAAGTGGCTCAACTTTTAGGACTTAATTTAAGAACATTGCCAACGCATCAAACAGTCCTTTAAAGATGTTAATTTTCTTCTTTCTTAATTTTATTTAGATAGCAAACAGAAGACAATAGGCAAACGCACTTAATAAAGTCCCCTTTGGTTAATCTAGAAGGATTATACCTGCCATGTTGAATACTATGCCTAGTAAATCTTGTTCGATCAATTCCGTCGCTGAAATTAGAAGATACCAAAAAGCTCATTAAAGCTTGCTCACTAGAAATAGCCATAAAATCTCGATATTCTTCCCGCTCATCTTCCCTTTCTAGATCCTCAATTTTTTGGTATCTTGTTATCTCATTGAAACTGTCAAATCTTTTGTGTAAATAGATCTTTCTCGTAAATTGATTTTTTAATTATTTATTTAATCAAAGTAGGATTCTAAGGTGTCCTGAACCTGACCAAAGCCTTTATGAATTCGATTGAAATAACGGTCATTGTAGCTCATTGCCTGGATGCCAATAAATGCATCAAGCGACTGTTCAGTTGGAAATTCTGCCTTAGGCTTAGCTTTACGCTTGATGACGTTGTTAAAGGATTCAATCATATTGGTTGAATAAATTGAAGCTCTGATTTGTTTGGGATAATTGTAGAAGACTAGCAGATCGGGCTCAATTTCCTTCAAACCTTTGATGACATGGCTATAAGCTTTATTCCATTTGGCATAGAATTTGTGCAAGACAGCTGCAGCTTCTTTTTTGCTTGTCTGTTGATGTATCTGCTTGAATTCGTTCATGATCTTTTCACGATCGTCGACGCGTACTTTAGCGCAGATATTGCGCATGACATGAACCAGGCAGCGTTGAAAATGAGCTTTAGGATAAGTCCTGGCCAAGGCTGTTTTCATGCCAACAACACCATCAGAAAGAAAAAGCTCAACTTGCTTCAAGCCTCTGGACTTCATGTTTTGAAGCATCTCTGTCCAAACTTCAATGTTCTCACTAGGAGCAATGCAGTAGTCAATGACTTCCTTATGTCCATTAGGTTTAATGCCAATGGCAATATATACTGCTTCACGCTCAAACGTTTCTCGGCGCAAAGGAAGGTATGTCGCATCCAAATAGACACAGAAAAACTTGTCGCTTAGCTTGCGCTTGTGATAAGCCTCAATCTTGGGGAGCATCTGCTTGGAAATATTTGATACTTGAGCTGGACTATAATGACTGCCATACATTTTCTCAATCAAGTCAGCGATTTCTCTGGTAGTTACGCCTTTGGAGTATAGCTTGATAATCGTGCTTTCCAAAACATCAGAGTGCTGCTTGTAGTCAGGCAGCGTGTGCTGATGAAACTGACCGTTGCGGTCTCGAGGCACTTGCACTTCAATTGGTCCAAACTGGGTATCAACCTTGCGGAAATAAGCACCATTTCTAGAATTGCCAGTATTCCAGCCATTTCTGGCATAGGGATCATAGCCTAGAAAGGCAGTCAACTCAGCTTCTAGCAAGTTATTAACAGCCTGTTGTAGCTCTTTGCGCAATAAATCATTTATTTTGTCTGGATTGAATAGAGCTTGAGCAAAATCTTTGGTAAAATCATTCATGAAGGAGTTCTTCTTTCTGTATGTGTTTTTTTGTTCAAACCAATCATACGAGAAAGGAACTCCTTTTTCTAATGTTTAAAGAAATAAATTTAAGGAATCATTCATCCTTACACAAACTATTTTACAGTCTCATTAATGGTGGTCCAATTGGTGGTAAAGCCCAGAAAAGTAAATATAAAATAGATTGTAGATATAATAAAAAAGTTTTAATAAATAAAGTTAAAAGGATTGCGTCATGTAAAGAGAAGATTATTTTAAGAAATTTAGATGCAAATCAGCTCATAAAGGAAGAAATTCCTAAATTTTCTCCAAAAGATACTTTCATTTTTTTTGATCCTCCTTATTATGCGCAAGGAAAAAATTTGTATTTATCTTTTGTAGATAAAGATAAACATGAAAAATTAGCTAAAAATATAATAGGCTTAAAGAATTATAAATGGATTACAACTTATGACATTGAAGATAAAATATTGAATCTATATAAAAATAGGGTGAAATCATATACATATTATCTGAATTATTCTGCGAATAGAAAAAGAAAAGCAAAAGAATATATCTTTGTAAATAACAATACTAAAGTTGATTCATTCGATAAGATTGAATTAAGGAGACTGTAAAATAGTTTGTGTAAGGATGAATGATTCCTTAAATTTATTTCTTTAAACATTAGAAAAAGGAGTTCCTTTCTCGTATGATTGGTTTGAACAAAAAAACACATACAGAAAGAAGAACTCCTTCATGAATGATTTTACCAAAGATTTTGCTCAAGCTCTATTCAATCCAGACAAAATAAATGATTTATTGCGCAAAGAGCTACAACAGGCTGTTAATAACTTGCTAGAAGCTGAGTTGACTGCCTTTCTAGGCTATGATCCCTATGCCAGAAATGGCTGGAATACTGGCAATTCTAGAAATGGTGCTTATTTCCGCAAGGTTGATACCCAGTTTGGACCAATTGAAGTGCAAGTGCCTCGAGACCGCAACGGTCAGTTTCATCAGCACACGCTGCCTGACTACAAGCAGCACTCTGATGTTTTGGAAAGCACGATTATCAAGCTATACTCCAAAGGCGTAACTACCAGAGAAATCGCTGACTTGATTGAGAAAATGTATGGCAGTCATTATAGTCCAGCTCAAGTATCAAATATTTCCAAGCAGATGCTCCCCAAGATTGAGGCTTATCACAAGCGCAAGCTAAGCGACAAGTTTTTCTGTGTCTATTTGGATGCGACATACCTTCCTTTGCGCCGAGAAACGTTTGAGCGTGAAGCAGTATATATTGCCATTGGCATTAAACCTAATGGACATAAGGAAGTCATTGACTACTGCATTGCTCCTAGTGAGAACATTGAAGTTTGGACAGAGATGCTTCAAAACATGAAGTCCAGAGGCTTGAAGCAAGTTGAGCTTTTTCTTTCTGATGGTGTTGTTGGCATGAAAACAGCCTTGGCCAGGACTTATCCTAAAGCTCATTTTCAACGCTGCCTGGTTCATGTCATGCGCAATATCTGCGCTAAAGTACGCGTCGACGATCGTGAAAAGATCATGAACGAATTCAAGCAGATACATCAACAGACAAGCAAAAAAGAAGCTGCAGCTGTCTTGCACAAATTCTATGCCAAATGGAATAAAGCTTATAGCCATGTCATCAAAGGTTTGAAGGAAATTGAGCCCGATCTGCTAGTCTTCTACAATTATCCCAAACAAATCAGAGCTTCAATTTATTCAACCAATATGATTGAATCCTTTAACAACGTCATCAAGCGTAAAGCTAAGCCTAAGGCAGAATTTCCAACTGAACAGTCGCTTGATGCATTTATTGGCATCCAGGCAATGAGCTACAATGACCGTTATTTCAATCGAATTCATAAAGGCTTTGGTCAGGTTCAGGACACCTTAGAATCCTACTTTGATTAAATAAATAATTAAAAAATCAATTTACGAGAAAGATCTATTTACACAAAAGATTTGACAGTTTCGAATTAAGGGTAACTACTTAAAATTATAAAAATATCAAACACTTATTGCTGTATTATATTTTTATTGTTATCATTTTGTATCTCAAGTGTAGAGCAAGTGTTAGATATGCAAGTATATTGAATAATCCCCCAGTCCATATTCAGCTGAGGTGTATCTAATATGTCCTATGTACATTTATTTTAAATACTATTGCGGTTTGTAAGAATGTTTTTAATACTTAGGCTTTTATAATTAGCACCAGTTTTCTGGTTTCAATTTCGGAGATTAAAAATTTAACATGAGAACGAAAAGGCTGAACTTTTTTGCTCTCATGTTTGCAAAAAAAAGAATCAAATTTCATGAAAGGATTAATTTCAAAACTATTCATCACTTGAATTCAAAATAATATTTTCAGCTAGTATTCTAATCAAAGGAACCCCTTTTGCAAGATTATAATAGTCTCTAGTAGGATCATAATTATTAGCTCTTCCTTCTTTATTATGGACAAGGGCAGTTCTTATATTATAAATTGCTTTCAGCCTTTATAATATTTACGATTTCAGTTACAATTAAGTTCATAAAAAACCAGCTTCTAATTTTTTCGTTAACATTAGCCTACTGACTACTGGTCTTTTTGTTTTGGAGTCAAGTCCCGTAAGCGTCAAATAACCAGGTGTGTTGAAAAGTGTCTGGGAAAAAACTCAGAAATTAAACATACTAACCTAGTGCTAGATAATCATTCGACGGAATGATTGTCTAGCGCTTTTATTTTTGCTTTAAAAGTAAGCGTCAAATAACCTGGTACCTTCCAAGTGTTTAGGATTTCAGCTAAACTGATCTTGTCAACTTTAGGATGTATTTTTATGGAAAAGGAAAAGCATCCGATCATTTCCCTGGCTAGTCCTTGCACTGCCAAAGGTCGTAAAGGAAATATGATTTTGTTAAGCATCAAGCGTGATGATTACAGACTTGATTTGTACAGCAGTATGGATCGAGAATTCATTAAGGAAATTCTGCGTGACCTGTTATGATTAATCTTTGCAATTTAGGTCAAGTCTACATAGTTTGTGGCAAGACTGACATGAGAAAAGGGATTGATACTCTTGCCTTTCTGGTTAAGGAAAAATTTGAAATGGATCCCTTTGCCGGCCAGGTTTATCTTTCTGCGGCGGTAAGCAGAATCGTTTTAAAGCTCTTTATTGGGATGGTCAAGGATACTGGCTTCTATACAAGCGATTCGAAAATGGAAAACTAAATTGACCACATAACCAAGATGAGGTCAAAGCACTAACCCTCAGGCAAGTCGATTGGCTGATGAAAGACTTCTCAATCATGACTAAAATAAAGGACGCAAAAGCGCGCAGCTTCTATTAAGAGCTTGATACTGCGTGCTTTTTTGATATTCTTTTTGGTATTAAAGCAGGAGGATTCGATTATGTCAGATAAGCAGACTTTAGAACAAATCATTAAGCAACAAGCAGCTACTATTCAAAACTTAACCGATGAGATTAAACTTCTGCGCGAACAAGTTCAATACCTAATGCAAAAGCGTTATGGCAAGTCTTCAGAACAGATGCCACAAAACGGGCAATTGAATCTCTTCAACCAAGAGATTCAAGATTCGGATGATGGAGAACGTTCCTGAAAAAGTAGAGACAATAACCTACCATAAATAAAAAAGGTATGGCAATATTGTAGCCGCATATTTTGCTTAATGGCCGATTGGAATTACCCAACAATAAGGCTGAGCGTGCAGTTAAATCTCTGGTTATGGGAAGGAAAAACTGCCTAATGAAAACTGTTCAGATACAAGCCATTTGGAGGCTTATTTGCCAAGGCAAGAAGAAGTACAAAATAACTGTAAATAAAATATATGGAAAAAAGAGAAAAGCCTGGTTATATGACGTTTACGGAGACTGTAAAATAGTTTGTGTAAGGATGAATGATTCCTTAAATTTATTTCTTTAAACATTAGAAAAAGGAGTTCCTTTCTCGTATGATTGGTTTGAACAAAAAAACACATACAGAAAGAAGAACTCCTTCATGAATGATTTTACCAAAGATTTTGCTCAAGCTCTATTCAATCCAGACAAAATAAATGATTTATTGCGCAAAGAGCTACAACAGGCTGTTAATAACTTGCTAGAAGCTGAGTTGACTGCCTTTCTAGGCTATGATCCCTATGCCAGAAATGGCTGGAATACTGGCAATTCTAGAAATGGTGCTTATTTCCGCAAGGTTGATACCCAGTTTGGACCAATTGAAGTGCAAGTGCCTCGAGACCGCAACGGTCAGTTTCATCAGCACACGCTGCCTGACTACAAGCAGCACTCTGATGTTTTGGAAAGCACGATTATCAAGCTATACTCCAAAGGCGTAACTACCAGAGAAATCGCTGACTTGATTGAGAAAATGTATGGCAGTCATTATAGTCCAGCTCAAGTATCAAATATTTCCAAGCAGATGCTCCCCAAGATTGAGGCTTATCACAAGCGCAAGCTAAGCGACAAGTTTTTCTGTGTCTATTTGGATGCGACATACCTTCCTTTGCGCCGAGAAACGTTTGAGCGTGAAGCAGTATATATTGCCATTGGCATTAAACCTAATGGACATAAGGAAGTCATTGACTACTGCATTGCTCCTAGTGAGAACATTGAAGTTTGGACAGAGATGCTTCAAAACATGAAGTCCAGAGGCTTGAAGCAAGTTGAGCTTTTTCTTTCTGATGGTGTTGTTGGCATGAAAACAGCCTTGGCCAGGACTTATCCTAAAGCTCATTTTCAACGCTGCCTGGTTCATGTCATGCGCAATATCTGCGCTAAAGTACGCGTCGACGATCGTGAAAAGATCATGAACGAATTCAAGCAGATACATCAACAGACAAGCAAAAAAGAAGCTGCAGCTGTCTTGCACAAATTCTATGCCAAATGGAATAAAGCTTATAGCCATGTCATCAAAGGTTTGAAGGAAATTGAGCCCGATCTGCTAGTCTTCTACAATTATCCCAAACAAATCAGAGCTTCAATTTATTCAACCAATATGATTGAATCCTTTAACAACGTCATCAAGCGTAAAGCTAAGCCTAAGGCAGAATTTCCAACTGAACAGTCGCTTGATGCATTTATTGGCATCCAGGCAATGAGCTACAATGACCGTTATTTCAATCGAATTCATAAAGGCTTTGGTCAGGTTCAGGACACCTTAGAATCCTACTTTGATTAAATAAATAATTAAAAAATCAATTTACGAGAAAGATCTATTTACACAAAAGATTTGACAGTTTCCCATTAATAATCCCACTTACATTAGTTCTATTTAAAAAAAATGATGAAAAAGCATTATAAATAGAAGTAGGGTTATTTTTTTCTTTTTGGTGTATTCTTTTTTGTGTTTCCCATTCTAAAATATTCACAGGGGTAGAGTATATTAAATTAATAAATTCATCTGTTTCATTTAAAATGGCATTCCAAACTGAATAAATTGAAGGATCCAGATCATTTATTACTACCTTTTCTATATATTTTGAATAAAGTAATTCCAATCCCACACCGAAACCTCCCGCAAATGGTTCTATATAAGTACCAGAAATATTATTTATTTGTAAAAGATGTTTAATATAGTTTGACATTTGCGTTTTTCCTCCTGGATAACGCAAAGGTGATTTGGTTGTTGGCATTCTAAACCTCGTTGTTTTTTATTTTCTTGCATAAAGTATCCAAAATACCTAAAAATTCATTTACTTTTTCAGTATGATCTTTTATCCAATATTTTACAAAAATGTTTTTATAATTACTAATATAGTTAAACCACAACTTATATATCTTTGAGTTTGATTTTTCGTTTACCATAATCTGTGCGCTTGAACTCGTAGGATATATTTCTTTTTGATCAAACTTATTCATTTTTTAATATAATCTGTATTAATAACCCCCTTTCCTGTTAATAAAGGATCAAGGAACATCGGATCATCATCATTTAAATTATTTACATATGTCCACAGTTCTTTTTCAACTGAGTTATTTCCTGGCAATATTAACAAATTAGATGACGTAGAATTAACTTTGAAATTCACTATGTTATTCTCCATATATCCTTTTAAAGGCGAATTTTTATTATTTATGTTCATATCAGGATCTAATAGAAAGACATAATTACTATAATTATCTGGGTCATTATTTAACAATGTTACTAAAGTATTCCAAGACATTTTTACATCTAATTTATCAAATCTAGGTAAATTAAATTGATTTCCAGCCTGTATAATTAATTTATCAAAAAACCATCTTGCAGTTGCATCTTCACTCATTATCTTAACAGGTATATTTTCTTGGGGCATTTTTACATACGTGTCTTGTAAATTATTTCTATAATACCCTACTGATGGATTTTCTTTAATCCTTACATTTCCTGGCTCTTGATTAGACATTGATAAATAATTAATCAATATATCTTCACTATGATTTTTTTGAATATGAGATAAATGTTCTAACAATGTTAAACTATGTGTTGTAAAAACAATTTGCAACTTTAATTCTTTGGATTTTTTTAGCAACCAATCTATAAGCCTATTTTGAGCAGCCGGATGTAAAGTAGCATCGATTTCGTCAATGGCCAAAATACCACCTATGTAACTCTTTCCCAACTGTTTTTTTAACATTTCAAAAGATAAAACTGCCTCTATGATTTGCCCTGTATTGTCTTGACCACTAGAATTTGATTTAAATCCATAATATTGTGTATCAATTTCTGATTTTAAATGTGATACACCAATATCTAAATTTACCAAATTAGCACCTTCATTTAAATCTTCACCTAAAATTTCAGCGTGAGCCTGAACAATTTGTGGAACAATATTTTTAGGGATTTTTTTAGTGATCGCAGTATCATATTCACCTAATGGAGCTAATCTAGACAAACCTAAATAAAGCGACGGCCATTTCACCTTCTTTTCATTCTCATGACCCTCTACTTTTTTAGGTATTAACCTATATCTAGTATAATAGCTTTCTTTTTCAATTCGCTCATAATTATTTGTTCCCTTAATTTTATGATATGCATACTTTTTATTTTTGCTTTGCTGTCTTGTAGCTCGAAATTTTAATTGTTCAACAACATTAAACTCTTTTTTATTTTCAGGCAAATCTGCAAAATCAATGATTATCTTATCACCAGGCTTATCATAATTTTCATCATACATTATGACATCACTAAATTCTCCTCTAAATTGCGAACCATTAATAGTTTTATATTTAGAAAGGATTTCACCAACGTTTGTAAGAACAGCTAGTATGGTTGATTTACCTACACCATTCATTCCTGAAATTGCTGTAAGATGTTGATTTAAATTTATTTTCACTTTGTGCTGGAATGCTCTATAATCTTGTATTTTTAAGTCTTTAATCCACATAATCTATAATTTCCAATCAATAAAATAACATCAATTAATAGTAATTATAATACAAAAATAAATCTTAGTTAATGGTAAGCACTAAATATTGCAATAAGTGCATGTTTGATAACATTGACACACGTGATGCTAATTAATAAAAAAGTCCAATCAGATTAGACTCAAGTTATAGTATCAAAGAGTCCGATCTAATTGAGCTGCCTTAAGCTTAATCGTTTTTCTCACCATTTACAAGTTAGCTTTGCTCGTCTAAATGTAATTTGTCGTTCCTTGCCCTAATGGACTGAAACATCGCAAAAATATTGATCGGTCAAAATCTTCGAGAACTCTATATTAGCGATACTTATTTTGCAAACTGAAATTGGAATCGAATTTCAAAGAAGATGTTATAAATTCTTTGTCGGCTTGCCTTATTCTCGTTTTAATTGTCGAGTACGAATGCCTTATCTTTAATGCACTGTATTCGCCAGACTTGAAATCAAGAAGTAACGATAACTAGAGAATTCTTAATTATTTATAGCTTATTTCAGTTCGCCACCCATTTGCAACTGTCGGTCAAGATCTTTAGCGATATAGCTGATATCAGCTATAAAACCACTAAGAAAATCTGCTATTATGGTTCATGCTATAGTAAACTGGCTTTATATACAGTTACTCAAGTATTAGTACACAACGCAAAAAACAATGAAATTAATGCTCGATTATCTCTTAAACAATTAGGATTATTTAAGTTAAGAATCGATCTAGCTGCAAGGATAAAACATGTGGAACATGTTAATTAGACAAGGGCTTATTTAGCTTTACAGAGGCTAGAAGTAGCCATTAGCCATTTATTTTATAGCTTAGACCGATCTGCCTGTAAGCACTTTGCATATTAAATGTATTCTCCTATATGATCATTAAACTCCTGAATTGCTAACACATCAACTCCACAAGCATTACTTACATTATTTATATCCCTTGTCAATAATATCCCCACATTTACTTTATTGAATTCAAATCCAATCGCTTCTATAAAGCAATCTATATTTTCTAAAATTAATTTTTTTAATCTTAATAGTTTTCCAGCTTCTCCATTTAATTTTTTCTTCACTTTACTCAAAGCAGCTAAAGAAAACGGAATTTCATAGTCCTTCAAATCATAAATAATTAATGTATCATCTTTTTTATAAAATAAATCGATTTCATGAGGTATCTTTTTCTCATTATCAATAAGATATTTTGTTCTCATATCTTTACCAAAATCTTTATTTATTCCAACTGGACGTTTACCTTTTTCCAAGATTCTTTCTTTTATTTTAGGTAATTCCCTTTCATTTCTAAGTTCTTTTATCAAAATACTTAATTTTCTTTTCATTGGAATCTTTCTGTAAATTATTCTTTTTCTTAAATACATTGCTGCCTCTACCAGATTATACTTCATCACATATAAATTAGTATCACTATTTTTATGTACAAATGGTGTTGTAAACAAGCTACAATTTTCATTTTTTATAAATTTTTGCTTTCTAATTTTGTCGAAATCGAAAAACAGAAACTGTCAAATCTTTTGTGTAAATAGATCTTTCTCGTAAATTGATTTTTTAATTATTTATTTAATCAAAGTAGGATTCTAAGGTGTCCTGAACCTGACCAAAGCCTTTATGAATTCGATTGAAATAACGGTCATTGTAGCTCATTGCCTGGATGCCAATAAATGCATCAAGCGACTGTTCAGTTGGAAATTCTGCCTTAGGCTTAGCTTTACGCTTGATGACGTTGTTAAAGGATTCAATCATATTGGTTGAATAAATTGAAGCTCTGATTTGTTTGGGATAATTGTAGAAGACTAGCAGATCGGGCTCAATTTCCTTCAAACCTTTGATGACATGGCTATAAGCTTTATTCCATTTGGCATAGAATTTGTGCAAGACAGCTGCAGCTTCTTTTTTGCTTGTCTGTTGATGTATCTGCTTGAATTCGTTCATGATCTTTTCACGATCGTCGACGCGTACTTTAGCGCAGATATTGCGCATGACATGAACCAGGCAGCGTTGAAAATGAGCTTTAGGATAAGTCCTGGCCAAGGCTGTTTTCATGCCAACAACACCATCAGAAAGAAAAAGCTCAACTTGCTTCAAGCCTCTGGACTTCATGTTTTGAAGCATCTCTGTCCAAACTTCAATGTTCTCACTAGGAGCAATGCAGTAGTCAATGACTTCCTTATGTCCATTAGGTTTAATGCCAATGGCAATATATACTGCTTCACGCTCAAACGTTTCTCGGCGCAAAGGAAGGTATGTCGCATCCAAATAGACACAGAAAAACTTGTCGCTTAGCTTGCGCTTGTGATAAGCCTCAATCTTGGGGAGCATCTGCTTGGAAATATTTGATACTTGAGCTGGACTATAATGACTGCCATACATTTTCTCAATCAAGTCAGCGATTTCTCTGGTAGTTACGCCTTTGGAGTATAGCTTGATAATCGTGCTTTCCAAAACATCAGAGTGCTGCTTGTAGTCAGGCAGCGTGTGCTGATGAAACTGACCGTTGCGGTCTCGAGGCACTTGCACTTCAATTGGTCCAAACTGGGTATCAACCTTGCGGAAATAAGCACCATTTCTAGAATTGCCAGTATTCCAGCCATTTCTGGCATAGGGATCATAGCCTAGAAAGGCAGTCAACTCAGCTTCTAGCAAGTTATTAACAGCCTGTTGTAGCTCTTTGCGCAATAAATCATTTATTTTGTCTGGATTGAATAGAGCTTGAGCAAAATCTTTGGTAAAATCATTCATGAAGGAGTTCTTCTTTCTGTATGTGTTTTTTTGTTCAAACCAATCATACGAGAAAGGAACTCCTTTTTCTAATGTTTAAAGAAATAAATTTAAGGAATCATTCATCCTTACACAAACTATTTTACAGTCTCTTTTTCCTTAAAAAGGTAATTTCAAATCTTTTTCTTTTATTATATTATTTCTTAAACTTATTAGTAATCAACTTCTTAGCTTCATCCACAATAGGCGCTCTCAATAACATCACCATAACGACATAGATTACAACACCAACAATAACTTCAAATCCCATCATTAACCAAGAATCTTTCAAGTGTGTATTCATCCAAAAAACTGGTAAAAACATTACTACACCGGAGACCAAATACTTCCATAGGCTGTTAAATAGAGTCCTATAGCTCAATAAACCACGAACCGCAATCAATTGATACAAAGTAACGCTAATTTCAGACAACACAGTTGACCACATAGCACCATTCAAACCATAAAAGTGAATTAATGGGAAATTTAAAATTATGTTTACTATGGCACCAACTGTAACAGAAATTGTAAATTGCTTCTGATGGTGAATCGGTAATAGGTACTGCACACCAAGCGCATTACTCCAAGCAATCATCAAAATTACAATTGATTCAATCATCATCGCCGGACCAACAGGTCCATAACCAGGACCATAATATTTTGGAGCTAATGTTAAGGAAATTGCTGCTAATCCAAACATCATAGGTATTGCCACAGCAGACACAAAATCAAAAGACTTATACAACATCTGATTTACCTTCTTCATGTCACCATGCGATACCGCATTGGCTACGTGTGGCAACATGACCGTACCAGTTGCTGTCACTAAAGCCAAAATCAACTTCACTAAACTATCAGAATATTGATAGTAACCAGATGCTGTTTCATTAACCATGATACCCAACATCGTACGATTCAATTGTACATAAACTTGAGTAGCTATTTGCGGTATAAAAAGCTCGACCATTGGTAGAAAGTGAATCCACGGATTTAGACTTCTAATCTTAACCTTAGGCAAATCCCGATAAATATCCGGCCACAAAGTCAAATTGCCTAACAGTGTTGATAGTGCCAATACTACAATATATAAAGTTACATCATATGGTCCTTTGATAAAAAGGAAGATTGCAATCATCGATACAATCTTCACTAAAGAGTTTTTTAAAACCGTAACTTTAAAGTTTTCAACACCTTCGTAGAACCAAGAAATGTCAAATGCTACAGCAATTAGATTAAGCGATTGTGCCACCATATAATCAAATTGACGTGTATAAAAAATCAGAAAAATTTCAAAAGCAATAATTGACACAAGCGTCATTATTGTTTTAACTATTTGAATTTCCCAAAAAGTCTTGGCCATTTTAGGTCGATTATCACGAACGTAGGCTATCTGACGATTCCCATAATATCCAATACCCATGCTAGCAAACAGAATAAAATATTGAATAATAGAATTGGTAAACGCATTTGCACCTACACCTTCAGGTCGAAGTACACGACTAACATAAGCTGAGGTAATAAGTGGGACTATTATTGCTAATACTTGATAACCTACATTATAGAGATAATTTCTAATGACCTTCATTTAAAACCTATTCACCAAATTCGTTATTTACTGCATCGAGTGCAGCATCAATTACCTGATCCATATTGTAATACTTGTATTGACCAAGACGACCACCAAAGATTACCTTGTCTTGTTTCTTTGCTAATTCAGCATATTTAGCGTACAAACTATTATTTCTGTCATTATTCACTGGATAATATGGCTCGTCTCCACGTTTCCAATCAGCTGGATATTCCCGGGTAATAATTGTCTTATCTGGATCACCTTTACCGAATTCAAAATGTTTGTGTTCAATTATACGAGTGTAAGGAATTTCAGCTTCAGTATAGTTGATCACTGCATTACCTTGATAATTAGCAACATTCTTTTCTTCAGTTTCAAAGCGAAGCGAACGATATTCAAGTTCACCTAACTTATAGTCAAAGAATTTATCAATCATACCGGTATAGACAATTTTGTCATAGTTACTAAGATACTCTTCTTTATCATCAAAGAAATCAGTATTTAATTTAACTTCAATATTTGGATGATCAAGCATCTTTTCCACCATTTTTGTGTAACCATCAATAGGAATACCTTGGTAATCATCATTGAAGTAATTGTTATCGTAAATCAATCGCACTGGAAGACGCTTGATAATAAAAGCAGGCAATTCAGTACATGGTCTACCCCACTGCTTTTCTGTATAACCCTTGATTAACTTCTCATAAATGTCACGACCAATTAAAGAAATAGCTTGTTCCTCAAGATTTTGTGGTTCCTTTCCTGCCATTTCTTGTCGTTGTTCATTGATCTTAGCCATAGCTTCTTGCGGAGTTCTTACTCCCCACATTTCGCTGAAAGTATTCATATTAAATGGCAGATTATACATATGTCCTTTATAGTTGGCAACAGGACTATTAGTATAACGATTAAATTCAGCAAATTGTTGTACATAATTCCATACTTTTTTATTTGAAGTATGAAAGATATGAGCACCGTATTGGTGAACTTGAATTCCATCTACTTCTTTAGTGTAAATATTACCTGCAATATGGTTTCTTCTTTCAATTACTGTTACTTTGTTTCCACGTTTTGCTGCTTCATGTGCAAAAGTTGCACCAAAAAGACCAGAGCCAACTATTAAATATTTCATGAACATATCTCTCCAATTAACATTCTAATATTATAAATCTATGTTTTTTAACAGATCAGTAATCAAATTATCTGAATCTTTTAATAATCTTCGATTAAATTTATAGGTTGTTTTTTGGCAGCTGAACCAAAGATTACTATCAAATTTATGTAGTATCTCTCCATAATCTTTACTACCTAACTTAAAAGCGAAAAGATACGGATGCCAATTACCTTTACACCTATTTTGATAATTATTAAAAATTTGCTTATTTTTATAAAAAAAATGGGCCATGGCATCATCTGTTAAAAAATAATCAATAACAATATCATGAGATTCAAAATACGTATCATAAAATAAACACATATATTCAAATAAATTTGAGTTACTTTTTCCACCCAAAAACCAACTTTGCCATTTACCTAACGAAACATAATGATACTCCCTTTGCTGCATGCAAATTGAAATAAAATCTTCCAATCTATTCTTCTGAATAAATTGTCTAAAAAAAAGATTTGATAATATTAACGTTGAATCTATCCAATAGCCACCATTGTCTCTTAATAAATTAAATCTGACTATATCACTCCAATGAGTAAAAGAAATTTTGTTCGATTTTAATTTTTCTTCTATATTACCCGAAATCTGTGTAAACTTTTTATAATTTTTCTTAGTTATAACTACTACATTTTCTTTCCCAACCATATTTTGTAAGCGAATTATATTATTCTTCACTAATTTAGGAGCGCTTTCAATTCCCTGCCACCACATTATCCAAAATATAAATGGAATTTTTTCCTTTTCATTTTTTTCTTTTATAATCAATCTCAAATATTTTTTATCACTTTTCTGAAAGTCTTTATTTAAGCAACTAAAGATAAACTTGTGATACAAACTATATAATTGTTCATCTAATGGTTTTATACTTACCTTACTTAATATTTTATTTAAACTTTTTATAGCTAGCCTAATAAATTTATCCTTCATTTTTTTCAAACCTAACACATTACTACATGTCTATATGTTTGCCAATTCCAATAAAATAGCATTATTAAAGAAAAAATTACACTTGAATATTTATAAAAATAAATAATACTATAATTTAAAATATTATTTTTATATTCTGAAAATAAAAACATCTTTATTGGTATACTTAAAAACAATAATAAGAATATCGATCTTAAATACACCTGTACACTTAAGCAGGAACCTATTGTAAATAAAATTGCTATCATATAATATTGCAAATAATTTTTTGAAATTAATTTTTTGAAATTGCATTTACAAAAAATTAGCAATTCCAATATTAATGATACCAACAATAATGTAGAAAACAATATTTCTGGAAAATCTGAATATGCATTATAGGTTGTTTGACCAAAAAGATAGGTTTTTGAATCATCATTTATAAAATAAGTAAAACTACTAAATAACTGTAATATTTGTGGCAATAATACTGTATAAGTAGCTGCACAGACAGCTAATACCATTCGGATTAATTTGCTTTTTAAAATAAAAATTATTCTAAATAAAACAAATGGCAATGCAGCTGGATGTAATCCTATAGCTAAACAATAAGCTAATATACATAATATTTTTGTTCTAAATTTATAAGAATTAAAATCAATGAAAACAAAAGTCGCTAATATAATATAAGATAAAAAGTTACGAACACCTTCTATTTCAAAAAATATATTAAATGACATAAGTATTATGAATTTAACAATTAAACTTATTTTATTCGAAAATTTATAAATTTTTTGTACTTGAATAATTAATAACGACATTAGGAATAAAAATAATAATATATTACAATAAAAGAAAACATTATTATTTCGAAAGAAACTATATAACCATACATATACAACTACAACTGGTTGACCTGGATAATATCCTGAGGAATTTAAAGCCCAGTTTAAACCACCTGAGATCCCATAAATATTATTAGCTCCCCTAAATAGATTTAACATTGTAGCAAATCTAACGCTGTCCCATACACTAGGTATTGCAGTATTAATAAAATAAGCAGGAATTGCAATTAATATGTCTAAAAAATACAAAAAACAAGGGCTTACATATTTTAAATGTATCCAAAGACTACTAATTAGGAATGTAACTATTAAAATTGAAATATATGAACTACCAAAATTATTAAAAATCATTTTTCTACTTTATCGCATTATATATTTTCTTAAGTTTGTTCTTAATCCTTTTATTAACTGATCTTTTATCTGTAAAAGCTACAGGTAATTCCTTAATTTTTACTTTTTTATGCTTTATCCAGATATTGAATAATCTTTCGGCAGCAAATCCAAACATTCGTTTGTTATAATCATTATATCTATTTAAATCAACTGTTGGTTCCAATAAAAATAAAATAGAAAATAACCATTCACAATATTTATCAAACAACTCTTTCCGACAAATTAACATATTAAAAAGATATTCATAATTTTGATAATTTATTTCATCGAAATCATTCAAATATTCCGGATATTTACCCTTTATTATTTCTCTTATTGAACTCCATACTAAAGGATCATGTGAATAACAAAATTGCTGTCCGACTGTTTTATTATTAAGAAAAGAATATTTTTTTGGTACTAAAATATCATATTTTTTTAGATACTTTTTCACATCATCCTCATTTATTAATTCTTTTCGTTTACCATTATTTTCTTTTATAAAATATCTTCTATAATGATCTATACCGATTACATCATCTTTATAATTTTTCCAAATCCAATATAACCCAGTTAATTCACAATAACTTTGATTTTTTAATGAAATATTTATATCAGTATTATCCTTTAATGCTCCTGTATTACTTTTATTTCCATTCTCTACACCTACAGTTAAAGTAACATAAATATCCGGTACATTTTCAAATTTATTTTTATATGGTTTATGTGCAATAACAAATATTTTCAATTTTTTCTCCAAATATACTTAATGAATTAACCAATTATTAGCCGTTGTACTTTATCAGATTCCAATCTTATATCAAAACCCTTTTCTTCAAAATTCCTTTCTATTTTTTTATTATTTTCTCTTTTCAATTTTTTATGCAAATATAAACTCAAGATTTCATTAGCCCAAATCTCAGGATCATCTTTTAAACTCAATAATTTTAGATTATTATTGATTATTGATTGTTTCGGTACCACTGCCTTATTTACAATCATAGTTATACCATTTGCTTGTGCTTCTACTGCTGTTAACGGTAAACCTTCATATAACGATGTAAGTAGCAAAAGATCAAAAGAACTATACCAATCATTAACATTTTTTTGTACACCCGCAAATATTACGTTTTTTTCTATTTTTAGTTCTTTTACCTTTTTGCGTAATATTTTTTCATCTTCTCCTTGACCTAACAAAATCAATTTTGAATTAGGTATTTTCTTTGATAGCTTTTGCATGATTTTCAAAGAAAATATTTGATTTTTTTGTTGAGTCAACCTGCCTACATTACCCAAAACTAAAGAATTATTTAAATCATATTTATCACGAATTTTTCTTCTACCATTCAAATTAAATTCAAACTCTTTTACATTTATTGCATTGTTGATAATCTTAACTTTATTATATAACTCTGGAGGAAATAACCATTTTTTAGCATTTTCTGAGCATGCCCAAAAATCAGTCCCATATTCAATTATTCTTTTTTTATTTATTTTATGTCTAATATTATCAATTACGCCCACTTTGCTACTCCATTTAGAATTATGGCTATGAATAATTATTTTAGGAACTTGCATCTTTTTCGCTAATTTAATTAATTCTATATTTTTCAAATCTAAAGTATTAAACCATATACAATCATAGTTCGGAAAAATTTTTCTAGTAACGGTCTTAAGTCTTATAAAATGCCTTACAGGATTTTTCTTTATTGTGGGCATATTTAGTATATAGATTCTTCCTCCCCATGCTTTTATCCTATTTTCAAAAGCTAACGGTTCTGGATCATTTCCCAAAATATCTACTTGTATCTTTTTATTATCAAATTGACTACAATAATTTGTAATAAATCTTTCTATTCCACCTGGATTACTTCCATATCCGACTACCAGAATCTTGTACATTTCAAAGTCCTATTCCATAACACATTATATTATTAATTCTTAATAGAGTTTATTTTTTTTACATTTTTCTTCAATTGAACATACTTTTTTATCAATTTTAACCAACTATGTTCAATCGCAGCTATTTTTAGTCTATTAAACGCTGATATATTTTTATTATCAGGTTTAATTTTATATATAAATTTTTCAAAAAATTTTTTATACTTTTCTGCTTCTTTATAGCTGTTATCAACTATATGTGAATATATTTCAAAAATATTTTTACAATATTCGTTGTCAATATTACTACTTATATTTTCTAAATTATTTGAATCTATTTTTTGTAGAATATTTTTACGTAAATTCCATATATAATACATGTCATCAAGATTATTTTTTAACTTTAATTTTTCTCTTTCTACCCCCGTACTATAGCTATATAAATAAACATACAGAATTTTATCTATATATATTGTACTAGGATTTGATAATAGCAATTTAACAATGAAATCTAAATCCTCACCATTAACGTGAGATGTATCAAAATATATATTATTTTTCTGTAAAAATTTTCGATTATACACCTTAGAAAATACCCAATTTAAAATTCCATTTTCTAGTGTTTTTTCTAATAATTGCTTACCTTCAAATACATTATTGCTGATACAATTATTTAGTATTACTTTATGTGATTTATTATAATCAACATTAGTTTTTTGTACATTGAATATGACTAAATCACATTGTGAACACAAATCTTCACTTGATATTATTGGACATATATAATCATCCGCATCTACAAAAGTAATGTATTTTCCCTTAGCCTTTTTTATTCCAAAATTTCTAGCTGCACTTACACCTGAATTATCTTCATAATAATAATTCAATCCATTATTAATACAGATTTCTTTATATATTTTTCCCATATTTGGTGAAGATCCATCATCAACCACAATAATTTCATATGTAATATTCTTTACTTTAAGGATTGATGAAATACATCTTTTAAATTGTTCTTCCGACTTATTGTAAAGGGGGATAATAAAACTCAAATCCATATTTTTTCTCTTTCATACTTTACATTACGATTCAAATATTTTTTTAAGAAATTGCGCCGAATTCTTCATATCAAAGCCAGCTACTTCTATTTTCCTTCCAACATTCTTTCTAACAACAGAGCTCTGAGCTATATTCCTTAAATTAGTCTCCCATTCATTAATATCTGATAAATTAATGAATTTAACAAGATTAGTAACTTTTACTTCTTTAGAAACATTAGCTGATAATAATGTCTCCAATCCACTTGCCTGCGCCTCTATTGCAGCAACACTCAGTCCTTCCCACAAAGATGGCATTACAAAAACATCACAAGCTTGTAAAAGATTGGCTATATCATGTCTAGTACCTAAAAAAAGCACTCTATCAGCTAATCCCATATTTTGAACACTTTTTTGTATCTCAGGCTTTAAAACGCCATCACCTATCAATATTAATACAGCATTAGGATCATCTAATTTCGAAAATATTTTAAGTAGAAATTTGTGATTTTTTTGCTCTCTAAAAGCACCAACATGTCCTATTACAAACTTACCTTTTAGTCCTAATTGTTCTCGCGTTTTAACTCTAACTTCAGGATTATAAACATAATCTTGAGTAATTATACCATTTTTTATAATTTTTACATTTTTACTTTGATAATCTTTACCAAACATCCACTCTGCTGCAGTATCCGAACAAGCAAAGCGATAATCACTTAACTGGCATAACTTTTTTCTATTGAATTTATGCAGCACAATAGCAATTTTAGAACCGCCACTTGGACTCGTATTATGTGAATGAACTATTAATTTTGCATGTGAATACTTCTTCACCATAACTGGCAATAAAATATTTGCCGCAGAATTTTTATGCACATATACAAAATCATAATTATTTTCTTTAAGTAATTTTTTTACAAACTTAGAATATTGTAGGGGATCAGCGGGTACCTTGTAGATTGTTACACCTAGTCCTTTTAGTTCGTTCTCTAAATACGGATTGTTGCCTTTCATCAACATATCAAAATGGATATTCGTCATGTCCATTGACTTGGTTAAATTCAACAAAAAAGATTCAATACCACCGATATTAGATTGAAGTTCACTATGTAATACTTTAATCATTTAATAACCTCAAATACATTTGAATACTTTCATGAGTTAATCTGATAGCATTGTACTTTTCATTTACTATCTGCTCAGCATTATTGATCAATTGTCTTATTAAGCTAGATTCATCAAATAATTCATTTACAGCTTTGGAAACTGCTTCAAAATTATTTTTCCTTACTAAGATTCCATTTTCATTATTCTGAATAATATTTGGAATTGCATCAATATTAGTCGCAACTATAGGTACACCACAAGCCATATATTCTGGAAGAACTAAACCAAACCCTTCCCAACGTGACAGCAATGTTCCTACATTCATAATTTTCATATACGATGCAGGACTATCAACCCAACCAGTAATCAAAAAGCTACTATCTAATCCATCTTCATGAATCATCTTTTTAATTTGATTGCGAAGTTCACCATCACCTACTAAGATGAAATAAGCATTCGGAATTTCTTCTTTAATCAATTTAGCTGCTTTAACAAAAGTATCAGGCGCTTTCTGTTCCGACAATCTGCCAACTTGTCCAACAATAAAGGCATCTTCAGGAATGCCGAGTTCTTTTCTAGTTTTGGACTTAGTATTCTTTATTTTCTCTAAATCAATACCATTATAGATAACCTGCAACTTGTTCGATTTACAGATTTTCTCTCTTAAAGCTGACTCTCTTTCAGCATCTGAAATACATACAATCTTATCGCAAAAGTGGGCTGAAATTCGCTCAACCCATTTATACATTTCTTTTTTCTTAGGAGATTGTTGCATATTAAAAGCCCAACCATGAGGATTATAAATCACTTTATTATTAATCCCTAAGTCGGCAATTCGAGCTAGTGCACCAGCTTTACTAGAGTGAGCATATATAATGTCAGGTTTGATTTGCTTAATATAATGACGGATAGCTCTAACTGATTTAATATCAGCCTTGCTATCAATTTGATGTGCCATTTTAATCACAATTACTCGATCAGCTAACTGCTTTATTCTTTCATAATCGTAATTTTGTGAACAAATCAGTATATTCTCAACTTGATTATGGTCAGTGTATTTAAATAGAGTTTCTAAGTATCGCTCTACTCCACCTGCAGCTTCTGCAACATGGAGAACGCGGGTTTTCTTTTTCATCAATACGCTCCATTAGGATGAATAACCACCCCAATTGTCTTAATAATCAACTTAAAATCTTCCCACAAGCCGGAATGGTTGATATAAACAATATCAAGCCAAACCATTTCGTCGAAGTCCGCTTCACTGCGGCGTGTTACTTGCCACAGACCAGTACAACCTGGCATAACTAGCAAACGTTGCTTGTCATAATCAGTGTACTCAGCTACTTCACTTGGCAAAGGTGGACGAGGGCCGACTAATGACATGTCACCAATCAGCACATTCCAAAGTTGTGGCAATTCATCAAGACTGTACTTACGAATCGTGTGACCGATCTTGGTAATTCTTGGATCATTTTTGATCTTGAACATTGCTCCGTCAACTTCGTTTTCGTCTTCTAGTTGATCTAGCATTTGGTCAGCATTCACAACCATTGAACGGAACTTCCACATCTTGAATGGCTTTTCATACTTACCAATTCGCTCTTGTGAATAAAAGGCCGGGCCACCATCTTCATGTCTTATTTTTATTATCAGAAATAAAAATAACGGAGACAGTAAGATTAACCCAAGTGCACTAGCTAGTATATCAAATATACGCTTAATCGTATGATACACTGGACGTCCCTTAACTTTTGCCGGATTAACCTGTAGCTTCTCCATTACCATCATATTCCTCTTATACTCTAGTCTCTGATCTATTAAATACACTCTCTGTTAATATTACCACGCTCTATGCAGCTTAGATGCAAACTTGCATATTTACATCAAAAATTAAAATAACCAGAACTTCTTTTTCTGCTTCAATGGGTGCCAATCCATCTGAACTGGGTCGCCATTGATGATACTTCTAGCATTATCTTGCCACTGCTGAGCTAGGTCTTGACTGAATTCTTGACTCATCTTTTTATAAGCTTCACTCAATTGATACTGCCGTCTTGGCAAGTCGTGTGCGTCGCTGGCAAAGGTACATCCCTGCCCCGCCGCAATCAACTTACGCGACATCTCTTCAATCTTCTTGCCAAAAATTCCAGTATAAGAACTAGCAGTAATCTGCACCAAGCATCCTTGCTCCAGCATCCCTTGCAAGATCTCGGGTTCCTTCAAGATGCGGCTATTGCGCTCCGGGTGCACGATAATCGGCGTCACCCCGCGCTGCATGATCTTGAAGATCGTGTCTTGCGCATAAGTTGGCACATCTTCACTTGGAAATTCCAACAGCATGTAAGTACCGTCTTCATCACAGAACAAGATGTCATCGTTATCAAGCGCATCAATCAAGTCTCCCGACAAACGAACTTCCTGTCCGGGGAAGACTGTCAATGGGATCTTAGCTTCATCTAACTTTTTTTGGTAAAGATCAGTTAGCCAGATAATATCATCTTTATGATTCGTATAACGCCCATTCAGTGTATGCGGCGTACAAATTGCATGCGTTACGCCATCTTTTACCGCAGCCTTGGCTAACTTAATTGAAGTGTCCCAATCTTTTGAGCCATCATCAATGCCAGGCAAGATGTGGCAGTGAATATCGACTAAAACCATTATTGATCGTCACTCTTTTTTCTACCGAACAGGCCCTTTTTCTTCTCAGCGCCATATCCATAACCATAGCCATACCCGTAGCCGTAACCATAGCCACCGTTTTCAGCTCTAATATCGTTCATAACGTAGCCTAGAATTCGAGCCTTAGCAAACTTCAGCATTTGCACAGCTCTAGTAATCCCAGCCTTTTGCGTAACACCTTGACGTACTACTAGAACTACACCATCAAGGTGACTAGCCAATTCTTGCGTATCAGACACTTCAAGAACAGGCGCCAAGTCAACGATAACCATATCGTAATGTGACTTAACCAATTCAATGAAGGTTTCCATTCTACGTGAACCAATCAATTCAGCTGGGTTTGGTGGAATCGGACCAGAAGTCAAGATTGACAAGTTTTCAATTCCACTTTCTTCAACCACATCATTTAAGTTGATTTCGTCAGCTTCTGAAGTAAGAACAGTTGTCAAACCAGTATTGTTCTTAACGTTGAATGTACTGTGCAAAGTTGGACGACGCAAGTCGGCATCAATTAATAAAGTCTTGCGTCCTGCTTGGGCATAAGTAATCGCCACGTTAGCCGTGACAGTTGACTTACCTTCACTAATGTTGGCTGAAGTAAAGGCTAAAGTATTAATTTCTTCATCAACTGCCATGAAGTTAATGTTAGTTCTAATTGTTCTAAATTGTTCAGCTACCGCACTACGAGGATCAGCAACTGTGATTAATTGGGCACCATGCTTAATCGTATCATCGGTACCACGTTTTTTTCTAAATAATGACATTCGCTTCTCCTTTCCTATACTCGACGGCTTCTACGCTTAGGGCCATTAGAATTCTTATTCTTTTTTCTAATGACAAATGATGATGACACATGGAAGTGTGACACTTGACCCAAGTCAACTAAACCTAAGGTGTCAGTCAAGAATGCATCATCCTTAACTGTAGTGTCAGACATTTCACGAATTAAGACTACTGCGAAACTTAAAACCAAGCCAATAACAAAGCCAGCCAAGGTAAAGAGCTTCACATTAGGTGATGATTGACTACCATCAGTTGCTGGCGCAACAATCGTAACGTTGTTAATGTTCATGATGTTAGGAATTTGATCTCTGAATGAACGCGCTACAGCGTTAGCTTCAACCTTTGCCTTTTCAGGTGTATCTGCAGTAGCAGAAATTGAGAAGACCTGTGATTGTTGTTGGGTATTAACTGAAACGCTCTTAGCTAATTCGCTAGTAGAAACGCTGTAGCTCTTACCGCTACGTTCAACTACTTCTGGTTGAGCCTTTCTTACTAATACTCGGCGGCCCTCTTCATTAGTTCTGTACTTAGCAGGTCTAGCTTTTCTAACTACACGTACAGGGTTAGCCAAACGATCTGATGCGTCCTTCAAGATAACGTGACTAGTTACAATATCCTTATAGGTAGTAACCATTTGCATGTTAGCTTGTTGAGTATTATATGCCGCATTCGGGTCATTCTTGTTAGCCTTTTGGTTAACCAAGATCTGTGCATTAGAAGTATACTTTGGTGAAATAATAAAATTAGCGACGCTCCAGCCGACTAAAGCCAGACCGACACTCCAGATAATCAGTGCCCAGATGTGGCGACGGCAAATTTGTAGCAATTGAGTAAGATCAATTGTATTTTCAGTTTGCTTTTGCTCTTGTTCCATTTACCTTTTCCTTTAATAACGATTAATGATTCATAATATAGCTGGCCTTGTTAGCAGCTACCTTAACATGTGGCAATTCTAGCGCCGTTCTGATCTTGTCAGAAACTCGTTGACGCTCATCTTTACTTACCACTTCAATTTCCATTGTGCCAAACTTAGGGTTTTGCGTTTCTTTACTTACACCCTGAGCATGATCTTGAGAAAGATTGTTAGTGGCTTTTCTATAATCCATAGCAATCTTGTACATTTGATTCATGGTCAAGTCAGTTTGCATCTCGCTAGAAATGGAATTCAAGAAACTTGAATTAAGCAAAGTTGAAGGTGAAACAGACTTCTTAAGCAAGGCCATAATTACCAAGCGGTCACGCTCTTGTCTACCATAATCCTGACGAGGGTCACCATGACGAAGTTGGGCAAATGCTAAAGCCTTTTTACCATTCATATGATAAGTCTGGCCTTTGACAAAGCTATAACCCATATTGTTGAAAGTTAATGGAGAAGTTACATCAATTCCCCCAACTTGGTCAATTGCCTTCTTCAAACCACCCATATTGATCATGATGTAGCCGTCAATTGGAACACTGTAATATTTATCAAGTGTCTTAATTGTTTCGCTAACCCCGCCCAATGTATAAGCTGAGTTAATCTTAGTTACACCATATTGTGGGTAATCTGGGAAGATTGCGTTTGAGTCACGTGGAATTGAGACAATGCTTGTACTATTGGTCTTAGGGTTGATCGACATCATCATGATGGTATCAGTTCTACCCTTCCAGTGACGACCCATGGCACCAGTATCTGTACCTAATAATAGGATATTAATTGGCTTTTTCTCATTCAGCAAATTATCAAGAGTACGTCCTTTATTACTCTTGGTAGTCTTAGCAACGGGAGTGTACATATTCTGCGTCGTATCACGCAAATTCTTGTAGATCACCCCGCAAACAAAAAGACCGACTACAATGATCACGCCAATAACAATCCAAAAACCGCGCCAGAACTTACGGTGACGACGGTGGTGATGATGGCGATGACGATGTATCGGTTTATTACTTGATTCTGCGTTATTTTCCATTTTAATCCTCTTAATCCTATAATCGTTATTATTATATACTCAAGAACCCATTTTGACCACCCTTAAAAGGTTTACATGCGGCAAATACTTTGAGTAGAAATGAAAAATGCATCCCTCAAAAATGGAATGCATTGATGCTGAATCATTGTATTTACTATGTATGTTTATTCCTTACTCTAACTATTTTTTCGATAATGTGATTTACATTCAATAATTGTAAAATTATTATCTTCCTCAGGAACATATACTAAACGATCAACGTCATTAATTCTTCTCGACCACAAACCTGACAAATCACCTTTTAAAGGCTCTGGTTTACCTATGCCTTCGAATAATCCATCGCGTTGAATAGACTTAATTAATTTATTGATTCGTTTCAGCGTCTTCTTATCCTCTGTTTGCCAATTTACATACTCATTCCAAGCTTCATCTTTCCATCTGACAGTCATCCATCATCCTCCAGAAGCTTGTGATGAGAAATTGAAGTCCCCTTTTTATATTCTTCATACCTGGTCTTAAGTACATTCATATTTTCATTACTGTAAAAAGGACTTGCTTTAACTTCAAATGGAATTTTTCTTTCATTAACTAAAGCTTTCGTAGCTATGTTAATCCAAACCGAAAAATTCAATCCCATATCCGCCAATAATTCTTCAGCCTCGTTCTTTAATTCAGGATCCATACGAGCTGTAATCTTTGTATCTTTCATTGTTGTTATCACCTTGCCTTACATTGTACTTACATTGTATCATATAAATAAGACTAAACTAGCAAAAAGCATCTACAACTATGTTAAGTATTGATAGGAGTTGATTAATTATGCTAAATATTGAAGAATCAATTAAAGAATTTGAAACATATTTTCAAGGCAAGCCTAATGAAGTTGAAGTAGTTACACGAACTATAGCAGTAGTGAATAAGAAAGATCAGCATAAAAATAAATAATTCTACTTGCATCCTTCAAAACACATCTTACGAGTGGTCATTTGACCGCTTTTTTTCTACCTCTTTCCAATCAATTCGACTTCTTTCCTTATTATATGGATCTGTAATACAATAAACTTAACAACAAATAACGAGGTGTTTTTATGATTGATAATCAACCTAAAAAGACAAAAGCATATATCGCGGGCGTAAACTTAAACGACCCAAACTTCGACTACTACATGACCGAGCTGGCCAACTTGACTGAAGCCAACAACATGGAAGTAGTTGGACAAAGTTTTCAAAATGCAGAATCAATTGTCGCTGGGACCTACCTCGGTGTCGGCAAAATCAATGAAATTAGAACTATGGCTCAGGGATTGAAAGCCAAGGTATTAGTCTTAAATGATGAATTGACACCGGTCCAAATCCGTAACTTGGAAAAATTAACCAAGATGCGAGTAATCGATCGGACGGAATTGATCCTTGAGATCTTTTCTAACAGAGCGCGTACCAAGCAAGCTAAATTGCAGGTACAGCTAGCACGATTGCAATATGAACTCCCCCGCTTGCATCCCTCCGAGAACAACTTGGACCAGCAGCGTGGTGGTGGCTTCGCTAACCGTGGTGCCGGTGAAAGTAAACTAGAGTTGAACCGGCGGACAATTGGCAAGCAAATTTCAGCCATCAAGAAAGAATTGAAGGCTGTTGCCGGCCAGGAAGAAATCAAAGCGGCACGACGCAACCAAAGTCGCATCCCTAAAGTCGCTCTCGTTGGCTACACCAATGCCGGTAAATCAACCACAATGAACGGACTATTGCGTGAATTTTCTAAAGAAGGAGCCGACAAGGAAGTCTTCGTTAAAAACATGCTTTTTGCTACGCTAGATACTTCCGTGCGGCGGATCGACTTGAAAGATAACTTTAGCTTCATTCTGTCTGACACTGTCGGTTTCATTTCCAAACTGCCCCACAACTTGGTTGAATCCTTCAAGGCTACCCTGCAAGAAACGCGTGATGCTGATTTATTAATCAACGTTGTTGACGCCTCTGACCCGAACATGGTGCAAATGATTCGGACAACGCAGAACGTTTTAGATGAAATTGGCGTTAAAGGAATTCCGATGATTACCGCCTACAACAAGGCTGATAAGACTGATCGCAATTACCCACAGATCGAAGGCGACGACATTCTTTATTCCGCCATCGATCCAAAATCGATCAAACTACTGGCCGACTTGATCACCAAGCGCGTTTTTGCCAACTATGAAAAGTTTGACTTGATCCTGCCACTAAGCGCGGGTAAGGAACTGGCTTACCTGCATGATCACGCCCAAGTTTTACGTGAAGACTACCAAGACGATGGCGTACACATCGAAGCGAACATCGCGCCCGACGACCAAGGACGCTTCCGTCAATATTTGGCCTAACTAGACTAGGAAAAATATGAAAAAACATAATCTGCTGTTCCTTTTTGCTCTCACATTTTTGTTAGTTCCTACTAACACGCCTGTAATGGCTGCTAAATATAGTGCTAGTGAGGCAAAAAAGGTGCGCACTTTTCAAAAAAGCTATCATCGTTTGAGCCAGAAGAATTACGATCGGATTTCACTTTTTGCCATGCAGCCAAATTTTGGTATTCCTTTTTCAGCGGGAGTGCTTGACCCTGATTACATCAAAACTTCAATGGCTTATGTCAATTATTACCGCTCATTGGTTGGACTGCCTGATGACGCTAACTATGCTAATGACAACGTTAACGCACAACTTGGTGCTGCCGCGCTAGCTTCAGTTAACGCGGAGCAAAATCTGCGAGCCCATGGCTTACAAGGTTACGTCAAGCCTGGCTACATCAGCGATACTGACTGGGACACAGCGGAAAATACCACATTGGGCAATATCAATTTTTCAGAATCAACTAGCGGAACTACCGCTGGCGAGATCGTCACCGATCTGATACGTGAAGATAATAATATTGCAGGTAATGGCAACATCGGTCACCGCGGCATGATCCTGTCGACGCGAGCCACCCGAATGGGAATTGGTGCTGCTTATGGCACTGAAAATAATGTCTTGTATTCTGTTGAACATGGACTATTTGCTGATGATATTTTGCGTCAGCCTGTGAAAAGCCGAATCGTTTATCCAGCTGCCGGCGTTTTTCCCTACGAATTAGTTGGTGGTAAAACGCCATGGTCTTACTCAACAACCGAGCGAATTTCTGGTCAGCCGAAAATTTACATCACGGATTTGACCACCAAGAAAAAGCGGCAAGCGACACAGGTGCGCAACTTCGGCACCACTTTTTACGGTGACGGCTACACAACAACGATCACTTACCGACCTGGCAAAACCAAGTTAATCAACACGCACAAGTACCGTGTACAAATCGGCAAACATTATAGCTACAGTTTCAGATTTTTCAGGCAAAATAGCACATTGAAAAATAAACAGATTGTAAAGCATCGAAAATGAAATACGTTGATATGCAAAACGGCTCAAGCAGTTGTACATCCTGCTTGAGCCGTTTTAGATAGTAACAAATATTGTAGTCTGTTCAACAATCTTCATGTAAAATAATATTTAGGTCTATTGTAGCGGTTAGCTACCGCTAAGACTTAGTAACTTTAGCATGGCTACACACCCCTCGATCAATTCTTAAGTTATGGAGGTGGAAGCTATGCATAAATTGGGTAGACTGGAGAAGTAGGCTTCCAAATGATTGCTTGGGCTATCGCTATTGCGATTGTGCTGAATGCCTTAGGCGTTTTCGCTATTCGTTTGGCTATTGCGTATGCGATAACAAAAAAAGCTAATCACAAGGATTAGCCGAAACAACAGTCATCTTAAGTTACGATTGGAGTTAGCGACTGGTACTCGCTAGCTCCTTTTCTTTTATTATTTTAATATGATTTAGAATTTATTGCAATGTTTAGAAGCGCTTATTCTACGCCAATGACGTAACGCATGATGAATCAATAGCTTGTTATACCAAGCATAATTGTGCTTCATATAATTATAGGCGGTTGTAAAATTTTCCAGTTGGCTAGCCGCAATGAATTGATTGCGTGTCCAATGCCAATCCTGAGTAGGATAATATAAAATTTTCACTCGGATTACCCTTCCTACTGTAATAATTGCCTGATCATGATGATAACGCGTGCGAGCAACATTGAGGTAGCTACCAATTAAAGTATTGCGCCAGTATCGATTATGCAGATAATTTTTCTCCCAAAGCAAGGCCTTGCGCAATACCTTAGAAATGCAGTACCATTCGCGTTTGCCGTTAGGCAATTCAACCAAACACCAAAGATATTGGTGTCTCTTCGCCATTCAATCCACCCCTTCTAATTAATATCGGCTTTAATTATACCGCTACTAGCTATTCAGTTAGAAAATCAATAATGTCAGAAAATATTAGGTCATGATGTCAAATCTATTCAACTGACATCATTTGTCCTAAGAACGCATTTACCGCTTGCTTAATATACTCGCTGCAAAGGTGAGTATACTGCGTTGAATTTCTGGACATGGCTCTGCTTAAACGGTCTTGATGGGTGTCATTTTAATCCCTTCTTTAATTTTTGCCATAATTTTCTCCACACTGAAAACTATGGCAAAAAAGTAGAATTTTTCAGTCTAGAGAAAACTTTTATCAATACAAAAAAGCAAGCGCATTAATCGCCTGCCTAAAAGTATTCAAAATTACTTCTCTATAGCACTCTCTTAGCAATCGATGGTGTAAAGTAACTCGATACCGTTTGCAAAATAGTACCTTGCTCCGGTGTTGCTGCGTTTACATATTGATTGTTTCCTACATAAATTGCAACGTGGTATGGAGCTGTCGTTGAACCCCAGAAGACTAAGTCACCTGGCTGCAAGTTGTTCAATGAAACAGTTTGACCAACCTTAACTTGATCATAAGTTGTTCTTGGCAAGTTAACGCCGGCCGCTTTTTGGTAAACATATTGTACTAAGCCAGAACAGTCAAATGAATCCGGACCTTCTGCACCCCAGACATAATTCTTACCTATCTGTTGTTTAGCTAGCGCAACAATTGAAGCGGCCTTACTAGTAGCTTGCGTTGAAGAAGTTTGGTTAGTATTTTGGCTAGTCTTCTTGATTGCCGTATTAACAATTTGCTTAGCCTTCTTCACCTTAGCTATCTTTTCAGCCTTCTTCTGAGTAGCCGTTTTAGTAGCTACTGCCGCTGTCTTCTTATTAACAGTAGTCTTTGTCTGCTTAGCTTCCGTTTTCTTAACAGTTGGTGCTTGCGATACTTCTGCTTTTTCTCCAGCAGTAACATCTACGGTATAACGCGCTTCAATCCATTCACGCGTTCCAACCTTGTACCACAAGTTGCCCTTCTTATCGAGTGCAGTCTCAGCTACATTCCAGACCGTGCCGTCCTTAGCACGGTAGCCCATGAATTGACCATTCTCATAGTTGGTCCAAATATTCAGGCTCTTACCTGGTAAATAGCTAATCTTAACTTGCTTAATCGCAGTAAAATTAGCTGCACGAACAGTTTTCATTGATGTGATTGCGGAAACACCCGTAACGGTCAGGGCTGCAGCCGCTCCCACTTTAAAAAAATTATGTTTCATAATTGAATCCCCTTGGTAGCGAAACAGGTGAAAACTTTTCACCTAAAATTACCCACTCTTACTATGTAACGCCTTCATTATTGCATGTCCTACCTCAAGAAGCAAATTGGAACATTACAATATTACAAAAAAGACGGATCACTGGAATCCGTCTTCATTACTTACTATCTTAATTTAAAACACGCTTAGCAACACTTGGGTAGAAGTATGAACTCAAAGTTTGCTTGATTACGCCTTGACCTGGTGTAGCAGCGTGGATGTATTGGTTGTTACCAACATAGATACCTACGTGATATGGAGCACTTGCACTACCCCAGAAAAGCAAATCACCCGGTTGAAGATTATCCATAGAAACGGTTGATCCTTGCTTAACTTGATCATAAGTAGTTCTACCCAACTTCACGCCAGCAGCGTTAGAGTAAACATATTGTACCAAACCTGAACAGTCAAAACCGTTAGTTCCTGTACCACCCCAAACATAGGACTTGCCTAATTGTGCTGAAGCCAAAGTAATAACTGCTGAAGCATCACCAGTTGCTTGAACTGACTTCTTAGCCTTTTTAGCTTTCTTAACTGCTTGAGCCTTATCTGAACTAGCATCAACAGTATATTGAGCTAAAATCCATTGGTTATCACCAATTTGGTACCATGTACGGCCCTTCTTATCAGTCTTGGTGTCAAAAACATTCCAAGTAGTACCATGTTGAGCACGTTGACCAGTAAAGTGGCCACCATTGTAGTTGTCCCAGATGTTAATTCCATAACCTGCAATGTAGTTAATCTTTACTTTGGTAGTAGCAGCTTGAACAGTAGCATTAGTTGAATCTGGCTTGATGACATTTACTGCAGCTACACCGGTCAGAGTTAATGCAGCAGCTGCGGTAACTTTTACGAAATTGCTCTTAATATTCATCAAATTCTCCTATATGTTTTCACTATATATATAAGCATTCTTAGAATTTATTACTTAAGCTGGTAACGAAAATATTAATTCATCGAAAAATCTTTAAATTTCTTTAACGTATTTAACAAAATCTATAATAATGTCCTAATGTTACAGTAGTGTTACAAAAGTAATACTGATTTAATAAATATTACGTTTCCGTCAAAAAGAAAAATAGCTAGGGAGATTTCCCTAACTATCTTAATTAGATATTTTATTTTTAGGAAGACTAACGCAATTAGTCGATTACACGCTTAGCTGATGATGGGTAAAATGAAGCTAAGGTTTGTTGCTTAACATTTTGACCAGGAGCTGGAGCGTGAACAAACTTGCCGTTACCTACGTAGATACCTACATGGTAGTTACCCCAGAATAATAAGTCACCCTTCTTAAGCTTCTTAGTTGAAACTGAAATGGTCTTACCAAGAGTAATTTGACCGTAAGTAGTTCTTGGCAAAGTCTTGTTAATAGCATTCTTGAAAACGTAAGTAGTTAAGCCTGAGCAGTCAAAACCGCTAGGACCAGCAGCACCGTAAATGTAAGGCTTGCCGATTTGCTTCTTAACAAGCTTAACAACTGCATTACGCTTCTTAGTAGCAGCTGATTCTTGCTTAACTGAACTTGAGTCAGGTTTAGTAGTTTCAAGATCTGAAGTTGAGTTGTTAGTAGTTACAATAGTGTTTTCAACGTCATCAGCGTGAACAGTTGATGGAACATTGATAGCTGAGATACCGGTAAAGAATACTGATAAAGCTGCGGTGTATTTTACTAAAGTACGTCTAAAATTCAAAATTAATTGTCTCCTCTAAAAATTACTAAATTGTTTTTTTGATTTCTTAAATCAATTGACGTTTTATATAATACCGATTGAATGTTACACGAATGTTTCAAAAGAGCTACCATCGCGTTAAGAAACCTTATTAAAAAACACATTTTATGTAAAAAAGGGAAGACCCAAAAAGCTAGCGAAGCTTTGCTATCAGTGCATCGAGAGCACTTTTGGTCTTTGTTAAATTGTCGTTAATTAATATATGAGCGTAATTTTTCAGATCAGCTGGCAATGAATTTAATTCACTACCACTAAGTCTTTCTTTAATCTTACTTGGATCATCACCGCGCTTGAGCAAACGCTCTTCTAGCTCTTTTTTGGTAGATGTTGTTATATAAAGGAAATAGACTTTGTCACCCAATTGCTGAATATAGGTATAAACGCCTTTGATATCGACAATTAGAGAAACTAAGTCACTTTTTTTCCAAGCTAAATTCAATGCTTCACGACTTGAGCCATACTGATAAGATCCATACTTAATATGTTCAAAAAAGTGCAGCTGGGCAAAAGTTTCATCGGTTTCAAAATGATAAGAAACATTCTGCTCCTCGCCTGATCGCATCGGCCGCGTGGTATGCGTTAATACGCGTGGAATACCATATTTTTCAGTTAAATATTCTGAAACAGTCGTCTTGCCAGCACCACTAGGTCCTGCAATAAGAATTATTTTTTTCAAAACCTGATTCTCCCCACTTGAAAATGTTGCTTTTTTATAATAGCATTCTTGTGTTATAAAAGACTAAAACTTTTTCTCGGAAGGGAGAATTATAGATGAAAAAAGCAGATGTAAAAGTTGGTGCAATCGTTGGTGCCAAATCAGAAGAAGAACTTAAGAAGCCATTCCAAGGCAAAGTTGAAAAGATCTACGAAAATTCCGCATTGCTTGCAATTACTTCATACGATCCCGTTGACGCCACTGCTATCAGCGACTTGAACAATAAGATTGTAGTTAACTTCAAGAATTTAAAGACTGCTCGCGCTGCCAAGAACAGTAAGACTGCTTCAACTAATGAAGTTAAGATTGAAAAAATTGCCAAGAAGAACGACGATAAAAAAGAAGCAGACAAGAAGTAAAATTTGACAAAAATAGCCCGCGCAATGTTTACGCGAGCTATTTTTTTGCCTAAAATTAGGACATCGATACGAGAGGAAATATTTTATGAAAGAAAAAACGCGAACTGTTTTATTTTGGTTTATTTTAATCCAGCCCTTTTTAGACCTTTATTGGTTCTACAACGGTAAATTAGCGGAAGTTTTACCATTTACTCTACCTACGATTATCCGAATTTTAGCTGTTTTTGTGATTTTCTGTATGTTTTTCAGTCAAAAGCAAAATTGGCAAAAATTAGGGCAAGACAAGTGGTTAATTCTATATTTAGCCCTACTAATTTTGTATTCGATTATTCACTTAATCCACGTCAAAAACTTTAACAGCATTAATCCTAATGACTACAATTATTCAACCGTAAGCGAAATTTTTTATCTCATTAGAATGCTTTTACCTCTGATGGTGATCTTTTTTACAAAAGAATTGAATTTCAGTCAGGAGCAATTCAGACACGTTATCGAAGGCATCAGCGGACTTTTTTCATTTACAATTGTCATTACCAATCTTTTTGTCATTTCGCTTAGAAGCTACGAGACAGGCCCGATTAGCGCTAATATTTTTGAATGGTTTGTTAACCCCAATATCGGTTACTCCCATATGGCCTCCAAAGGCTTCTTCAATTTTGCCAACATGGTATCAGCCGTACTCTTTATGCTGGTGCCTCTGATGCTTTACTTCATGTTCAGTCGTTTTAACTGGAAAATCGTCACTTTGAACGTAGTTCAAGCTTTAGCGATGATCGAGTTAGGAACCAAAGTGGCCCTCATCGGTTTAATCGGTGGCGTGATTATCAGTATTTTGCTGTATGTTTTCCACTTATTTATTGTTAAGGATGTTAACAAAAACGGCAAAGCCATTATCGTGGCGCTTTTAATCGAAGCTGGCACCTTTGCCATCATCCCCTTTGGTCCAGCAATCCAGCGCTATAATTATGAAAAATATTTGGCTCAGCAATCCGATGATTCTTTGACACAGGCCAAGCGAGAATTAAATGCTGGCTTAAAAAAATATCCTCAAGGTAAACAGCGCAAGGAATTTTTAACGAATTTCATCGGCAATCATTATCAAGATTACGCCTTAAATAAGAAGTTTGTTTTTAAAAGCTACCCTTATAAATACGATCCTGAATTTTGGCTCAAAATCATGAACGAGCCAGGCACCGCTAGAATGCAAAACCGACATGTAGAAAAAGCGATGCTTGATCAAGTTGTGAAGACTAACAACAATCGGCTCGACAAGTTCCTGGGCATTTCTTACACACGAGAAACCAACATTTTCAACCTTGAACGTGATTTCACTAGTCAAATTTATTCACTTGGTTGGATCGGCATGCTGTTGTTCATTGGGCCTTATGTCATTATCCTGCTCTACGCTTTAATCAAGTGGCTAATGAACAAAGAAACGCGTACTTATTTGATCAGCTCAATGTTGCTTTCAATCGCCTTTATGATTTTCGCAGCATTCTCGTCAGGTAACGTAATGGACTTCTTAACAGCTAGCTTCATCCTGGCTTTCGTTGAAGGCAGCTTGTTAGCTAGCGTAACCAGAAAAGAAAATTAAACAAAAAAAAAGTTAGGTAGTTGCTCGCCTAACTTTTTCTTAGTTTTTAAACATTATTTTTCTTGCTTAATAAAGCTTGAATCTGGCACCCGAATTAAGTAGTACCGAGTTGCTAAATGACCTGCATGCATCCCGATTCCATTTTGCCAATTCCGCTTGTACTTAGCCGTATAAATTGCCACGTAAGCACGTTGATACTTTTTATCCATTTTAGCCAATTCCTTTTTTACATAAGGAATCTTCTCGGCATTCACATCAAGCGCAGTGTTACCATAAGCAATCGAGGCATAGTCACTACCAATCGTGACCTTGCTGCCATCGCGATAAAAAGTATAAGTTTGTGAGCCATATCTCTTCTTAGCAGAATTAATCGTTACATAGCTTGAATTTCCCGCACCTGTACGCATTATCAGTGGCTCATACTTCACGTTTGAAGTAATACGATTTGCATCTTCCAGGTCTGGATTGTCCATAAAGGTCTGATTAAACATCCAACCTGCAGCTAATAAAAGTACTACAATTTCCACAATATTAAGAGCCATATTCGGCCAACTAAAGCGTTTATGCTGTTTGATAATCATCTTGATTCGTCTTTGACGAATGTTTTGGACGATAAAAACTAAATAAAGAATGATGGCAACCCAAATTAAGATCCCAATGATATTCCAGCTGAACATATCTCGCCCTCCTTTTTTTCAATTATATGGTAAAAAAAGCAAAATTTGAATAGGATAATAATTGAATAGTGAGAAGATCTTACTAGTACATTAGATTTATTAGGGAACATTATGGTAGCAATAGCTTTTTATTCAATTACTGGGCAAACGGAACGTTTTATTAAGAAAACTCAACTTTCGGCCCATCAAATCGACGATGCCAACCCTAAGTATGATATGGGAAAATCTTATATCTTAATCGTACCCTCATATCAGGACTTCATGATGGATTCAGTCGTTGATTTTTTAACGTATAAAGATAACAAAAAAATATTATAGGGATTATCGGTTGTGGCAACCGAAACTTTAACGACCTCTTTGCTCAAACTGCCAAAAAGATCGCGGCAACATTGAAAGTGCCTATTTTGTATCTTTTGGAATTTAGTGGTACTAACCAAGATGTCAAAAATGTACGAAAAATCGTACACGATCTTTCTGCTGGTGAGAGTACTAAGCAAGTCCAAAAGCCTAAGGAATTACGTGGGAATATCAGCTCTTTGAGTGATTTTAGAGATTAAATATGACTGAAAAATATTACAAAGCAATTAACTGGAATGACATGGAGGACCGGGTTGACAAATCTGCTTGGTCCCGCCTGAATGATATTATCTGGGAACCCCGTAATGTTCCAGTTAGAGAAGATAAAAAAGAATTTTTACAATTAGACAAGCCGGTGCAAGATGCCTTGCTTCACGCATTCGGAGCACTATCTTTTTCATCTGGACTCCAAATGAAAAATGGGCTAGAGCAAATTAAGGTAGATGCCATCACACCAGAGGAAGCAGCTGTGCTGAATGCCTTGCAATATTTGGAATCTATTGCCAATAAAGGCTACAGCTACGTTATCAACGAGTTGACGGACTCAAATACAGCAAAAGACGTTATTAACTGGGCTGATGACAATCCTTACCTGCAAAAGAAGATTCGGATTTTGAATAAAATCTACCAAGGCGGGGATGCACTACAAAAGAAGGCAGCTAACGTTATCCTAGAGACAGCTCTCTATCATTCTGCCTTCTACGCTCCGCTTTATTTATTCGGACAAGGCAAAATGGTACGAACAGCTGAAATTGTTAAGTTAGCTTTACGTGGCACTTCATTTAGTGGAATTTATCCTGGTTACAAGTTCCGCTTAGGCTACCAAAAATTAGGTAAAACTGAGCAAGCAGAGCTAAAAGAATGGATCGATAACTTGTACGATGTGCTAATTGATAATGAGAAGAAGCACATTGAGTTAATGTACAGGGGCACTGACTGGATCGATGATGTTACGCACTATTTCTACTACAGTGTCAACAAGGCCTACCTCAACCTAGGTTTTTCAGCCAAGTATCCTGACACTTCTGATTCAATCAACCCTATTATTGAAAAAGGGGTCATCAAGAATGCAGTGCTTGAAGACTTCTTCTTCTACACTAACGATCACTCGCTGACTAAGTTTAAAGAAATTAAATAATTACAAAAGACGCAATCGAAAATTCGGTTGCGTCTTTTTTTACTTCTTAGTAGTTTTCTTGGTTGCCTTTTTAGTAGCGGTTTTCTTTTCTGCTTCCTTTTTTTCAGGCTTCTTATATTCACGTATTGTGGTTAGCTTTTCAATAATTGCCTCCACCAGTTGATCAACAATCTTCGCTGGATCTTGTTCGATCTCTGCTTCACTGGCTAATTGATCAATTCTAAAGCCTGAAACATTAACGTATTCAGAGCGCGTTTCAAAGTAAACATTTAAAGGATATTCCTTACCCTCTTCAAAGAAGTTAGCAACTCGTTTGTAATTGCTATAAGGCAAATTGATAATATTTGTCTCCAAGGCAAAAGTAGCCGGCCGCTGACCCGTCACTGCTAGTTGCGTTTGGATCAATGAATTATGCTTAAAAGCAGCGATAACTTCCTTGACCATCTTTTCAGCATACGGCTTGATTTTGCTCTTCGACTTGCTAATGTCGGCATATTTAACTGTTTCAAGATCTTGAATATAATCTTGATTTTCAATTTTTTCGTTGAGATCTTTTAAATTAATTTCCAAAATAAACTTTCCTTTTTCATTGGTTATAATTACAAAATACTACAAAAAAATTTTTTGTCATCCTTTTTAAGGATTCAATTCAGCATTTTTAGCTTTTTATTTGTTAAAATGACACTATGAAAAAGCAAAAATTTGATCTTAAGTATTTATTTTTACTCATTCCCATTACGTTAATTCTCATTATAGGATTGATTTACCTTTTTAACAAAAATAAAATCTATAATGAAATTAATTGGATGACAATGAAGGAAGAACAGCGGCTCAATGTCCCGCTAGAAAATCAACTGCCCGATCTACCCAACGGCTGCGAGGTTACTAGCCTATCAATGTTACTGAATTATTATGACATTAAGGTTAACAAATATGATCTCGCCGATAATATTGCTCATGTTGATTCTTTCACCGACAACGGTAAATATCGCGGCAACCCCAATCAGGGCTTTGTCGGCCATATGTCTGTCGCTAATGCTGGCTGGTGCGTTTATCACGGGCCTTTATTTGATGTTGCACGTAAATATACCAACCACATAGAAGATGCCTCTGGCAGCAATTTTTTAGCGATTCTCAAGTTAATCTCCGATGGGCATCCCGTGCTGATCATTACCACAACCACTTTTAATCATGTTAACAATATGCAAACATGGGAAACCAATACTGGTAAAGTCAACGTTACACCGTCATCACATGCCTGCGTGATCACGGGATACAACAAGCAAAAGAAGCTCGTCTATGTTAATAATCCTTACGGTATTAAAAACCAACCGGTTAATTGGCATAACTTAGAATTGAGTTATGACCAGCAAGGACGACAGGCACTTTACATCAAATAACAAAAAAGGGCAAGCCACGAAGGCTTGTCCTTTTAACTCAAGGCACATGCTCAAAGCATATGTGGACGTTTAAACTGTTCACATCAGTGCGTCCAACATCAGCACTTCCCGTGCTTGCCACTTAAGGCGGATGTCCTCTATCTCATAAATATACGCATCTCGCGTTCATTAATCGACTCGTCAGTCAGTAATTGTACTATTTTTTATGTTTGATGTACAGTCTAGCACTTTTAAAATGACGATATTTAAATTTATAAAAAACTTCAGTACACATAGTCGATAACATGAAACCTAAAGCAATAGCACCAGTAACAATTGCTACTCGTAGAAGCAAATTCTCTCCTTGACTATAATCCCCCACAACTAAAGCACGTACTGCTTGATAAGCAGGCACGCCCGGGACTAACGGTACTAAGGCAGGAATATTAAAGACCGTCACTGGACTTTTTTTAATGCGTGCAAAACACAAGCCCAAAATACCTATCAAAAAGGCGCCAATTAAATTTGAAATCATTCGCCCAAATCCCAAATTAAAGCAAGTCCAATATGCCATCCAGCCCACTGTGCCACTGACTCCTGACAGGTGAAGATCGCGATGAGGTATATTAATAGTTAATGCAAAACCCACCGAAGCTACATAAGAAAAAATGACATTAATAATAATTTCTAACCAAAGTGGCATTTTTATACTCCTATGAATTTAAGTACAAGTGCAACTCCACCGCCTAAAGCTAAAGCGGTTAACACAGCCTCGCACATTCGCATAATCCCTGATAATAAATCTCCCATGAATAGATCTCGCAAAGCATTAGTAATTGCCAAGCCTGGGACTAAAGTCATCAGAGCGCCGATCAAAATATTATCAGTAATCATTTGTGGATTAAAATGATTGAGTAATACTGCCAAGATCCCCATGACCATTGCTGCAATTAGCTCTGATAAAAAACGAATCTTAGTATATTTTTTAAACTCATAATACGACCAAAAACCAACAGCCCCTACTAAGGCAGCACCTGGGAAATCAACCCAGTCGTAATTATCCATAAACAAAACCATCAAGGTAGCAGACAATACAGCAGCTCCCAATACCTGGAGCCACATTGGGAAAGTAGGTGCTTGTGATACTAAAGCAATCTTTTCTTTTAATTTAGAAAGAGTGATTTTTTCAACTGCAAATTGGCGCGACAAGTCATTAACCCGGTCTACTAATTCCAAATTGATGTTGCGATCACGAATTTGTTTCATCTGACTTAGCTTGCCACCATCTAAGCTCATGAAAACACAGGTTGGCGTCGCAAAAACACGCGGATCATCAATTCCGGCATTGCGAGCAATTCTGAGCATTGTATCTTCTACCCGATACATTTCGCTCCCGCCTTCGATCATTAGTCGGCCCGCAGTTAAACAAATATCCATTACTTCTTGATAAAATTGGACATCCCGCTTCTCAGACATAGTTTTAGCCTCAGTTCATAGTTTCAATATCGATGGTCTTGTCGACCCAATCACCGCGGAAAAAGTCACGTTCGTGACTAACAATAATGACTCCGCCTGGGAAGTTAACAATCGCTTTTCTCAAAGCATCCTTGGTATCGTTATCCAAGTGATTAGTAGGTTCATCAAGGAAAAGCAAATTAGCTGGTTCAAACTGCATCTTAGCTAATTTTACTTTTTCCTGTTCCCCACCAGAAAGTTCCTTTAGCGGACTCATTGCTTGTTGTGCAGTTAAGCCCATGCGTGCCAGCGCTTGTCGCAATTCCTTTGGCTTTTTGCGTTCAAATTCTTCTTGTAAATATTGGAGTGGAGTCATGTTGCTATTAGGCCAGGTTAGATCTTGCTTGAAGTAAGCCAACTTTGCAGTAACAGATAACTCATATGAACCATAAATTGGCTTTAATTGCCCTAACAATGTCTTAAGCAAGGTAGTCTTACCAATTCCGTTAAAACCAGTAATCGCCACTTTTTCATCCCCACCAACAGAGAAATTGAAGGCTGACTTGACCAAAGCATGGTCGTAACCGATGACCAAATCTTGCGTCTGTAGCAACAAATTAGAAGCAGTCGCAACATATGGAAATTCAAAGCGTGCCTTGCGGTTGTTTTTTGGCGGTGTCAAAACATCCATCCGCGCCAGCTGCTTTTCCCGTGACTTAGCACTCTTAGCACGTGTACCCGCCTTGTTCTTGCGAATATAGGCCTCAGTCTTAGCAATCTTGCGTTGCTGGTTAGCATAAGCCTTCAAGTAGGTCTCACGGTTGGCTGCTTTTTGCCGCAAGGCTTGCTTCAACGTTCCTGTATAACGGGTAATTGTGCCAAAATCGATATCGATAATGCAGTTAGTGATTCGGCCTAAAAAGTCATAGTCATGGCTGACCACGATAAACGCACCATCAAAATTATTCAAATAATCAACTAACCAATCAATGTGAGAGACATCCAGATAGTTAGTCGGTTCATCTAGTACCAAGACATCTGGACTTTGCAAAAGTAATTTAGCCAAAATAATTTTTGAGCGCTGACCACCAGATAACTTTGAAACATCATGGTCATAGCCCAGATCGGCTAAGCCCAACCCTGACGCAACCTGTTCAATTTCAGTATCAATATCATAAAAATTATTTTCTTCTAAATAAGTCTGTACCTTGCCGGCTTTTTCTAACAGGGCTTCGTCCCCGTTTTCGGCATATTTGGCATACAGATCATTCAACTCTTTTTCTTCTTGAAATAAATGATCAAACGCCGTCCGCAAAAAAACACGGATAGTCACACCAGGTGCCAATTTAGCATACTGGTCCAAATAACCAACATCAATTTTATTTTGCCAAGTTACTTGACCATCATCGGGCAAGATTTCACCGGTTAAAATTTTAATCAAGGTTGACTTACCAACACCATTTTGACCAGTAACCCCCATATGGTCTTCTTTGTTAAGCACAAAGTTGGCATCTTCATATAAAGTTTTATCAATAAAACTCTGACTTAAATCTTTAACAGTTAATAAACTCATTTTTCATCCCTTAATTATTATTCAGCTGATTCATGTTCTTTTTCATAATTTTGGAGTGCATCAAGAACACGAGGCCAATAGCGCTTAGGTAAGATCAGTTGCAAACGATCATGATAAATAGGAAAATCACTTGCTTTTAGCCCCGTAATCTTAGCTAGCTCCTGATCTGTCAGCTTATATTTATAAACAATACGCTTAATTTCGACTGATGCATGTCCTCTAAAATAGGATAGGCCGAAGAAAAAGATAGCAAAAACACTTGCTGTGATGATTGCTAATTGCAAATTCATCCTGAAGCTGTGTAGACAAATAAAAATCACGGCAATAAAAGAAATCACAGCTGAGAGTACACCGTAAATAACTGGAAATATTGATTCTTTTTCTTCCTTTTGCATAATCTTTTCCTCCCTAATTGAGACTTAGTAACTTTACGAACTTAGCAAAAATTGTTAAAGTTTGCAAGATACGACGTTTTCATTATTTTTTACATAAGTTAAGTATACTTAGCAAAAATGAAATTGCACGAAGAAAGAAGAAAAATGAGCCAAGAAAAGCAAAAATACTATTTTTTCCCACTTCGTTTTCAACAACAGGACTTAAAGATTGAACTAGTTTTGCCTCAAATTACGCAAGCTGAGGCACTTTATCAAGCTGTTGTCCGCGATCGAAAGCAATTAGGTCAATGGCTAGCCTGGGCTGATCAAATGCACTCAGCTAACGATGAAGCAAAATTTATTAAGCAAATTCAAACCAAAATGTCCCAGCAGACGATGCTTGTGCTCACTATTTTAGTCAATGGCGAACCTAGCGGCATGATCGACTTGCATAAGCTAGTGCCAAATAAAAAAGCCGAGATTGGCTATTGGCTTGCTAGCAAGTATCAAGGCCGCGGCATTGTTACTAAGAGTGTAACGGCGTTATGCCAATATGCCTTTAGTGAATTGAACTTGCAATACATTGATCTGCTCGTTGCCGTTGGCAATGACAAGAGCAGCAATGTCGCAAAGCGTTGCGGTTTTAAATTAATGGGGATTGAGCCAAAATTAATTAATGGCTATGACGGCCAAATTTTTAGATTAATTCGACGTTAAAACTACTTTGTTCGCTTGTCATTGCGTTAAATATTAGGTAAACTAATAAAACAAGTGTTTGGAATCTTAATACTTTACTACCAAAACAAACTCAAATATAATTATGTTATACGATGCTTAGCATCAATGAGTGGTCGGCTCATGGTCAATCTGATTCTAATGCAGGACATAAGGGCCTGACGGGTCGCAGGGACCAAAATAAACCTGATATTATATATCTAAGACATAAGGGCTTAGCTGGTGGCAGACACCAAAATTAAACCGACTTAAGAGTTCACGAGTTTGTGAACTCTTTTTTATTGGAGAAAAAAGAGATGAATCGCAACTTATTTAAAAACGCAAATTTAAAAGAAATCGGACAATTACGTCGTTATATGTCGATTATTTATGATAATGCTGACTTTTACAGCAAACACTTTGTAAACAAAACCATTATCTACACTACTAAGAATAAAAAAATCGAACTTACTGCTAGAAGAGATAATTTTATGCATTTGTGTGGAGTAACGTATATCGACGGTCCAAGAAAATTTTTTAATGATGCATTAGATCAAAAAATACAAATCAAAAAAATACTTATAAAAAAAGATGGGTCTACCTTTCAAAAATTACAAATTATGAATCAATTTCAAGAAATGCTTGGACCACATTTAAGATTAACAGGACGCAGTAATTTTACATATTTAAAATTTGATCACTCTATACGTACCAACAAAAGCATACTAGCTCTTGCACTATTAAATAATCAAAACTACATGATACCTATCTCTTTATTAAATCTAAAATTTATTCATCCTTTTCCAAATGGAGAAAAAATAATAAAAATAGAATCTCGAGATCTAAAAACTGGTAAAATTACTATTCTCAACTAAAACCAACCAGTCAGATCTTTAATAATGAAAAAGATAATTGGAACTAACAATGATGGTAAAAAATTTAGCGTTTTAACATCACGAATCTTCAATAAAGCTAAGCCAGAGCAGGCAATTAAAAAGCCACCAACAATGGAAATCTCAGTTACCAATGGTCCCGTAAAAAAGCTAGCTGACAAAAATTTAGCTACCAGGTAAATACTACCCTGCCAGCAAAATAGCACCGGAGCAACAACGAGCATCCCCCAACCGAAACTAGCGCCAAAAACCATCGAGGTCACAAAATCCAACGTAGCATTAGTAAACAGCATCGTATAGTCGCCTTTAACTGCCGCAATTACTGGCCCCACAATTGATAGTGCTCCAATACAACAAAGCAAAATTTCAGTGGCCAGCCCTTTACCTAAGTTTGATTTACCTGTTTTTTCTACTAAGCGATCAAAATGGCCAGAGATATCCCCAGCCGTGCCGCACAAACCACCAAGTGCTAAGCTAACAATAAATAAAACAGGATAGTGACTCTTGGGCATATTATTAGTAACATTCTCCCAACCGATGCCTAACGCTGCCAGTCCCATTGCGATGAACAAAACGTCTTCATAACGCTTATTCAATCCTTTCTTTACCAAGCAGCCAACTGTAGTACCAACCAGCAAAGCGCAAGTATTTACAATTGTTCCGATCATTTTTCTCACCTCTTAGTTTTATTTTACCGCAGAAAAAAAGTATCCATCTCGGATACTTTTTCATATTTACCATTTAAAATGCCAACTACTACTCGATGACGCTGAAGAACTAGATGAAGATGTGCTTTCACCCGTACCTGAACCATAACCAGAATTCGAACCACCTGCCGGCTTATCTTGATTTTGATCATAAATCCGATAATTGGTGAAAGCATTGGGATCATCCCACTTGATGTGATTGTTCTGATCATTCAATTCATTTTGCCGCGTTTCTTCATTGTTCAAAGTTTGTGTTTGCAAATTCAGGTTCTTACGAATTTTATCTGACGTCTTTTGTAATTCCTTAGTAGACGCCACCTGAATTGAAGAACCATCAATCCAAGCATCATGCCCTTGAATGTAGCCACTCTTTAAGCTATTCATGCAGCCACGATAATTGAGCGCCAAACTAAGCATATCATTGAATGTCAGATTAGTTTTCACATATTTATTGAAAATATCTACCAGCTTGCGGTAATTGCCAAGCGTATTAACCGACATTGCCTTATGCGCAATTGCTTCAATCACCTGACGTTGCCGCATCTGACGACCATAGTCACCACGTGGGTCTTCTTTTCTCATTCGAACATAAGCCACCGCGTGCCGTCCATTTAAATGCTGCTTACCTTTGTGGAAATCACACCAGTCATACGAGAAGTCAAATGGAACTTGGACATCGACACCACCAACTGCGTTAACCAGGCTCTTTAGCGCCTTCATATTAACTTCTAGATAATAATCAATTGGCACATTTAACATTGATGACACAGTCTTCATACTTGATTCATGTCCACCGATTTCATAAGCAGAATTTACCCGAAACATGAAGTATTTATTTCCTGGATCGCCCTTAATATCTGCCAAAGTATCACGTGGAATTGAAGTCATTGTCGCAGAATTCTTTTGTGGATTAGCTGTTGCTAAAATCATAGTATCGGAATTACCACGATCATGGCGACCTTCAATCCCCTGGTCAACCCCTAGAACTAGGATAGAAATTGGCTGTCTATTGGCAATTTTAGCTGAAGTAGCAGTGTTGCCGCCGTTTTTACCATCAATCACACTATGGACGGTAAAATACATGTGAGCAGCCCATGCCATGCCAAAACAAGCAGTTAATAATACTGCCACACCAATCAAGCGGGCAAAAAAGTTACCTGATTTGAGCGCTGATGCATCTGCGGCTAAAGCACGATTCCGATGAAGATTAAGCGATGAACGATGAGCGCGATAATCTTCTCTTCGTTTTGGATTTTGGTCCATTCTTTTGATCGTTTCCCTTCGAATTTAATACAAGTTAGTTTATTTGTATCACTTTTAATCTATCGATAAAATAAAAATGCTAATAATTAATAATAACTTATTTTTTTGCGAAATATAACGCAACAAGCTAAGATGTATAGAAAATGAAATATTATGGAGGTAAAAATGGCAATTCCAACTAGAAACGAAGTCCCTGAAGAGCTTAAATGGGACTTAACCCGTATTTTTAAAAATGACGATGAATGGGAGCAAGCTTATGCAGCTGCACAAGAAAAAGTGGCTAAACTTGCTGAATTAAAAGGTACACTAGCTAAATCAGGCAAGAACCTGTACGAGAGCTTAACCAAAATCTTAGCTGTTAAACGTGATGTGGAAAATATCTACGTTTACGCTACCATGTCCAGCGATGTTGATACTTCTAATTCGCACTATCTCGGCTATGTCAGCCGGGTACAAAGTTTGGCTAACCAGTTTGAGGCTGCAACAAGTTTTATTAATCCTGAAATCTTGAGTATCCCTAGTGATAAGCTTGAGCAATTTAAGCAAGCTGAACCTAGATTAAAGGATTACGCACACTATCTTGAAACAATTACTAACAAGCGTCCTCATACATTACCTGCTGAGCAAGAAAAATTGATCGCCGATGCTGGGGATGCTTTAAGTGTTTCTGAAAATACCTTTAACGTCTTGACCAACTCCGACATGGAATACGGTTACGTTCAAGACGATGACGGCAATATGGAACAATTATCAGATGGCCTTTATTCTTTGCTGATCCAATCCCAAAATCGTGATGTCAGAAAAGGTGCTTTTGATACACTTTATGCCACTTATGGACAGTTCCAAAATTCCTTGGCTTCAACTTTGTCTGGCGTTGTAAAAAAGCACAACTATAACGCACGTGTGCACAAGTATAATTCAGCTCGTGAAGCTGCTTTAGCCGATAATGGCGTACACGTAGCAGTTTATGACACTTTAATCCAGGAAGTTGATTCACACCTAGACTTACTTCACCGTTATGTTGCGCTACGTAAAAAGATCTTAGGCATGAAGGATCTGCAAATGTGGGACATGTATGTGCCACTAACTGGAAGACCTTCTCTTTCATACAATTTCGAAGAAGCAAAAGAGACAGCAAAAAAGGCTTTGGCTCCACTTGGTGAAGACTACTTGAAGCATGTTGACTATATTTTTAATAATCGTGTCATCGACCCAATAGAATCTAAAAATAAAGTAACTGGTGCCTACTCTGGTGGTGCTTATGATACCGATCCTTATGAGTTGCTCAACTGGGAAGATAACATCGATTCACTTTATACTTTAGTCCACGAAACTGGTCACTCCGTTCACTCCTGGTACACTCGCAATACTCAACCTTACGTTTACGGCGACTATCCAATCTTTGTGGCTGAAATTGCTTCAACTACTAATGAAAATATTTTGACCGAATATTTCTTAGACCACATTACCGATTCTAAGACGCGGGCCTTTATCTTAAATTACTACCTTGATTCATTTAAAGGCACTTTATTCCGTCAAACTCAATTTGCCGTGTTTGAACAATTCTTGCACGAAGCCGATGCTAAGGGAGAACCACTGACTGCTGACACTTTAGACGATGTTTATGGTCAAATTAATCAGCATTATTACGGCGATAGCGTTGAACCAGGCGGCGATATTGCCCTTGAATGGTCACGAATTCCACACTTCTACTACAATTTCTATGTGTACCAATATGCGACTGGCTTTGCGGCTGCAACGGCATTAGCCAACAAGGTGGTTCATGGAACGCCTGCTGAGAGGGATGCCTACCTTGGCTTCCTTAAAGCTGGTTCAAGTGATTACCCAACTGAGATCATGAAGCGTGCTGGCGTGGACATGACCAAGCCAGACTACTTGGAGGATGCATTCAAGACTTTTGAAAAGCGGTTGAATGAATTTGAGAATTTGATTGAGAAGTAAGAAGAAATAAATATGCTTCATTACTCACAAAAATACATTGACGATGTATTAGTCCGCTTTGCTTACCATTCAAATGCCATTCTTGATCATTGAAAAAGACAATAAAGCTCAATACATTACTTATGAGGCTGACCAAGATATAACAAGTCTTACCCAGTATGCAAAGTAAAAGTTAACCGAAGAACAAAAGCGCTATGAAATCTTTGAATAAAATTATCAGGCTCAAAAAGATTTTGACGAAAATCATCAATAATCGCGCTCATATAAAAATAATCGATATCATTTCGTGAGATTTGATATCGATTTTTTGTTGATGATCTTGATTTATCGCTTGGCATATTTATCGCTCAATATGTATAATACGTATATAAGTATTATAGTGCGAGAAAAGGTGAAAAATATGGCTGAAACTTTATATAAAAAGGTCGTTAAAAATGGTTCTTCCTTAGCTATCAATATCCCAGCTAAGGAAGTAAAAGAGCAAAATCTCAAAGTAGGCGATATTGTTGAAGTAAAAATCAAAAAATCAGACCGTCCTAATTCTGAAAATTTAAAAGAAATAGATGGCTTAATCTCTGATTACTGGGATATGTTAGAGTACTTAAAGGATAAGTAGTCAATGAAGATCAATTATCTAACAGAAAAGGATATTTTAGTAATCAATGCAAGGGTTATTCAAAGAGAAGGTGCAACGGGACAAAAACCACCTCACGTTAGGGATGCAGAAGCCCTTCATTTTTTAATTGCTCAACCTAAGCAAACTAGTTTTGGACAAGAATTATATCCGTCTTTTGCTGAAAAAGCTGGGATTTTATTAATTAAATTAGTTAAAAAGCATGTTTTTGAAGATGCAAATAAACGAACTACAGCAATTGCATTCTTACTATTTTTAAGACGAAACTCTTATGAATTAACCTGTGATTGGCAAGATCTAGCAAATCAAATCTTAAAAATTGCCCAAATAGATGACAATGAACTAAATTACCAAGAAATTTACCAATGGATTAACCAAGTAATTCATGAAAATTAAAAAATCGGTATCATTTCGTGAGATTTGATACCGATTATTTGTTTTAAGATTGATTTTTATTCTTTAAATTGATCCTGTTAGCCCTGCATCTCGCCATTTATTGGGATTTTCGTCTAACTTTAGCTGTAATTCAGTTAATGGCTGAGACAACTTGAAATTATGCGACAATGAATAATTATTCAGATCACGTTTCAAGTCAAAGACTACTTTTTCAATATTAACTCCCTGCTCCAAATTACTTAAAGCGTGATTGATTAGCTCTACTGCTGCGCTATCTTCGACAACCTTTTGTTTTACACCGACTAGAAGTGATTTCAACTCTTTTGCGTTTTCCATATCGTTCTCCTATCACGCTCATATAAAAATAATCGGTATCATTTTAGCATATTTGATACCGATTATTTTTATCGATTTTAATTACTTAATTCCAAAAATCTACGATTAATTGTATAAATACAAATTAACATTAAAATTACAATCAGTGTTGCCACCAATACCGTCAATTTAATTTTAGAAGTACCATAATCTGTGCTCAATATCTTAGGTGAAAAGTCCTGTAAAAAGTGTACTACCATACACCAAATTAATCCATTGGACCACACTCTTAGATAACTAAGGAATAACCCCATACCCAATGTAATAATCACTTGACCAACAGTTGAAATTAATGATTGACTAGTTAAATTATTTAAATGATATAAGCCGAACAGAATTGAACATACAATAGATGTCCATAAGATATCATATTTTTCTTTACGAAAAACTAGCAAGAAAGTATTAAATAAAATCCCTCTAAATAAAAATTCCTCACAGATTGCGGGCAATATCGCAGCTAAAGCCGCTACCATTATTTGATACAGAGGCAACTTAAATAATAATATTTTATCTTTTAATGCTCCAAAAACCATTAAGGCCAAAAAGACACAGTAGATGATCATCATTACTTTTGACATTCCTTGCAATTTTAACCTTTGATTAAAAGTCTTAGTTGTTAAAATAAAATGTTCGGCTACATATGCAAAAGCGACTATAAAGATGATTACAATCAACCACTTGGTTATCATGTTGCCTACAATTAAATGTGGCAACACAAATGAACCTATTAAAAGAATGATTGCAAGTATAAATAGATTTCTGATTGTTTTATTGACTTCAGCTTTATTACTAAATTCTACTTCGTCGGCTAATGCCAAGTAATATTTGTTATTCATAGTTGTATTTTCTACCTACTCCTCCGGCCAAAAAAGGTCATCCAATGTCTTATCTAACACCTGACAAATCTTAATACACAAGTTAACTGACGGATTATAATTTCCCTTCTCAATCGCTGAAATTGTCTGTCTTGAAACATCAACCTGCTGCGCCAAATCTTCCTGCGTCATGTCTTTGCCAACACGTGCAGCTTTCATTTTTAAATTTTTCACTCTTTATCACTTTCCTTATCACGATGGAGTTGAAAGAGACTTACCGCACCAATAATCAACCAATAGATCCCCATAATGGTCATTGCACTATTAAAGTCATTAACATATCCCAGAATAAAACAAATACCCATAACAATATCTAACCAACTGTTTGATTTTATATTCTTTTCATTAATTGCAAAATAAGCGCCGTGCAGAATATCATAAACTGACATCACTGCTAATGACAACATAATAATTGAGAAATTAATAGTAATTCCATATCTCATGAAAAAAGGATTTTTCATAAAAAACGTAACGATAATCTCACTAAAAACTAAAACAATGAACCCCCATTTAGCACCTTGCCCACGTACAAGTTTCTGTCTTTCATCATATTTATGCTCATACTTTTTTTGACTACCGAAAGTAACCACTAAGATAAATATAATTACTCCAATAAAAATACCGATTGCAAAAAATTTTAAATCATTCATTTTAAACATCCCTTTCTTTCGATAGTCCAATATTAAAGCTCACTTTCTATAATGTCAAGTTTACTTTACATTGTTTCTAATAAACTTGCTTTTTACATAACCTATTTTGCAACTTATCTTCCAAGTCTAAAAAATAATTTTTTAAATTTCCTTGACTTCTTCTTTTCATCGTCGTATTATAATGACAATTAAATTAATAAAAGCTTAGAAGAGATGAGTAATTACTTAAGACTTCTGCAGAGAGTCGGAGTTGGTGCAAGCCGATGTAGTCGAGAGTAACGAATATGGTCTTGGAGCTATTTTAAAGAGCAAGCTATTAAGTAAGCAATTTACGAGTGACGATCGTTACCCCGTCCGAGTCTTCCCAATCCTGGGAGTACTTAGTAAGGAGTTAGCTGTGAAGCTAGCTTGAATTTGGGTGGTAACACGCTTAGGCGTCCCTAGCATAGAAGTTCTATGCTAAGGGCGCTTTTTATTTTGCTTATTTAATTTTTCAGAAAGGAGCCAGACAATGGATAAACCTATCAAAACTACAAGTTCACGAATCATCATCAGTAAAAAGGCATTCAACCGAATGTGCACTATTGTCTGGTTGATCTTGATCATCATCGGACTTTTCATCGTTAAATAAAACATTGAAGCAAAACTAAGGAGAAAAATTATGACAGAATTACATTACGATATCGTTGGTAGCTTTTTAAGACCTGCAGAATTAAAAAAGGCTCGCGCAGAATTTGAAGAAGGAAAAATTAAGCAAGAAGAATTAACTCATGTTGAAAATACAGAGATCAGAGAATTAGTTCAAGAAGAAATTGATCATGGTCTTAAAATCGTAACTGATGGTGAATTTAGAAGAAGTTACTGGCACCTCGATACTTTCTGGGGCTTTGGGGGTATCAAACATACTAAGCAAGCCCACGGCTATTTCTTCCACGATGAAGAAACTCGTAACGACTCTGCCCAAGTTGAGGGGAAAATTAAATTTACTGGTAAACATCCAGATCTTTCATCATTTGAATACTTAAAAAAGGTTGTCGATGAAACTGGCGCTAACGTAATCCCACGGCAAAGTATTCCAGCTCCCGCACAATTTTACGCAGAACTTGTTCGTGGAGAAGAAAATATTGCCGCACTTAAAAAGATTTATAGTTCAGAAGAAGATTTACTCACCGATATTTCTAAAGCATACCGAGACTTAATTTTAGCCTTATACGATGCAGGATGTCGCGACATTAAACTCGATGACTGTACTTGGGGTATGATTGTAGATAAGCGCTATTGGAAAAGTCATTTACAAGATGACTTTTCATTAGACGACCTTAAAAGAAAATACTTGAAGCTTAACAATGATGCAATCAAAGATTTGACAACAGATTTGCGAATATCAACTCATATTTGTCGCGGTAACTATCACTCAACTTGGGCAGCCCAAGGAGGTTATGGTCCAGTAGCGGACTATGTTTTTGCTAAAGAAAATGTCGACGCCTTTTATCTTGAATTTGACAATGATAGATCTGGCAGTTTTGATCCAATTGCACAAATTCCTAACGACAAACTTGTTGTCTTAGGTGTAGTAACTAGTAAAAAAGCAGAATTAGAAGATCCACAAAAATTAATCGCTAGAATTAAAGAAGCAGCTGAATTCCACCCATTAAATAATCTAGCCTTAAGCACACAGTGTGGATTCGCTTCTACTGAAGAAGGCAACACCTTAACTGAAGATGACCAGTGGCAAAAGATCAAGTTGGTTGTCGACACTGCCAAGCAAGTTTGGAGCTAAATGGCAATTAACTAGTTAAAATAAAGATAAATAGATTTAGACAAAGGAGAAAAAAATTATGGGAAAAGTTGAAAGTTTTGAATTAGATCATACTAAAGTTAAGGCACCTTACGTTCGTTTAATCACTGTTGAAAAAGGCCAAAAAGGTGACCAGATTAGCAACTTCGATTTGCGTTTAGTTCAACCTAATAAGAACGCCATTCCTACTGGCGGCTTGCACACGATTGAACACCTTTTAGCCGGTCTTTTACGTGACCGCATCAACGGCTACATTGACTGTTCACCGTTTGGCTGTCGGACTGGCTTCCATCTTTTAGTTTGGGGCACCCCATCAACTACTGAAGTTGCCAAGGCACTTAAGGAGTCATTAGAAGAAATCCGTGACAACATTAAATGGGAAGACGTACCAGGAACGACAATTGAATCTTGTGGTAATTATCGCGACCACTCATTATTCTCAGCTAAGCAATGGTCAAGAGATATTTTGGCTGAAGGCATTTCTGATGACCAATTTGAAAGACATGTGGTTGAATAAAATTTAAAGGTTTAACTGAAAAATAGTAAATAATTAAAAAAGCTAGCAATTCATTTTAGTGAACTACTAGCTCTTATTTTTTCACTTATATCATCCCGGCAACTAAGCCAACTATATACAAGAAGACACAGCAGACTACCAAATACAAACCGCCCCACTTGACCGTTTCTTTTAGGATCTCGCCTTCGTCTCCCTCACGATTAATTGAGCCGGTCGCTACTGCAATATTCTGCGGTGAAAGCATCCCCGCCGTGGCCCCTGTCATGTTCGAGGCTACAACCCAGTACTTACTTACGCCTAAGTCCGTTGCTGCAGTATACTGCAAATTACCAAATAAAACATTAGCTGATGTAGCAGATCCTGTTAAAAATGTTCCTAGTGCACCAATTAACGGCGCAAACAATGGATAAACTGGTCCTAAAAGGCCAACCAAGGCCACTGCTAATGCATTCGTCATACCAGCATAAACCATTACCTTAGCCAAGCCTACAATCGCACAAACTGTAATTGTAGTTTTCCATACGCTTTTTATCGATTGTCCTAATATTTGCATCATTTTTTTCAAGCTGACACCCTGAATCGCCCCACCAATTAATGTAGCTACAAAAATTAATGTTCCAGGAGAAGATAACCAACTAATTGACAATGTATTTGGGTTCTTTCCTGTATAAACAACAAGATTAGTGGTTACTTTATTAAGTACATCATTGACAGTTGGAACTAATGAAGAAGCAAAGATCACGAAGATAAAGACCAAAATAAATGGTGAACACGCCTTGAGCATTTCCTTAGCATTTGGGCGTAAAACATCTGGCTCTTCTTCATCATCATGCCATCTAGTTAATAAGACTGTAATCGCAATTGAACACAATGAGCCAACAATTGCAGGCAATTCTGCCCCTACAAATTTTGCAGCTATTACCTGGGGAATAGCCATTCCCAGTCCTGACATCAATGTAATAAAGCCTACACCTTTAATTGCCTTAATGCTGCCTTCAGTCAAGATAACTAAAATAAATGGTACCAGTATTACCAAAATAGATAATTGCAATGTCACGATGAAGGATAGTTTTTCTTGATGTAGACCCGTCACTTCAGCTAAAGTTAAAACTGGTAATCCAATTGCACCAAAAGCCGTCGCAGTTGTATTAGCAATCAAACTAATGACTGACGCGCGAATCGGATCCAAGCCAAAGGCAATCAATATTCCTGCCGCAATTGCTACCGCAGTCCCAAAGCCAGCGATTGATTCTAAAAAGCCACCAAATCCCCAAGCAATAATCAAAACAATAATCCGCTTATCGGTTGAAATCGTCGCCAGCATATTTTGAATAGTTTCCATACCGCCAGATTCTGTAGTAACGTTATATGCAAATAAAGCCATGACAATAACAAACATAATCGGCCAAATGCCCATGATAATGCCTTCTAGCGCCCCACTTGCCGTATCTAGCACCGATAATTTAAAACTAAAGACTGCTAACACCATCGTCAAAATTAAGCCAATGACACAAGCGCGTGCAGCTGGCATTCGCATAACTCCCAGCGAAATAATCAACCAAACGATCGGCAACAATGCGATCGCAAATCTAATCCACATCAAAATCCTCCATCATCAAAAGTGTTGTACTATATTATTTAATCATGATTTGGGTAAAAAGTTAAAATAAGACACAAAATTTTAGTTAAAATTACAATTTTCACAAATTTCACTTGCAAGTTTAACCAACAAACTATATAACAATTAATGGAAAGTAAAATTTCTCACATCATGTTTGAACTACTCCGTGGAATAGAGTAGTTCTTTTTTTGCGTAAAAAAATAGCCAGACCGAATTCAGCCTGACTTCTGTTTTTTTAGCGATGTTTAATTACGTGAATACCATAAGCGATTAAGTAAATTACCACTTCGATCGTTGCAATAAAGAAAGTTACCGGCCAGTTGGTGATAAAGCCGAGATACAGTCCAGCCCACACGCCAACTAAAGCGAAAAACACGGACCAACTGATCATTGCTGGTATTGTTTTACCAATATAGCGCGCCGTTGAAGATGGCAATGTTAATAGAATGAAGACTAGCAATGAACCAACAATCTGGGCACCGATAGCAACTGACATAGCCAAGGCTACCAAGAAAGCAATACCAACCCAGCCAGTATGTACACCATGTGCAACGGCACCGATATGGTCAAATGAGTCAAAATTCAAGCTTCGAGCTACCAAAATAATTAATAGTAAAACTAGAATTGACAAAACCACTAGCTGAATCACGCCTTGTTTATCAACACCGATGATACTACCAAACAGAATATTAGTAGCGTAACGGCTATTTGATCCAGAAATGGCTAAGAACAGCACACCTAGCCCAATAAACAGAGCTGAGATCGCACTAACTGACGATTCTTTTTGATCGCTGTGCAAGGACAATTCTCCTACTCCAATTGAACCGAGCAAGGTAAATAGTAGCATCCCCCATAACGGTGCAATGCCGATAAAGACGGCAAAAGCTGCTCCAGCAAAGCCGATTTCTGACAGTGTGTGAGCTAAAAAAGCATAACTCCGTGCTACTACATATACACCGACCACGCCACAGGTAATCGCAATGAATGTACTAGCTAAGAAGGCATAACGCATAAATTCGTATTGAAACATTATTCGAAATCCTCCTTAAATTTATCCATCTTTCCTTGCCTGATCGTTCCCTTATTTAAATATAGATAATCAGTCATATACTTTTTAGCTAAAGGAATATCATGAGTGACAAACAAAACGGTAATTTTGTGTTCACGATTCAGGTGCTTGATTAATCCCATCAATTCTTCCTTAGCAGCCGGATCTAGGCTAGCTGTTGCTTCATCTAAGATGATCATATTGGGATGATCAAGTAGAGCCTGCGCTAAATATGCACGTTGTTTTTGTCCACCTGATGCCTCACCCATTCGGGTATTCTGAATCTTTTCTAAATGAGTTTCTTCTAACTGATGATCAATCTGTTCCTTAACCTTTTTGGTCTTAAACAATGGGGCGTTAAGTCCAATAAATGCGCGAATCGACAATGGATACTCCGCATCAATATTTCTAAACTGGGGTACATAACCTAACTTAACGTCTGAATCAAACTTAAAGTTGCCCGCAGTCGGCTTTAACATCCCCATTAAAATCTTAATTAAGGTGGTCTTCCCTGTTCCATTAGGTCCAAGTAGTGCAGTCATTGACCCGTCTTCAAGCTGAAAACTCAAATCTTGAAAAACATCTTTAGTATCAAATCTCATCGAGAGATCATTTACTTCTAAAATCACTCTTCTCCCCCCTCCCTAAGTTGCTATTATTTTTCTATTTTAGCCAAATTTTGATAATTTTCTTTCATCCAAGCCAAGTAAGTAGTGTGGTTAGGAATAGTCTCCCGCACATTTAACACTGGAATATTATTTTCCTTAGCTAATTTTACAAATGACTTCACAGTTGAACTGCTTGCCTGTGTATTGTTAACAAAGAATGCAATCTTCTTTGCTTTAATTTCATTATTCATTTGATTAATCATCTTAGGACTCGGATCAGTACCATTCTCAATTGCTTCTTCAAAGCCCTTATCCCCAATCTTGTATCCTGCTTCTCTTAAAGCATAATCAAAGACAGGTTCACTAACAAAGACTGGCTTACTATTTTTCTTATTAGTCTTCACCAATTGTTTAACTTGATTAATCTTAGCTAAATACTTGTCACCATTAGCTTTAAAATAAGCTGCATGCTTTTTATCAAGCCTAGATAAACGCTTAACTAGGTAATTAACATACTTGGTTGGCATACTTAGATTGTACCAAATATGCGGATTATCCCCCTTCTTTAATCCCATCAAGTCTTCACCAACTAAGACAGGCTTTTTGCTAACAGAACTAGCTAGCTTATTCATCCAAGAATCATAGCCTAAGCCATTAGCAACAATAATATTTGCCTTGGTCAATTCTTTAGCATCTGCCGTAGTTGGTTCAAAATCATGAGGATCAGTACTGCTATTGCTAATGATTGCCTTAGCCGTACCATATTTTCCTACAACATTTTTAGCAATATCTGCATAAACATTGGTGGTGGTAATGATCGAGACTTTACCCGAATTGCTCGTCGAATTTGATCTATTCGAGCAAGCTGAAACTAACAGCGCAATAACGCCAATTAGTCCCAAAAAAGAGATTAACTTCGTAATTTTAGATTTCGCATTTTGCATAAAATATCCTCCTTGTGCAAAATAAAAAAGCATTTAAGTTAGAAAATTCAGCATAAATTCTAACTAAAAGTTAGAATAATCTAGTTAATTACATATGTCAACATATTTTTGCATAGACAAATAGCACCAGTCTCCCATAAGCCTGATGCTATCAATAATTTAAGTCATAAAATTTTGCTGAATTTTATTAAATGCTTTGTTCTAAAATTACATTATTATATAAACATATTTTTATATAATTGTCAAACTAAACTAAAATTCTTCCTTCACGTGCTGACGCAAAACATCTAAGATTTTAATCACATGCTTATCTTCTAAGCTATAATAGCGCTCCTGCCTAACCCGCTCGCTCTTAACTAGCTTAGCCTCTTCCAAAATACGCAAGTGACGCGAAATAGCTGGCTGACTAACATCAAACTGCTTAACTAAATTATTAACACTACTTTTTTGATTATCATTTAAATAATATAGGATTTGAATTCGAATCGGATGATTCAACGCTCTAGTAATCCGAATAATTTGCTCGTCCAATTTCTTCACCCATTCATACTTTTTAATTTATTATAGCTTAAATTTAGGTACAAAAAAACGCTACCCTTCGGGTAGCGCAAAACATAACAGAGTATCTTGATTTAAGTAGAGATCATCAAGATATTTATATTATAATACGTTTTTGCCAAAATGTATTGTTTTTTGATTAATAACCAGAATTATTTAATAATACTAATATTCGATATTACTTATAGTATTATTCGTTTGGGTCTTCTTTGACATTCTTCTTCCAGAAACTCATGATTAAACCAGCAACGATTGAACCAATAATAGTAGCTAGGAAGTAGAATAAGATGTGGCTTGGACCACCGATGTTACCAGCAAGTGGTGATACCCAAAGACCACCGTGAGGAGCTGGGACACCAACGTGCCATAAACCAACTAAAGCACCACCGACAGCTGAACCAATGATACATGATGGAATTACACGACCTGGGTCAGCAGCAGCAAATGGAATAGCACCTTCAGTAATGAATGAGAAGCCTAATACCCAGTTAGAAACACCGGCACGACGTTCTTCTACAGTGTACTTGTTCTTGAAGAATGTAGTACCAATTGCAGTAGCAAATGGTGGAACCATACCACCCACCATTACAGCAGCCATCAAGATAGCAGCAGTAGCTGAGTGAGGGTCGTTAGCAAATGCACCTGAAGCGAAGACATAAGCAGCCTTGTTGAAAGGACCACCCATATCGATTGACATCATTCCGGCAAGGATAGTGGTCAAAAGTACCAAGTTACCAGTACCCATTCCGTTCAAGAAATGAGTAATAGCAAAGTTAATGCCACTAAAGATTGGGTTAATGATGTAGAACATAATTGCTGCAATAAAGAGCAATCCTAAAATTGGATAGAACAGCATTGGCTTCATACCTTCAACAGAACGAGGTAATTTAGCAAATACTTTCTTCAAACCAACCATCAAGTAACCAGCAATAAAACCAGCAGCAATACCGCCTAAGAAGCCGGCTGGTGAAGTTGCGTGAGCTTGAACGTTAACTTGGAATTGACCGTTAACAATAGAGGCCATGTAACCACCAACAAAACCTGGCATTAAGGCTGGCAAATCACCGATTGATTCAGCGATATAGGCTGCCAAAACTGGAACCATGAAGGCAAATGCCAAGTTACCAGCATTGTTTAAAAAGATGAAAGCAGGAGTCTTAGCGCCACCCATGTAGTTTTCTACGATGAATGAGATGGCCATTAAGATACCACCACCAATAACGAATGGAAGCATGTGACTAATACCATTCATCAAGTTCTTGTAGATACCTGCCCACAAACCTGGCTTCTCAGTTGATGAAGATTCAGTTGACTTGTCTTGAGCACTTGCACGGTAAACATCAGCCTTACCACCCATAATGTCATCAATCAATTCGCCTGGCTTGTTAATTCCATCAACAACAGGACGGTTAACTAAGTGCTTGCCGTCAAAACGTGGCATATCAACTTTCTTATCAGAAGCGATAATAACACCTTTAGCACGCTTGATTTCATCAGGAGTCAACTTATCCTTAACCCCTTCTGAACCGTTAGTTTCAATTCTAACTTCGATGCCGCGCTTCTTACCTTCCTTAATCAAGGCTTCTTGAGCCATGTAAGTGTGGGCAATACCGTTAATACATGCAGTAACACCAACAATCAATGGCTTGTTGTCGTCATCACTTGTACCTTGAGCCTTAGCAGCTTCCTTAGCCTTCTTAGCTTCAGCTGCCTTCTTGTCTTCTTCGTCTTTTTTAGCTTCAGCCTTTTCAAAAAGATCGATAACTTCTTCAGGAGTCTTAGTATTCTTCAAAGCTTCAACTAAATCAGGATCAATTAACAAACCTGAAAGTTTTGCTAATGCTTGAAGGTGAGTATTGTCAGCACCATCTGGTGCAGTAATCATGAAGAATAAGTGAACTGGTTGACCATCAAGTGAATTATAGTCAATTCCTTCCTTACTCTTGGCAAATAATACGCGTGCCTTGTTAATAGATTTGTTACGTGCGTGAGGCATCGCAATTCCGCCACCAATACCAGTAGTTGATTCGTTTTCACGTGCCCAGATTGACTTAATAAAAGCATCTTCGTCGTTAACGATATCAGTTGCTACTTCAAGGTCAGCCATTTCTTTAATGGCATCTTCTTTGTTCTTAGCCTTAAGCTCCATAATCATGGAGTCAGGGCTTAAAATATCCTTGATTCTCATATTTTTCCCCTCGTTTTTTATTAAGAAATTTGCTCAACTTTGATTTGTGGAAGAACAGCATCAATTTGGCTCTTAACTGCAATATCCTTAGTAAAGGCGGTAGCGGCACCACAAGCCATTCCAATTCTGAAGCCTTCCTTAGGATCTTGGGTCTTGTAGTAGGTACCAACGAAGCCGGCAATCATTGAATCACCTGCACCAACTGAGTTAACAGCAGTACCAACAGCACCCTTAGCATGGTAAACATGATCCTTGGTAAGAAGGAAACCACCTTCACCAGCCATAGAAACCATCACATTTTGAGCACCCTTATCTAAAAGCTTTTGTGCGTATTCAAGCATCACATCACTTGAATCAAAAGTTACGCCAAACAAGTCTGCTAATTCATGGTGGTTAGGCTTAATTACTAGTGGCTTATATGCCAAAGTATCAAGTAAAGCTTGTCCAGTAGTATCAACAACAAATTCTGCACCTGCTTCTTTAATAGTAGGAAGCAATGATTGATAGAAATCAGTTGGAAGGCTTGGAGTAAGAGAACCGCTCATTACTACAATGTCGCCCTTCTTTAAATCGTTTAAACGATCCTTAAAAGCAGTGATTTCTTGGTCGGTAATGTTAGGACCAGCCGCGTTAATTTCAGTTTCCTTTTCAGCGTGGATCTTAACATTCACACGAGTGTTATCTGAAATAGTAACGAAGTCACTTTCAATTCTCTTTTGATTCAATTGACGAACCAATTCCTTACCAGTGAAGCCACCTACGAAGCCCCATGCCGTATTATCAACATTTAATTGGTTAAGGATTTGAGAAACATTAATTCCCTTACCCCCTGCTAAAAATGAATCATTGTTAGTTCTGTTAACTTCTCCGCGGTTAACTTTTTCTAATTGAAGAACATAGTCAAGCGCTGGATTAACAGTTACTGTATAAATCATCCTATTTTGCCTCCTCTAATTCAATACCGACTGGTAATGACCGTTTTTGACCTGGTTTTAGTTGATCAGTTACCACAATCACGTCACTTGTATTGGCAAACACAGCAAAGTTACGCTCACCGATTTTACTATTATCAGTTAATACATAAGCGTGTCTTGCCTGTTTGATTTCGGCTGCCTTAACCGCAGCTTCCTCTGGATCAGGTGTAGTTAGATTGCCATTTTTTTCAATTCCATTAGCACCAACGAAGCTAGCTGAAAAATTCATTGCCTTAATCTGACTTAAGGCGGTCTGACCTATAACAGCATGCGTATCGTCCTTAACTTCACCGCCAATTAGAATTGTGTTAATCCCGTGATTTAAACTGCATAAAGCAGTCTCTACACCATTAGTAATAATCTTGACGTTAGCAACTTCTGCTAAAAATGGTACCATCTCATAAGTTGTTGTTCCTGCATCAATGAAGACATTGTCACCTGGACGAACAAAATTCTGCACGGCATATCTAGCAATAGTGATTTTTGCGTCATGATTCAAACTGAAGCGAACGTTTTGTGATACATCACGAGAAAAATGTTTAACTGATTGGGCACCGCCATGAACACGCTTAAGGATCCCATTTTTTTCCATCTGAATTAGATCTCGACGGATAGTTGATTCAGATGTTGCGGTTAAGTCACATAATTCACTTACGCGACATAACTCGTGTTGATTAACATAGTCTTCGATTAAGCTTTGGCGCTCCTGAGTCAGCATCATTTCTCACCTCGATAAATATTGTATTCGCTTTCTCCTCCAAAATCAATCATTTTTCTTCAAAAAGTGTCATTTTTATTTATTATCGTTCAATAAAATTCATTTATATGCAAAAAAGATGCCGTTTTTTGATTGAAACGACATCTTTTCTTCATCATTTTGAATTATTCTTAGTCATTTTACCCCATTTGACTAAGAATCAGCAAAGATGACTAAGAAAGAGAACCCAAGATCTATTAACCTTGCTAAAACAAAACACGCCGAATCATTATTGATTCAGCGCGTTTTACTATTAAATATATTTTGTCTAGCCTTTCAAGCTACGCTTAAAGTTTTGCCATGGGCCGACATCATCTGTTTGCAAAATCAAGTTTGGATAGATTTTTCTAATCCAGATAAATGACGCTACTGTAGCGGCTAAAGCAATTAAAGCAGAGATAGCTGCCTCTAAATTAGTTGCGTTACCCATAATTACTCTAGCTGGCATTACAAATGATGATAGAAACGGGATGTACGATAATACTTTAGTAAAAATCGTATCCCCACCTGATTGCATATTGACTGTGAACAAGAACCCGATCAACATCAATGTAGATAGTGGTCCCACCGCTTTGTTGGCATTCTCGCTTTTAGCAACCAAAGCGCCACAGAAAGCTGCAAAGATAATAAACAATACCAAGCCGATTATCGTAAACACCAATCCCCAAGAAGCCAGATTGCCAATTGCTTGATCAATCATCGGCTTATACTGTCCAAATAAATCGCTAAAGCCATCGATGTATGGGGCCGCGCAATAAACTGCCACAAAACCAACAACATAAATTAACACTTGGGTAATAATTTCACCAAAAATACCTAAAATTTTCCCAGTGAAATAATCGCCACCTGGCATACTCGAAAAGATTACTTCCATTATCTTGGTACCCTTCTCCGTAGCGATATCTTGTGCTGTTACTTGCGTATAAGTGATCACAAGCATGTACAAGATAATCAGCAAAGTCCAGAAGGAAATTTGCTTAACAGGATCATTGTCAAAGCTCTTCTTCTCAACATGCTTAACTTGTTGCTTAAATTGCGCCCGCGTAGCTAAAGTCTGAGTCTGTTTTGTCGTTAGCTTGGCCTTACTTAAATTCAATTGTTGCTGGGCGGTGTTTAGGCTCGTTAGCAGCTCTGATTTTAGATCACTGTCCATTTTTTCATCACTATAGTAAGTTGCAGCTAATTGATTATTCTTTTGTTCAATTAAAACATAGCCATCGATATCTTCATCTTTATACGCCTTTTTAGCCTTAGCTTCAGTGCTATAGTTGTCAAAGTCTTCTGACTTTTTAATTGCTTGCTTTAAGGCAGAATTAGAAGTAACTACCCCGACATAGTTGTCATCACTACCGCCAGCTGATACCATTCCGATAACAAATGAAAAGAAGACGAGCAGAAACGGTGCTAAAATCATCAACAAATATGACCAAGTTTTCACTTCTCTACGGTAGGTTTCTTTAGCGACAAGCCAGATCTTATTCATGACGAGCACCTGCTTTCATCTTGAAAATTTCGTCTAAAGTTGGAGGTTCCTGGTCAAAAGTCTGGATATATTGACCGGCCGAAAGTTGGTTAAAAATATCCTTACCATATTTTTCGTCTGCAAGAATAAGCAGCTTCATTCCATTGTTTTGCAAAATTACATCTTTTACACCTGGCAAGGCTGATAATTCAGCAGCACTTTTGTCTGTCCTGACAAAAATTCGAGTTAAACCAAAGCTGTTCTTAATTTCATTTACTGGGCCATTCAAGACGATATGCCCATCATTGATCATTACGACGTCATCGCACAATTCTTCCACGTTACGCATATCATGATCAGAAAAAATGATTGTAGCGCCTTTTCTTTTTTCTTCCAAAATCAGCTGCTTCAGTAGATCGACATTAACAGGATCTAGTCCACTGAATGGTTCATCTAAAATAATCAATTTAGGTTGATGAATTAAAGTCGCAATCATCTGTACTTTTTGTTGGTTACCTTTAGACAAAGACTTAATCTTATCCATGGGGATCCCTTTAACAGCCAAACGTGATAACCAATCAGGTAATTCTTCTTTTACCTTTTTAGCCGGCATCCCTTTAAGGCTAGCTAAAAACACTACCTGATCTTCAATGGTTAACTTAGGCATCAAACTTCGCTCTTCAGGCAGATAGCCAATATTGTCATAATCTTTAGCGTTGAAAGAATGTCCATCAATACTAATCTGACCGTCATAATCAACGAATTTCAAAATACTATGAAAGATCGTCGACTTACCCGACCCATTTTTACCAACCAGTCCAAGAATACGCCCATCTGACACATTGAAACTAACATCAAACAAAACCTGTGTTGACCCGAAGCTTTTATTTAGGTGTTCTATTTTTAACATAATTTTTCCTCAACTTTTCTATGTTATTGATCGAATATCTAAGAATAATTATCGCCAAAGAATGCAAGCACATCCAAAATATTCAGCAACAATTGACGCCAATATGCTTGCCAAAAATGAGGATATACCTTAGTAGATTTCCTAATAAATCTTAGTTGATAACCATCTGATGTTTTGTTCCGCATTACCTGGGGAATAGTAACTAACCAACATAGTGTAATTACTATAACAATTATCATAATTATAGAAATAACTGTATTTTTCATGGCATTCATTCCTTTTTAACTTCTGCTATGGGAATTATGTGGTACATATACTAATAATTGTCGCTATCATTTTCTGCTTTAAGCTTAAAATATCCGATACTTGTATAGCCTAACCAGATCAACAAGATAACAATAACGGTACATAATTTTCAAGTTGTACCATTACCAGTAATACTAAAAATTGCGACAATTAGTGCAATAACAGAGAAAATCACAGCACCAGTGAATTGTTTTTTAGCTTTTTCCAACATTATCTATCCCCTCGGCTTTTTATCTAATGGTTATTAGACCTAGAAGTACACCGTCAAAGAACTGCCATAAAGTATCGGTTGAAAAAATTGTTTTTACAATATCAACTGACCCCCAATTGGTTACTAAAGTAATCACTACACTAGCTGCAGCAACCACTACTCCTGTACCAATAACTTGAGGAGCAAGTTTCAACACTTTCTTCTGCCATGGAATCTTTGATGTGACCGTTTTATTAAGGACTAAACTTGCGGACATAATGCCACCAATCATTAGACCGAAAGCCAATCCAGCTCCCATCGACATAATAATTTGAAAAGGTTGAGGCGAACCAGCGGTCTTAACATACATCATCACAAGAGCTAATATTGGTCCAACAAGTGCTCCAATTCCCATGCCTTCAATAATTCGTTTGTTTTCACGGGCAAATTTTTCGTTATTCATTGTTCTTACCTCAAGGAAATTTGTTTTTCATTTTTAATTAAACAAATCCGAAAACTTAGTCGGAATGTTGTTGTTCTTGGCGAAGTATTTTTTGAATGCATCCGTAAAGCTTAATTGATCTTTTTCTCTATTTTCAAGCAAATCATGAACAGCTAAGAATGCTGTAACGGCATAATTAACAGCTAAAACAATCAGTAAGCCGAGCACAATATAAATTAGGTACAGCATTTTTCTTTCCTCCAATTCAGCGATTATCTCCCAGGAAATAATCTTTTATCCTTTTAAATTAATCATATCCCCATCATTTATGTAAAAGGTAAAACCGTCCAATTCTGTCATTTTTCGGACTGATTTTGCATTTTATTCTTCATCTTTTTTATAAACTAATAAATCCCCTGGTTGACAATCCAAGACTTCACAGATCTTGCTCAACGTGTCGAAGCGAACGCCATGCGCCTTTCCTGTCTTTAGGATTGACAGGTTAGCCGGCGTGATGCCAACCTTCTCTGCCAACTCCTTTGAAGACATCTTTCGCTTCAAGAGCATAAAATCTAGTGTCACTTCAATCATCTATATCAACCTTTCTAAATAATCGAGTCTGCATCCTCCTGAACCTTCGTTCCGTACTTGAATACCAAGTAAACTACGTACAATACTGCTAGGAAAAGCAAGCCGGTTCTCACACCACTTGGATAAAGTACATTATTCGCATATTTAATGAACCAAGCGCGGTGAGTCATGAGCATAATGAAATCTATTATTGAAATGATGGTATATCCAGCAACTGAAATTAGTAACTTCTTGAGTAAATTCAAATTACTATCAGCAAAGTAAACTTCTTGCTTGATATTCTTAACAATTAATCTGGCATATCGACAGATTAAAAAGGCCGCAATGCTCATAAGGATCATTAACAGCAACATAACTATTAATACTCCAACATAGCTATCAACTGATACGCCTTTTACATACATACTACTTTCAAATCCAGCACGAAAATCTGGATTTTTTATGCCAAATAATATAACACCGCCCATAACGATCCACATAATTATTCCTATTACACAGATTATCTGGTAGATCCAAGCAAAAACTGTCAATAAATTCAAAATAAACTTTTTCATTTTTTTATCCTCTCAAAATCTGGATGATTCTGTATATAGCACTGCCAACTACACCCGTTACTCCAATTACTAATAATGTAATTCTAAGAACACTCCACGTTCCGCCAAAGTTAGCAAACACTAAGATTGTCATTATTATCAGCATTCCAACAATTGAGCCTACCTGTCTTTTCTGGAAGCATATCTATCCCTCTCTTCCATGAAACTATCTATCTATCTCTTTCTTATTCCTTTTTATAATTATTGTATTACGATAATTTATAATTGCAATACAGAAATAAAATATTTTTTTAGGATAATAAAAAATACCAGGTCAGTCATTAAACCAACTTGGTATTATGTTTTATCTTCCAAGCTACTGCTTTTTACTTTTCTTCTTATAGTAAGAGTTCATGAAAATATTCATAAAGATAACAAAGGCTACACTTTCAACTATATTCCAAAATACTGTTCCAAAGCTTAATGTTTTGTACTGAAAATAGTCCCATACCAATCCTATTAACAGGGCCAAAATACCAGCGATGATACTTCTGTTTCTAACTTGGCGCTCGGTTAAAATTTTATTTTTCATAATTTTTACCCCATTATTATCATATCGAAAAATAGGAAATCTATTAACCGAATTTTCTATTTTTTAATATTATCTATGTTTATGTTTTTTATGTCTATTTTGTTTGGCGAAATCTTTAACAGCGCCTTCTACACATCCTTTTATCATACCACTTCCGCTAGGGAGCGCGTCAATGAAACCCGATAAACATGATCCACCTACACCAAGCCAGTTAGTGCCACCACTTACTTTTTCTAATTCTTTATAATTCATTTCTTTCATCATAAAAGTTACCTCCTTTTTTACAAATGTGATACACAAGAAACTGATCCGCTAATAATACCCACATTAGCACCAAATATAGCTCCACCTACTGTACCAATTGGAGTACCAAATGCAGTGCCTGCAATGCCATATTTTAGTCCATCCTTCAACGCTCCCATTCCAATAGCTTTAGCACAATTTGTGATTTTTCTACGGCGTCTTGCTTTACCACCGTTACCACCGAAAACAGCTGACAGTTATTCATAAGTTAAAGTTTCAAATTTGTTCATGTTTTTCGCCTTTATAAAACTTCTAATTACAATTTTCATAAGTGAATTAAGTTTTACCTCTCTTCAACTTACACACTAATAATACAAAACAATTTACCTTCATTGGCGTATAATACAGATTTAGCACGAAACAAGATCTATTTGGAAAATATTTACCAAATCGGCCAAGTTTTCGTATATTAGTAATTTACAAAGGGTTCTTATTAATTGTTACGCTAACTTGATATTCTGTTTTATAAATCCGAAAACTAGTAAAAACATAGACACAATGCACTTATTATGAGAATGGCTAACAAAAAAATCTTCTCATAGCCAAGGCTACAAGAAGATTGCCATCACATTAATGCATAAACTGATACGCACGCTCTTTACTTTAATAAAACATGATCAATTATACGACTATAACATAGCCACTCAAAACCAAAAACTTGAGTCGAAATCAAATAATCATTTTTAGCATAGTAACCTACGAAAAAAATCACAAGTTTCATAGGTTTCTTTGCGTTATCTTCTAAGTATTACGATATTTTCTATTGGAGATATTTCTAGCCTATTCGCATCAGTATTTTTTTCAATACTTATCTACTAGTTATTATCTACCTCTATGAAAAGAACTTTGGAAAAACTTAGGATTTTCCAAATAAACGTCTCGTTTATGATTACCACCTTTCTTACTGTATAAAGGTAGCATGTGTTCAGTATCAGTTAGACCAATATCATCTACAGAACCTGACCCACCTAAAATTCCGCTTAAAAGTACTTCATCTTTAGAAATAATGATTCGTTTCATCTACTTTTCCTCCTTAGTTTTCTTTCCTAATGAAATGCCCAAAACTAAACTGATTAAGATACTAATCATTCCAATTAATTGACCCCAGATATTATCCTTCTCACCTGTAGATGGTAAAGACTGAGTAGAACCATTTTTAATAGTGTCATTTTCCAATCGCTTTAACTTAGTAATTCTATTTTGATTGTTCTTAACGGCACTATAAGGCTTGCTTTGCACTTTTACTGAATCAAATTGTTTATTTTCTTTCACACTTCCGTGTTTTTCACTAACTGCTGCTAGAATAATATTCTTTTTATGCGATTTAGCTGTTTTCTTGACCTTAGTGGCTACGATTTTAGGTTTTACTGGCTTCTTCACAGTTTTCTTCTTAGTTTCAGCTCTAGGAGCCGCATACTCTTGATTACCTGTCGTAACTTTAGTCAGATCTGCAGTAGAGCTAGCAACATTTGCAGCATTCTCAAATACGCTATTTTCAACAAAGTCAGTAATAGCAACGTCATTGCTAGACTGTGTTTGATCATCTTCAGCTACAGTCACTTCAGGTATTTCATTACTTTCAGATTCAGTAGTATTATCATCCTTCGGTTGATCCTTAATTACTGCCTGTTCCACTAATTTATTAGCTGCATCAGAATACAAAAAGTTATATAACTCTTGTCCCGTCTTTTCTCCACCGACCCATGCACTAATAATTTTTCCATTAATAAATCTCATTGTAGTTGGAGTACCTGGAATACCAATTTCTTTGAAGGCATACTCATGTGCTCCTTCTTCAGCATCAATATTGAAATAAAGCCGCTTACCTTTAACGATTTCATTGAAATCTTTTAAATCAGGTGAAAATTGTCGACAGTAGTAACATGTTGGACGACCGATATACATAAGATGTTCTTGATTATTTTTCTCTGCTAGAAGATCTTTTACTTCTTGCATTTTTACTCTATGAAAACCTTTTACATTGTTCTCATAATCTTCAACAGATACCTCATCTTCATCATCTTCACTATCTTCCTCATTTGCATTATTAGGATCTTGATTATTAGTATTCTGTGACTGATTATTTTGATCTTCAGAAGCTGCTGGCTCTTCTTCCTGCTTATTTTGAGTTTGAGCTGCTTCGTTCTTACTACTAGTTTTCTGCTCAGATTCGGAAACATTTTTATCATCATTTTCTGTTTTAGATACTACTTCACTTTTATTCTCTTGAGAAGTATTACCTTCATCCGCATGCACAATAGTACTATTCATCATCAATAAGACTGCTGGGCTCAACATTAACATTAATATTTTTTTCTTATTCATAGATCTTCCTCCGTATTTTTTATAACTAAGAAAAATATATCAATTATCAGCTATCTTTTTGGTTATCAGACTTATTCAGTACACTTTTTGACCAAATCAGTTATCAAAACAATTGGAATTTGATTCTAACTAAAAAAGAGCTTTTCAGCTCCTTTTAATTTTGGTTAAGAATTTTATCCTTAAAATATTCAAAATATGTACTCTTACCTGTAATAATAGTTGCGTTGCCTTCCATCCCATATTTCAAATTTTTCTTGGACTTGGCCTTACAGATTACTTCATAGACATTATTTCCACGTAGATTAATGGGGTATACTCCAATTTCTTTCACTTTTCCTACTAATCTATCCATTGTTCCACTAGCATTAGCTACCTGAAAATACAGTGTTTGGCCTTTTTTTATTGCCCCAATTTTATTACCTGGGAAATAAGTAACTACATTGACCGTTCTTTTAGCCTTAATCATCGGAAACAAGTGAACTGTATTCTCCTGTTTATCATCAAGATGAACTAGCCATTTTTCTCTATTTCTTCTAACAATTTGTCCTTCATGATAGTTTCTATTGGCAATATTAAGTGTATTTTGTGGTTCTACAATTCCGGTAGATGTAACTGTACTTTGTCTAGTTGCAAAGAAAGAACCGACTATTAAGATCAGAACTAAAATTGCCATAGGAATAATAATCATAGTTGAAAAATTCTTGAATTTATAGGAATAGTATTCGGTACTCTCATAGTCTTTATTATTCATAACGTTGCTCCTAATTCTCAACTAAGTTATAGTAAAAGCCATGTTTCTGCATTAATTCCTCATGACTTCCTTGCTCAACAATTTGACCATGATCTACAACCACAATATTGTTAGTCCTTTGTGCAATTGCTAAACGATGAGCAATAAAAATAATCGTTTTATCTTTTAATTTCATTAAATTATCTACTACTTTTTTCTCTGTAATCGTATCAAGCCCGCTAGTGGCTTCATCAAAAATTAAAATTTTAGCCGGTGACAATAATGCACGTGCAATAGTTAGCCTTTGCTTTTGCCCACCGGATAAAATCTTGGCATTTTCATCCATCTTGGTTTCAAACTGCAGTGGTAATTGTTCGATTTCAGACTCAATTTCTGCTATCTGACAGGCTTTCAATATATCTTTTTCTGTAATATCTGGTCGACTACCTAAAAGCAGATTTTCTTTGATTGTTCCTGAGAAGATGTATGGTGTTTGGGGAACATAGTTTACGTATGACCGTAAGACATGCTTATCTACTTTAGTAGAATCAAAACCATTAAAAGTTAACTTGCCTTTGCTTGGAGAGAAGAAATCAACTAAAAGTTTGACCATAGTAGACTTACCTGAGCCACTCATCCCTACGATTGCCAACTTATCATTGGGTTCGATTTTTAAATTAATATCTTTTAATACATCAACTCCATAGCCATAATGGTAGTCAACATGATGATATTCAATCTCACCTGCTAATTGCTTGGCATCCCTAATCTGAGCATCTTTCTGGAACTCACTCTTAACCATGTATACTTCATTCAATCGATTTTGTGCTACATTAGCTGATTGTAAAGTTGGTTGAAGATTAATAATGCTCTGAAGTGGATCTACAAAATACGATAGTAATGCGTTGAAGCTCATTAATTGACCAATGCTCATCTGCCCGTTCATTACAACCTTAGCCCCTACCCAGAGGATAATTACATTGAGAGATAACTGAATGAAGGTCTTTAAAGCTGACTGCAAAGATTCAGTTTTACTGTAACGAAAAGATTTCTTGAGGTAATCGACGAATTGACTATCAATCTTACGATAACGTGTTTGTTCGCTATTTAAAGCTTTGATTGTTTCAATTCCCTGAATATCTTCAATTACTGATGAACTTAATACAGCGTTACTCTCCATCTGATCATTGTTCATCTTATCGAATTTCTTAGTAAAGCCAAGAATCACAATCGCATAAAAAGGCAAGGCCAGCAATGTTACTACAAATAAAGTGGAGTTCTGAATCGCCAGCACAATTCCCATCACAATTACAATCGAAAGATCAAGAAATAATGAAATCACCGTACTAGCCAAGGCATCAATTATTCGACTTGCATCTGAAAAACGCGAGGTGATTTCACCAGTTCTGCGAGTGACGAAGAACTCCATAGGTAATTCAAAAAGATGACGAATATACTGCAAGTTAAGGTCAATGCTTAATCTTTGACCTAGAACATTAAGTAAGAGGCTCTGACCATAAGAAAAGATGGAATTAAATACGTAGGCTACCAGTAAACCAATTGCCAGGATAGAAAGAGTCTGATATGTGCCATTAGGAATATATGTATCAATAACCCCTTGTAAAAAATATGAACTACAGATACTAATAATTGTCATTAACAAAGAAGCTAGAATAATATTCGTAAGCAAGCTTTTCTGCTTAAACATATAAGGAAACAATGACCATAAATTACGTTTTTTCTCTTTGATTGGCTCAAATTTATCGTTAGGTGCCATCAGCAAAGCGATTCCTGTCCATTCTTGAGCAAACTTATCCTTTGTCATTTTGGTTAAGCCGACACTAGGATCTGGGTCAGCTATAATCAAGTATTTTTGAGTAGCTTTTAATACCACGTAATAGTGTAATAATTCACCTTGCTTTAGGACATGAACAATGAACGGATATTGAACATCTGTATCTGAATCAAACAATGACATATCAGCTTTAACGGCTTGAGTATTTAAATTAAAAGCTTGAGCCGTCTTTACTAAGCCTAAAGCAGTAGTTCCCTCCAAGTTGGTTCGTGCGCTATGACGCAAATGTGCTAATGATACTCTAGAATGGTACTTCTTTAAAATCATTGCTAAACAAGCAACACCACAATCTGATTCATCTACTTGTGGCACATAGATTGATTTATATTGTATTAACATATTTATCCCACCTCTTTCAGTTCTATAAGCCAATTATGACAGGATTAGTAATCTAAAAGTAAAAAAATACCGAATCAGTCGTTTTTTAGACTGATTCGGTATTTATATTCATAACTAAAATCTAGAAGAGAGGGGAAGCATATTCATTATGTAATACAAATCAACTTTTAGATGCTTTGCGAAAGACGATATATAATGCAAGCCCACAAAAGATTCCTACAATTAAATACATTCCAATTAACAATGCTGTATTTTCAACCATAACTTTACTCATTCGGTTACCTACTTGTAAGATCAGCATCACAGTAAGAATTATCCAGCTACCTATCATGCCAATCAAAAAGTATTTTAAGAAACCGCCATTACCAGTACTCTTTTTAGTACTCTTTTTAGTATTCTTATTAATACTAAGTAGCCAAATCATAAATGCTGTAAATACGATACTTTCAAATATAGTTTCAATAACATAAATAATTGTTATCGGTTCTTTTAGAACTACATTTAATACAATATCTAAAACAAAATATAAACCACCTGCAATAATGCTTCTAGTCATTATTTGTTTTTGTGACATAATGTTATCCCTCCTCATACCATTTTTTATCTATGAGTGGCTAAGTAACCTACACAAGAAGCTGAGCCTTTAATAATCCCAATACTTCCACCAAACATCGCTCCACCAAAAGCACCTACTGCTGCGCCTGCGGCGGTACCAGTTAAAGCACCAGTTAGAGCACCAGTCCCTGCACCTCTTAAAATATAGCCTCCACATTTAGCTACCTTACCATTATGACCATGCGTTCCACCAACTACATCAGTCAACTCTTCTTCGTTTAAAACTTCAGCTTTACTCATTTTTATTACCTCCGGTAATGCACATCTATCTTGTTTTCACAATTTACCAAAACATAGCATTATTTATCTATATTCTAATCAAAAGGTAAGATTACCGATAGCCAACTTAAAACATTTAATTCAATATATTTAAAATACGCTTTAAGAAAACTATCATATTTAAGTTTTACTTTTTTACCTTTATTAAAGCTATTAACTAGATAATAATTATTCGTTTTACTTTTCAGCGTTTGGAGACTGTAAAATAGTTTGTGTAAGGATGAATGATTCCTTAAATTTATTTCTTTAAACATTAGAAAAAGGAGTTCCTTTCTCGTATGATTGGTTTGAACAAAAAAACACATACAGAAAGAAGAACTCCTTCATGAATGATTTTACCAAAGATTTTGCTCAAGCTCTATTCAATCCAGACAAAATAAATGATTTATTGCGCAAAGAGCTACAACAGGCTGTTAATAACTTGCTAGAAGCTGAGTTGACTGCCTTTCTAGGCTATGATCCCTATGCCAGAAATGGCTGGAATACTGGCAATTCTAGAAATGGTGCTTATTTCCGCAAGGTTGATACCCAGTTTGGACCAATTGAAGTGCAAGTGCCTCGAGACCGCAACGGTCAGTTTCATCAGCACACGCTGCCTGACTACAAGCAGCACTCTGATGTTTTGGAAAGCACGATTATCAAGCTATACTCCAAAGGCGTAACTACCAGAGAAATCGCTGACTTGATTGAGAAAATGTATGGCAGTCATTATAGTCCAGCTCAAGTATCAAATATTTCCAAGCAGATGCTCCCCAAGATTGAGGCTTATCACAAGCGCAAGCTAAGCGACAAGTTTTTCTGTGTCTATTTGGATGCGACATACCTTCCTTTGCGCCGAGAAACGTTTGAGCGTGAAGCAGTATATATTGCCATTGGCATTAAACCTAATGGACATAAGGAAGTCATTGACTACTGCATTGCTCCTAGTGAGAACATTGAAGTTTGGACAGAGATGCTTCAAAACATGAAGTCCAGAGGCTTGAAGCAAGTTGAGCTTTTTCTTTCTGATGGTGTTGTTGGCATGAAAACAGCCTTGGCCAGGACTTATCCTAAAGCTCATTTTCAACGCTGCCTGGTTCATGTCATGCGCAATATCTGCGCTAAAGTACGCGTCGACGATCGTGAAAAGATCATGAACGAATTCAAGCAGATACATCAACAGACAAGCAAAAAAGAAGCTGCAGCTGTCTTGCACAAATTCTATGCCAAATGGAATAAAGCTTATAGCCATGTCATCAAAGGTTTGAAGGAAATTGAGCCCGATCTGCTAGTCTTCTACAATTATCCCAAACAAATCAGAGCTTCAATTTATTCAACCAATATGATTGAATCCTTTAACAACGTCATCAAGCGTAAAGCTAAGCCTAAGGCAGAATTTCCAACTGAACAGTCGCTTGATGCATTTATTGGCATCCAGGCAATGAGCTACAATGACCGTTATTTCAATCGAATTCATAAAGGCTTTGGTCAGGTTCAGGACACCTTAGAATCCTACTTTGATTAAATAAATAATTAAAAAATCAATTTACGAGAAAGATCTATTTACACAAAAGATTTGACAGTTTCAGCGTTTGAGCTAATGGTATTAATAATAAAACAATTAATATTATTAATATGTAAATCCATATTTTCATTTTATCTATGACTGGCTACATAGCCAACGCATACCGCTGAGCCAGCAATTACTCCTAAACTTCCACCTAATAAAGCTCCACCTAAGCCTCCAACAACTGCTCCGGCACCACCTACAGAACTGGCACCCATACGAATGTAATTAACACAATTACTAATTTTTCTCTGCCGTGCCCTTTTACCACCTGTTCCACCAACTACGGCACTCAATTCTTCTTCATTTAGCACTTCAACTCTACTCATTTTTATTACCTCCTACAATGAGTAATCAAGAGAAATTCATCTCTTATTTCTTTCTACATTATTAAAGTACCATAAATGGCTTTATTTTCAGGACGCATGATCGATTTAACTTTTTTTCTGACTGATTTAGCACTTGCATCCCGATTCAGTACAGTTTTTGTAAAATCTAGCACTGTTTTACAACTTTAATAGTCTCTTTACTACACTCTGATATATAGTCTTTATATAAAAAATACCAAATTAGCCGTTTTCAGACTGATTCGGTATTTTAGTATATTGCTAAATATTTGAATTTTCATTTCTTATTTTTCCGATGATAAAGAGTGAATGCTTTACCTAAGAAATAAACTGGTATAAAAATACCAACTGCAATGGTAGCAAGATTAGAATAACCTATTGAATTATTATTTGTAACATAAGCCGAAGCCATTACCAATGGTAAAAAAACTCCTAGAGAATCACTTTCAAAGTTTGTTTTCTTTTTTATACTCAAAATCATCCACAATATAAATCCTATAAAAGATGCTACCAATGGAATATACGAAAATACGATATATACTTGAGAAATCATATTTAACAATCTTTCATTCATTAGATAACTATCTAAAACTTTTCATTAATTAGAAAAGTTAGCCTTTACGAACATAACCCGCCAAGCCACAGACTGCTGCACCGCCTACGCCACCAATTACAGCACCCCATACGCCACCAAGTTTTTTTCCATATTTAACTCCAGGGACAGCGCATCCCAAAGCTGCGCTGTATGCATTAGTCCATCTATTTCCACCGATAATATTTTGTAATTGTTCTGAATTCAATTGTTTCATCTTAAATCCCTACTTTCTAATCTTACCAAACGCGCCTGAAAAGCTAGCAACCGCTGTCCAACCAACTGCGCCCCAGTGTGCTCCAACAAATCCACAACCGGGACCACAAATGGCTGAACCTAATGCAGCTCCAGTTGCAGCTGAACTTACTATACCTATGGTATTGCCTGCCCAATTGTTTCTTCCCTTTCCTTTACTACCACCAACAACAGTAGTCAATTCTTCTTCATTTAAAACTTCAACTTTACTCATTTTAAATACATCCTATAATGAGTATTCAAGAGAAATTCATCTCTTATTTCTTTCTACATCATTAAAGTACCATGAATTACTTCATTTTTTTGGTGCATGACCGATTTAACCTTGTTTTAGACCAATTCTGCACTTGCGTTCCAATTCAGTATATTTTTAGTGAAATTTAGTATTAACTTCATATACCAAAATACTAAGCCGGCACCCTCATTCACACCAGCTTAGTATTTTCTCTTTATTTAAAATAGTGAAACTAAGATAAGGATCACACCAATCAAGGTCAGAATACCTGCTCCAATGTAACCAAACCATAAAGCAAAACCACGCCATTGATTATCCTGAACAGTCTTAGAAGTTGTATTTAACTTCAAATAGCCTTGCGTATGACGAAAAGTAAATACTCCACCGATAATCAACAGGATGCCAATTACTAAATAAATTAAATGATACATAATCTTTACCTCGTTTTTTTCATTCTAAAATATCTAAGTTCATCATATACTATTTGCTTAGCTTTAGAATTATCAATTTGATTTAAAATTTCTGATGCTTGATCATACTTACCTTCAGTTATCAATAATTTAGCAAGCATCGGCTTAATTGAATATATTGTTCCTTGTGATTCTTCTTGAACTTCATCCCAATTTTGGGATCCTTGTTTAAGATAATGCTTAATGTAATTAACCGCTTGATCAGCAAGAATTGAATTAATAGCATTAATGGAACTAGCATACAAAGTCAAAAAGTTAACATCATTAGGGAACAATTTTATAGCCGTTTTTGCACATTGGCTTGCTTTATCAAAATCACCTAATGAAAGCCAAACTAAAATATACCTAGCTAATAAATACTTAGACCATTCATTAAATTGAATATTTTTAACCGAAAAGTCATCGACTTTTTCCTTAAATATAAACTTTCTTAATTTCTCAATATATTGTTCTTTAGAAATTAATCCTAAATCAATGTAATCCTGTGATATCATCGCTAGCCATCTCGGATTATTTGGTTCTAGATTCATTTGCTTTATCAATAATCTAGAGTATCTTTCTGGCTTTTTGAATTTTTGGATTTCTGACAGCACTACCCCTTTATTAATTACACTCAAATTTGTATCAATAACGGTCAATGCAGTCTTATCAACTGAAATTAATTCTTCGTGAACTAATCCATGATAACAAATGCTAGAAGATTTTCTGAACAGTACTCTTTTTCTAGTAAAAGCAGTATCATCATAATTAATTGTTTTTACAGTACATACAGGATTATTTTTCTGATTTAACAGCCCCAAAAAATTCTTTAACTCTGTGGCATCACATATTTTGCTGTCGAATTCTTCATCTGAATCTAAAACCAAAATCCAGCCATCTGGAACTAACGACAAGCACTTATTACGCATATAAGCGTAATTTTCTACCCAAGTCATTTTATACAATTTCAAATTTTTTAAAGCTAAACTTTCAATATTTTCTACGGTCTTATCTGTAGAACCTGTATCTACTATCACCAATAGGTCGCAATACTTTTGAATAGATTTTATTGCATTAATAATATTCTTCTCTTGATTTTTGACCATAATTAGTCCTGTAAGAAAAACATCATTTTTATTACTATTCATTTTGTACCGCTGAAAATGTTTAGCACTATGAAACTTGTATTCAATCATTTTACTTATACAAATTCCAATTAATAGAGCCAGGTTCAGCAGCTGACCCAATTAAACCACCAATTCCATTCACCCACTTTACCCAACCAGGTAACTTACGCTTACCACCTACAACGTCACTTAAGTCATCCTCACTAACTACTTTATACAACTTATCAAAATCATTAGAAATTTTCATTTCTATTACCTCCATAATAACTAATAAGAGAAACTCATCTCTCATTTCTTTTTACATTATTAAAATATCATATATGGTATCGCTTTCATTGAAAGAGACTGATTTAGTTAATTTTTAGATCAATTTGGTATCTGTAAACCAATTTAGTCCTTCTTTATAAATTTTTCTGTCAACCCCAATAATCCAGCAACAATCGAGATCATTGTCCCCAAAATAATCAAAATATGGTTATTTTCACTATTTGTCTGAGGTAATTGAGAATATCTAGTTTCAATATGATTAATAGTATTCTTTTTCGCTTCTAATTTAGTAGTATCCCAATTTATGGTTTCTTCATGAGTATCTTTAGTGTACTTACCTTCATAGTTAATCATCAATTTCTTTTTAGCAACTTTTGGTTTTGAACTAGCATTCATTGGTTTTGCTTTATGAGAAATCTTTTTTGATTCTGTATTCTCACTCTTAACAGAAGACGGTTCATCTTCTCTATTCACAACTTGGTTTAAATCATTATTACTACTTGCTACATTATTTGCTTCTGCAAAAATTGTCCCAGGTATAAAATCAGTTAAATTATTATCTTCTTGCATATTATCAGCGACAGGTTGTTCTACTTGTTGATCATCTACTTCATCTAAATTTGAATTAGTTTCTGAATTTTGTTGCGCATCATCTTTGACAGTTACACTCTCTACCAGCTTATTTGCTTCAGAAGAATACAAGAAGTCATACAATTCCTGTCCTGTTTTCTCCCCGCCAATCCATGCACTGACAATCTTGCCATTTATGAATCGCATCGTAGTTGGTGTACCAGGAATACCAATAACTTTAAAAGCATATTCATGAGCACCCTTTTCAGCATCAATATTAAAGTACAATAACTTTCCTTTATCAATCTTATTAAAATCCTTTAAATCTGGAGAGAATTGTCGACAATAGTAACAGGTTGGACGACCAATGTACATTACTCGGTCTTGATTATCTTGCTTAGCTATTAGATCTTTAACCTGTGCCATATCAACACGTTTAAAATCTTTGACGTTATTTTCATATTCTTCAACAGTTACGTCATCCTCATCAGATTCTTCGTCTTCTACTTGATCTTTTTTAGAATTTGAATTATTTGACTGCTTTTGTGAATTAACTGCATCAGGAGAAGTGTCTTCTGTTTCCTTGGATGAATCATTTTCTTTCGTTTGATCATTTTCAGTAGACTCTGCAGTTTGCTTTTCTCCATTATTTGGCTGCTGTTCTACTTGTTGATTAGTTTTAGGTTCTACCTCATCAGCATGAACTACAGCAGAATTCAACATAAGCAATACCACCGGACTGGCCATTAAAGTTAATATTTTCTTTTTATTCATTATTGTCATACTCCTTTTCTTATTTGACCCAAGCATATCATTTAAATATATGAAGTAGGACAAACCTACCAAAGCAAACAAAAAAATGACGGATTCGGTACATGAATAACCAAATTCGTCATTTTTACTCTAAATTGCTTCAATATTCTCAAATCTAGCCATTAACTGCTTAATTACTTTCTTGTAGGCTCTTGAATAGCTGACTTCATTTTTGTTTTCCAATATAATTACCTGATGATGAGTATCAATGGCTCTAATATTATTGGGATTGACTAACGTAGATTGTGAGACTTTAACCAAAAAATCTGCATCCTTAGCTACTTGACTTATATTACCTTTAAATTCCACATCTCCATGATCCGTCACCATATGCACCTTATGCTGCATGGTACCATTCTCAATATAAATAACTTCATTTTCACTAACCTTAAATACATTGCGACCAATCTTGTATTTAAAGTTTCGATTACCATACTTAATCATATTAGTTAGATTATCGATAGCACCACGGAGTGTTTCTTCAAGACGTTGAATAATCTCATCCGAAGACAAGTTTTTACTAATATAGTCAATCGCTCCAATTCGTCTACGATATGTCAGCGGCGCATACTTCTCATATGCAGTAACAAAGATAATCTGCGCATTCTCATCCTGTTTCTTGATGAACTCTGCTAAGTCTACCCCGTTTTTCGCTTCAGATTGCTGACTCAATTCAATATCAAGAAAGTAAATGCCATTCTTAATATCATTAGCTACAATATAGCCAACTGCTTGAGCAAAATCATTAGCTACAAAAGTCACTCTTTCCTTTAATTCACTGTAGCTCGAATTATCATCTGATAAATTTTGGATTGAACTATTAATATTAGTAGCTAATTGATTAGCCAAATCATGATCATCATCACAAACGATAATAGGATAATTAGCCATTATCTTCATCACCATCTTCCATATCAATCACCATGTAGAAGTCAAACCAGCCATCTTGAACCATGTATGAAACTGACATATCAGGATACTTTTCTTCTAGTTTTCTAATATTGGCTAGACCATAGCCCTGATGTCCTTTTTTAGTTGTAAAACCTTGTTCTTGTATTTTGCTAGTAGAGATCTTTTGATCTTTACGCACTCTATTACGAATTTCGAATTCAAAGTTATCCGGTCCATCTGAATAAGCCATAATTTGAATCTCTTCATACTCCGAAGATTTATTCTTTTCAGCCATATCCTTTATAATCTTGCTTTCTTCAATTGCATTATCGAAGGCAATTCCTAGGATTCTAACAAGATCCAATTCATCAATATTAGCCGGCAGTTTTTTTACACTGCCTCTACATTCAAAATTATAAGGAATTTTAAGATTATACATCTCTGCTAACTTGGTAATAATGATGCTTTTAATCGATTTTACATGAACATGATTTACATCCTTATACTTTGATAGCGCCGCAGGATCTAAACTTGAGTTAGTCTCTTTATCCAATTTGTGAATTACTGCTTGAACATCACCCTCTTGGGCATACAATTTTAATGAGTTTAAAACATTTTGGTAGTCATGTTTAAATTGTCGAAGATCATCCTCACTATCTTCAAGATATTTGGTATATTCTTCGAGCTGTCTTTGTTTATCTAGTTTATTTAATTGCTTTTCCCTATTAATAAGTTGCGCTTGCATTCTTAAAATAAAAACATAAGCAACACCCACAAATAGCAACTGCAAAATTAATAATAGCGAAAAAATAGCAGTAGTTAGATAACTTTGCTTTATAAAAATCTTGACTTCCAGAATAATAAGAATTGAGATATAAAAGTAAATTAATAATCCAACTATTATTTTATTATTTTTGCTTTCTAATTGATAACGTATTTTATCACTTAACTTAATTACAAAATAGAAAACAAGAATATAAAATAAGAGAACTACTACTTCCATCCATAAAATTTGTGTAGATGCTATATTAAATATTTGATTTAACACATCCACCATTAAATCAAATATTAGTGGTACAATTCCTGCTCCTGCAAGCACAAAAGGATTCCTAATTTCTTTCCAAAAAAATAAAAATATTAGAGCAAGATAAATTAAATTAGATACCAATACACCTGCATCTAATAAAAATTTTTCTGCAATAAAGCTACTTATAAAGCCAGTAATTACAAATAATAGCGATCTAGTTCTAATAGGCTTTATGTTTGCGATTTTAAAGAAACAAATAGGATCAAAAAGATATGAAACTAAATATAAAACAATAATTATATATTCCATACTATCTATCTTCTAATGCCACTTGACCTTGCCCCAAATTTGCCATACCCATCCCAAGCCGGCATGTCCTGCGACTGTACTGCTACCACCAACAACTTTACTCAATTCTTCTTCCTTCAATTCAATCTTTTTAACATTTTTCTTTTCCATAATTAATCCATCCTTTCATGAATCATTCATTACTCCTTAAATATAGCATGATTTGCCTTCCGATATACAAAAGATACCAAATTGGTCATTTTTTAGACTGATTTGGTATTTTGGTGCCAAAGCATTATTCAATAAATTCTTATCTAACTAACAGCAATAATCCTGCCCACGTTCTCTCCCATGAACGTCTTCCTTTTACCTGTCATCATTAATAAGGCAACTACCAATGGAATTAACAGTATAATAATCGCACTTATCCAGCCATCAGTGATCAGTGGACTAACTATTCTCGTTAATGGCGTTTCGCTTAAAGCGATTAGATCGACTAGACCGTGAATCGATATACTCAACCATAGTTTGCCTGTATATAGATAGATCACTGCAAATAGCATCCCCGCACCAAATGTATAAACTACCTGCTGCAATGTCGTTTCTAAATCAAACTTAATAAGAAAGGTACTTATTCCCAAATTTCCTAAATGGCTTAAACTAAAAAGAATAGAACTAATCACTATTGCAAAAATCATCCTATACTTAAAATTCCGCATAGCAACAAGCAAAATCACTAAATTCAGGTAACGCAACGTTTCTTCAAATATTCCTGCTTCTATTGCTGCCAACACAGAATTTAAAGTCACTTCAAATGTACTAAAATCCCACTGCCAAAAACACAACAAATCAGCCAAGGACGGTGCTAGAGTTACAAAAGAATTGAAAAAAGCAAACCAAACAGAAAAAGTTAACAAGAGAATTAACGCTAGCCATTGAAAGTTTTTACTTTTGCCCAATTTTAGATTCCATTGAAATTTAAGCTGCCATGCCCTAGTTATGAAAAATGCCAAAATAAAAGTAGCAAGGGCAATTATTACACCAGACCTAATAATTGCTTTAATTACACCAGATGTACCTAGAAACCTGTTAACATTGTAGCTATAGTTTAGATACAAAATGAAAATCATGAATAGTCGCATGAACCAATTTTTCACTACTGGAAAGTTAACCACTACTACTGGAATATCAACCAATAAAAGTAACACTATGCCCACAATTGAACTAACCAATACTAGTGGTTTAACCATCAAATTGAGCATAGAAGTAGTCGTGTAAATCAAAAAGTTAAATATCAGGATTAAAGTTAAGCTACCCAGCCATTGACTTGCTATTTTGATAGAATGCTTGTTTTTGCCCCATATTTTCAAAATGAAATTAAGCAACAAAATGGTTAATGCAATCCAACACATTCTAGACCAATAAAGTCGCGGCAAACTTTCACCAACTATTCCAATAATAATTGAAACTACCATGCCGATAATTAATTCTATGTCTAACAGTTTATTCCACACTTTGCTTGTCATTTCGGTCATTCCCTTTTACTACACAATGAAAAATATTTTATGCTAATTCTAACAGTTTTCAAAAAATGAGGTAAAAAGATACCGAATTAGTCATATTTCTGACTGATTCGGTATCTTTTGCTATCTAACTAAAATGAATTGATTGCTTTATCTGCCTAATGGGCTGGATGATAATACGTATGACCAATAGGAGCGCCAGTTCCACCACTGCCTGTCATCCCATCCGGTCCCATTTGCTTCGGACCAATGATTTTCATTCCAACTAGTGAACCACCAATAACTTTTTCTAACTCAACATCTTTCACTTCTCTAATCTTTTTCATTGTTCTTTTCTCCTTTCAAAAGATTACAATCAAATAATACCTTAAATCTCTATTTCAAAGTTAAAGCTGACCAATTTAGCCTTTTTTATACTAAATTAGTTGTACCAATACCAAATTCGTCTTAAAACTCAATCAACAGCAATAATTCTATCCACATTATCCTCCATGAATTTTCGTCTCTTACCTGTTAACATCCACCCGAAAATCAACACAGAAACAACCAATATAATTATTGCAGCCGGCCAACCCGTAAACATAGTTATCGATTCATCAGAGCTTGTCGTTTCCAAGTCGATTAGAAAATGGATTAACATCCCTAACCATAATTTACCAGTATATAAATAAAACACACCAAATATTAAACCAAAGCCCAAAGCATATGTAAGCTGCTGTGCTATCATGTCGATAGAATAATATGTACCATTTGTAATAGTATTCAAGCCACTTAAATGGATTAAACTAAACAAAATTGCTGATATTATCACTGCTGACGTGATTCTGCTTTTAAAGTTACGCATAGCATAAAGCAAAGCTATTATTTCTAATCCACGAATTGTTTCTTCACCAATACCAGCTGTAGCTGAAAAAGCTAATATATCTGCAGTAAAATGATATGAAATTTCATAATTATTCCAATGCCAAAAACTGAGCAATTCTGGCCACGTATCTACAATATTGAGATACGTATTAAAGAAAATAAGCCAGATCATTAGCCCCAAAAGCAACAGCCAAGATCCTAATTGAAAATTACTTGTTTTGACAAACTTTAAATTCCAACTAAATTTTAGTCCCCATGCCTTAGTTATAAAGAAAGCTAACACAAAGCTTTCCAGGGCAACTATCAAGGCATCATATACTAGAAAGTGAAGTGATTCTGGTAGATTAACAAAATTATTGATATTGAATGTCCAACTCACATCAATAATTGCAATACTTAGTACTCGGAAAAAGCCGTTCTTCAATATCGGCATTGCGACCATTACCCAGGGAATATTCACTACAAGTAAAAGAATGCATCCCATAATTGAGAAAAGTATTGCCTCATTCGGAAAGACTTGATTAAAGAAAGAGACACCATTATAAACTAAAAAATTAAACACATATGGTAATACTAAAATACTCAAGCCTTTAGCCATTACTTGGAAATAATGATTTTTGTTCTGCAACAAAGTAAAAACAAAAATCACCACTAACGAACATAATATGATCGGACTCTCTTGTTTTAAGAAAATAAATTTATGACCAATATGCAAACTAAAGCATAATGTCAGCAATATTCCGATCAATAGTTGAACTTTCAAAATCAACTCATACTGTTTGTTTTTCATAATATCCTCTTGCGTTTATACATTATCAATACTCATATTATTTTTACTTGATTTTAGCAAAAATAATACATACAGTGTTAAAAAGTACCGAATCAGTCATATTTCTGACTGATTCGGTACTTTTTTGATTGATTTTTTAACAATGGCAAAATAATGACAATCCAGTCAACCATATTCAGCCAACCATGATACCAGTAGGCTTGCCAGAATGACATGTAAGTTAATTTTTTTCTTTTTCCTCTCCAAAGATAAGTAACAACATATTTGTTATCCTTTTTACCACGTAAAGTCTGAGAAATTGCGATCAGCCAACATAATACAATCAGCAGCAAAATGATTAACAGTATAACCTTCATATCCATCCCTCAGTTCTACTTTTTCCTTAAGAAAATTGCACCCATTGCCATGCCAAACGCTAATGCCCATAACGTGTCATTAGAAAAAATCATGGTTTTTAGACTGCCATTATTCGACTTGGTAATCCAATCAAAGATGAGATCAAGCAGTACAAACACAAGCCCTGTAGCAAGACACTGGAACCAAATATTCCATGAGGAAAGCTCACCCTTATTTGAAATCAAGCTTACAGCAATCAAACCTCCAAATAATGTTCCCATTACCAATCCCAGCGCTAAAGCAATAATGATCTGCATTATGTCTAAATGCCAACCAGATCCACTGCCTATATACCATAATAATAAGGCTACGCTTACGACTGTGCCGATAACCATTCCTAAGATGATTTTCTTATTTTCACGTTCAAATTTTTGATTTTTCATTTAAGTCAACTCCATTTATCTCAAATCACAATTATTTACATTGTATTTTACATTATTGACATGCAAAAAAACTAGCATGGAATATTTTCCATGCTAGCTCTCTTAGTTGATTGATAATGCGATGTGACTTACTACTGCATCGTAGTTAGATTTTTTCTTATTTTGACTCTTAGTTTTCTTTCCAACCTAAATCTTCAAGCATTGATGCCATTGCGTTAGCTGAGATCTTGTTTTCTGCAAAATGCATTGATTCTTGCTTCCAACCGTCTTCTTCAAGCATGTTAATCATGTTTTCAGTTGAAATAGTCTTTACGTTAAATCTTAATTCAGTTTCAGTAGTTAATTCAGTCATCATCGTTATTACCTCTCAATCACTTATTTCTCTCTTCACGTATTATAATAACACCTGTTATTATAAAATTACAGTCTTTTTCGAAAATAATTTTGTTTTTTCTAAATAATATTCGTCACAAAGCTTGATAGATCAACGTTTTCTCCAATAAAGATATTTTTTAAATAATACAATAAAAAACAAAAATAACAGGAATAACCCTGTTATTTGGGGTTATTCCTGTCATTTAAATTATGCTTCTGTATATTCGCCTTCGCAGTAGTTAAATACTACTTTACGATCAGCTAATTCAACTATAATTCGTTGATATTCATGTGCATAGCCATGATGCGCTAATTTGACCGTCACTTGATCATGATCAACTTCAATATCGTACAAGTTATACTCGCCTTTTTGATACTCAAAGTCAACGCCGTTATCCTGATAGTGTCTATACTTGCCGCCATTACCAAATACTCTGAATGTCATATCTTTATCTGGTTCATCAGAAATATAGTCGACTTCCTTACCCCACGGTAGAATCGTATCTTTTTTAATAAATAGCGGTAATTTATCAATTGGAGCATCAACTAAAATTGTATTCCCACCTGAATACTCTACACCGTTCCAGAAGTCAATCCATTCACCTTTAGGTAAGTACACCGCACGCTTAGTTTGACCTTGCTGGACAACTGGAGCTATCAAAATGTCCTCGCCTACCATATACTCATCGTTTAAGTTATACACATGTGGATCATTTTCATAATTTAAGACCAACGGCCGCATAACTGGTAGCCCAGTTTGAGTTTCACGGTAAAATTCATCATATAAATAAGGAATAAAGCGGTAGCGTAACTTCAAATACTTACGGTATATCGATAAGGTTGGTTCACCAAAGACCCATGGTTCTTGTGAGCGCGTACCAAGTGCCGCATGGTTTCTATAAAGCGGACTAAACAATGCTCCCTCAATCCAACGTGTTAATAATTCTGGCGTGGTATCAGCTCCAAAGCCACCAATATCAGTACCAGCAAAGCTGAAGCCACTCAGACCCAAATTACATAATTGCGGAATCATCATTTGCACATGTGGCCACAAACTTTGGTTATCACCCGTCCAGACTGTGGAAAACTTTTGAGTTCCGGCATATGCTGCACGCGTGATTACAAATGGCCGCTTACCTGAATACTTTTTCAAACCCTCATAAGTTGCCTTAGCCATGTTGTGACCATAAACATTGTGCATCTTGTTATGCGTTGAAGCTTCTTCTTCATTATGGAAAACAACATCGCCTGGAATTTCACCTCTAAATGAAGCAGGTTCATTCATATCATCCCAAATGCCACTAACGCCCAAGTCAACTAAGTATTTGCAATTTTTAGCCCACCATTGGCGAACTTTCTGGCGACCGAAATCTGGAAATACCGCATCCCCTGGTCAAACCTCATTTACATAAACAGTACCATCTGCTGCCTTAACGAAATAGCCCTTTTCAATACCTTCTTGATAAATTTTATAATCAGCATCATCTTTTTTTACGCCCGGATCAATAATAGTAATAATCCTGAAGCCCAATTTACGCATTTTTTTAATAAACTCTTCTGGAGCTTCATAAGTATCCTTGCGCCAAGTAAAGACACGATAGCCCTTCATGTAATCAATATCAAGATGCAAGACATCACAAGGCAAATCATATTTACGCAGATTTTCCGCAATTTTTTCTACCTGCTTTTGGCTAACACTATAGCCCCAGCGCGATTGCTGATAGCCCAGAGTCCACTTCTGTGGCATTGGTACACGGCCTGTTAAGTAGGTATAATTCGTGACAACCGCCTTGAGTGAGGCCCCACCAATAACATAATAATCTAAATTACCATTATCAGCTGAATAGTAATAATAATTGTTGCTTTCCTTACCTAAGTCAATATGATTACGGTAAGTATTGTCAAAAAAGATACCGTAAGGATGACCATTTTTTAATCCTAATAAAATTGGAATCGACTTATACAAACGGGTAAAGCTCTCTACTTGCGGATCAGGATTGTCAGTATTCCAATTATCATAAGCATAGTGGCGTTTGTTCAAATAGCCGGTTTTATCACCCAAGCCATAAAATTCTTCGTCATCTGCTAGTGATTTGACCACTTCATAATAATCGCCGTCATGCTTCCCCAGCAATTTATCCACATCATGGCCTTCAGATTCAGCCAACTTCAAATGTTCCTCATCCATCTGTCGGTCAATTGGGGTTCTTTTCCCCCGATAATCTACGACCAATGGATTGCCTTGTTCATCAAAGACGTCAATTTTTTCATCATCATAAGCTTTTACTATCAACTTAGCCGTAGCTATTTCAATATGATCGCCTTTATTTTTAACTGTAAAATCAGTTTTAATTTCTTTATCGCCTTCGATAGCATAAGAATTGCTAGCATTACCTCGATCTTGAAAGAATCGCATAATTTCCGGTGTTAACACGGTCAAAATCATTGGTCCATTCTCATAGTTTAAGGTAATTTTTTGTCCATCTTTAGTAAAATCAGTAAGTTGATTAATCATAATTTACCTCTAAAAAATCAAAAGTTATGTATTCGCTTTCAATTTTAGCACAATAAGCTAATCAATTGGGTAATACCAGAAAAAACACCTTCAGAAATTTTTGTATTTAAATACAAAAAAACTGCCTTACGGCAGTTTTATTTAATTTATTCCATTGGAAAAATCTTATCTGGATTCAAAACATAATTTGGATCAAAAATATGCTTGATCTTTCTCAAAAGTTCAGTGTAATCATGACCATAGAAATCCTCAAACCAATCTTTGCGGGCATAACCAATACCATGCTCGCCAGACATATTTCCATCCAAAGCTTTAGCTGTCTTATAAAGTTCGGTAATCACATAATGACTCTTTTGCTCAAACTCTTCGTCACTCATTGCATCTGAGCAAAGATAAATATGTAAATTACCATCGCCGGCATGACCAAAGTTAGGAATTCGCATACCAACCTCTTGTTCCAATTCATCAACTCTATGCAAAACATCAGGAATATGATTAATTGGCACACAAATATCAACTTCATCCATCTTTGGCGTAGACTTTTGAATAGCCAAAAGCAATGCTTCCCGACAAGTCCAAATCTTCTTTGCTTCCTCTGAATTAGCATCTAAAATTACCGCATCAGCTGCTTTAAACTTCTTCGTTGCTGCAAGGGCAAGCTTTAATTCCGCATCCAATTCCTCTTTAGTTAAAGAATCAAGCCCTAGAATAATGAAGCCATCGCCATTTGCAATCGGGAATTTTTCATCGTAATACTTTTCCCAGAGACTAATGACCTTTCTACCCATGAATTCAACAGTAGTTGGCACTACACCTGAAGCTAAAATTGCTGGCACTGATTTAATCGCATCATCCAAAGTAGGGAACGGGATAATAGCGTTAATTGATTGCTTCGGACGTGGATATAAACGCATGGTAACTTCAGTTACTACACCTAAAGTCCCTTCTGAGCCAATGATCAGGTCTTTTAACGAATAACCTGATGAGGACTTAACTGCCTTAGCACCAAATTTATAGAGCTTACCATCGGTTAAAACAACCTTCAATTCGCGGATATGTTCTCGAGTAACGCCATATTTAATTGCTTTCAACCCACCGGCGTTAGTATCCACATTACCACCAATTGTAGCCCAATGCATTGCTGGAGCTGGCATATAAGTAAATGGTTTATTGGCTAAATATTCTTCAATATCTTTCAACCGAATACCTGCTTGCACAGTCATCGTTAGACTTTCTGGCTCGTATTCCAAAACCTTATTCATTTTCACCATATCCAGTGAAATGCCACCTTCAACGGTTAAATTGCCACCCATTAGACCAGTCGAATTACCACGCGGAACGATAGGAATATGATGATCGCTTGCATATTTAACAACGTTTTCGACTTCTTCATTAGTTTCAGGTTGAATTACCAAGTAAGGCATTGCTCTAACCGTCTTAAATTGGTCATGATCCCAATGAACAGTTGGCTTAGTAATGAATCGCTCTGGATCTGAGATAAATTTACTCAAATTATCTATATCTGTTGCAGTTAATTTTTTAAAGTCCATCTTTGACACTTCTTTCCAAATTGAAACATCCTATATTAACTAATGTATCCGCTTTTGTAAGCGGTGTCAAAAACAAGAACTAAAGATTTTTTTATCTAAAAAAGCAAATTTCCATACTACCTCACTTTAAAATGCGATAGTATCGACTTTCATTTAAATAACTATTACACAAAATATGAAAACAAAAAAACTGCCTTACGGCAGTTTCTAGTTAAATAAATCCGACATCTTAGTTGGAATATTATTGTTTTTCACAAAATACTTTTTAAAAGTAGGTAAATCTGCATTTTCTTTTTTCACATACATATCATGTAAAGCCCAAAATGCAGTGATTAACAAATTAACACCCAAGACAATTAACATACCGATTAAAATATATACTAAGTAAAGCATTGATCTATCCCCCGCTATATCGTCACTTGACCCAGAGTCGCATCTTCAATGAAGTATCTGACGAAAGCTTGATTGAAGCTCATGCCCTGGCCGTTGTAAACATGCCACTCTTCGCGTTTGGCACCTACAGTTCTAATGATTGAAATTACTGTGCAAATTACCAAATATGCGATTAGCACGTTAAAAATTATTTTCATTACCAGCATGTCTACACGTCCTCTCTGTACTACTCAACTAATACACTAATATTTATTAGTCAATTTGTCAACATCTTTTAGTATTTACTTTTTTCTCCCCAGGTATAAAAAGCCATAGATAGCTGGTCCGATCACTACCGCCCCAGCTATAGAAACTATAATCACTGCAATAAAGCGAGGCATAGCAAAAAATTCCGAGCTAAATTTCATACAGGCCCAGGCCCCAAAGAAAAAAATCGCCCAGCCAATTAAAATTGAAATTAGCATATTTAAACCTGAAAATTTAGGTTTAGAGTTTTTATTGTTCATCAAGTTTTCTCTTTCATAAAAATATTGTGCCACAAATTGAAGGTCAATAAACAAAAGTGACAGATTCGGTCGTTTTTTAGACTTATTTGGTAAAAAATAAGGGAGATTAAGCAAAATATGGCGCTTAATCTCCCTTTTGAATCAATAATTATTTGCCCATAAGACCTGAAAAAGCCATTCCTAAGGCAGCACCACCACATGCACCTGCTTTAGCTGATACGGGACGAGCATCACTAGTAATTGCATAATGAAACTTCATCACATCATGTGACAATTTACTTTGCCAGCTTAATGGATCAAGACCAACTCGAATTAAGTTGCAGACATAATTAGCTGATTCACCATTTTCTAACTCATGCTTTGCATCAAGTAGGATTTTTCTTTCTTCTGGCTTAGTATCTTCATTTACTAGTAGGTCAGTAATATTACTTAGTAGCCATTGTTTTAAATCATCTTTATTTTCTTGATACATTTTTATCCCTCTTTTTCGACTTTTTCATTAATATCAGGATGCATCCCTACAACCATTTTAGAATCTTTCATGTTCTTCATCGATTCATTTATTTTAATAAAAAGCTCTGCAAGTAGCAGAGCTTTTTACCTCATTGCAGAGTTACTTATACATATACTTAGCACATGCTTTTTTAGAATCCATACCATTACGAATCTTCAAAGCTAATTCAATCGATACATCCGCAATAATTGATTGTGGGTCAATCACATTGTAAGGATGATCTGGTGCCTTTTCCTGAGCTAACGACAATTCTGTACATCCCAGCAAGATTACGTTGCAGCCATAATCATCATGCATTTTTTGCAAGATCTGGTGGTACAATTTACCATCAACCATTCCCTTTTCTTTAATATCGGAATAAATGAGCTTATTAACCATCGGTTGAATTTCCGGACCACCTAATTCTGCCTCACGGTGAACCGCATGAATTTCATCCACATACAAATGATCATAGATTGACCCTTCAGTCGCAATCAAGCCAATTTTCTTTTCTTGTGGGTATTTTTCAATAAATTGATGCACTGCTATTCTCATCATATGTAAAAATGGAATATCAGTCAATGCAGCCAAATCATCATAAAAATAGTGAGCGGTATTGCATGGCATCACATAGAAGTCTGGTCCCAATTTGGCTTGGCCCAGCACATCGTCACGTAAATCATAGAAAAAGTTTGGTTTAGTATGATCTTTAATATAAGCCGTTCTATCAGGAATTTGTGCATCATTAACCAAAATATAATTTAAATAATCTTGGTCCTTAGCTATTTTTACACGGTGATTAATTAAACGAACGTAGCTTTCTGTGGCAATAGTTCCCATGCCGCCAATAATACTAAAGAAGTGTTTCACTATTTTCACTTACTTTCTAAAGTGTTCTTCTTGACCTTCCAACTCATTAATTACCTGCTGTGCAACCACAATATCAGATGGATATGGGGTATTTACTCCGCGAATCTTTTGGAAAGCGTCAGCCCCCTTACCACAGATTAGCACAACATCATCTGGCGTAGCCATGGCAATCGCATCATGAATGGCCTTCTTACGATCTAACTCAATAGTAACGTCGCACTTAGAGTGATCTATTCCTGAATCAATTTCTTCGGCAATACTCTTTGGATCTTCAAAGCCTGGATCGTCTGTAGTTAAAAATGCTTTATCTGCGTATGCAGTCAAACTTTCACTAAAACCGGGACGACGTGACACGCCTTTATCACCAGGAGCTCCAACAACAACAATAATCTTAGGATCGTTGAATTCGTTACGCATAAATCTCATTAAAGCCATCATTGAGGCCTTATTATGAGCGTAGTCAACTACAACCATGCCGTGCTTCTTTGTTCTTTCGGTTTGCATCCGGCCTGGAATAGTAACATCGCGAATACCCTTCGCACATTGATCATGGTTAAGTCCAGCCAAGCCTGCTCCAATAATTGCGGCAGTACCATTTGACTCGTTGAAATCACCCAGCATCTTTAAAGTATAATCACCATTAATTGGCAATTTACGTGCCTTATCACTAGCACAAACTAAATTGAACCGAGTTTCTTTCATATCTAATTGTTCAGAAGAGAATCTGAAATCAATTGGCTGCTTCAAGTCTGGATTTTCAAAATTATCGCGGGCAAACAAATAAATACTATCGGGGTTGGTAGTAGTTGTTGCGGCAGCGTAGACTTCATCAAAGTGTGCAGTTTCAGCGTTGATAATACATTTACGTGAGTTAACAAGCAATTGTAATTTGCAGTGCAAATAATCTGCAAAATTAGGGTGTTCGTTAGGACCAATATGGTCTGGACTAATATTCAGGAAAAAGCCTAAATCATAAGTTAAACCGAAGACACGATTTTTCTTATATGCTTGACTAGAAACTTCCATTACCAAGTGAGTCATGCCATTATCAACAGCCGTTCTCATGTCTCGGAATAAGTCCAAACTCTCTGGTGTGGTCAAGCTTGACTTAAAGCTATCTTCAGGCTTAGGACCGACCACATCATTAACTGAAGAAATCAGAGCTGTCTTACCACCATTTGCTTGATCAAGCATCCCTTTCAAAAAGTATGCTGATGTAGTCTTTCCCTTTGTACCAGTGAAAGCTACAACAAACAAGTCATCTTGTGGAAAACGGAAGAAAGCAGCTGACAAAAGAGCCATTGCCTTAGAAACATCGCGCACAATTAAAGCGTGCATTCCTTTTCCTTCTGGATATGGTTGTTCAGCTACATAACAAATGGCCCCATTGTCTTTAGCCATTGACAAATAAGTTGGTCTAAAGCCTGCTCCCTTGCAGAAGAACAATGTATTAGTTTGAATATCGCGTGAGTCATAAGACACATAGTCCATTTTAGTAGCTACTGTATCTTGCACTGCGCTTGACTTGAGCAAGTGATGCTCTTTTAAGATTAATATACAGGTATTTAAGGAAATACTCATTAGCTTTTCTCCTCGTTGTATTTAAAACATTTCAGTCAAAATTATAACACAGCTAGTGTGTTGGTGACGCTTTCTTCGGATCAAGTGGCAAACGAATAATAAAACTAGTCCACTTTTCGTTTGATTCACAGCGAATTGTACCATGGTGTAAATCAACCACACCTTTGGTGATAGATAATCCCAGACCAGTTCCGCCTGTCTTAGTATTTCGCGAAGTTTCTACCCGGTAAAAACGCTCAAAGATTTTATTTAATGATTTCTTCGGAATTGGTGCCCCATTATTTTCAACGCGCAACTCTACTTCACGTTTGTTGACTAAATTGGCTACCAATTTAATTTTAGTTGCCCCTGTACCATACTTGAAAGCATTAGAAATCAAATTATTGTAAACGCGGACCAGCTTTTCCGCATCAGCCTTAATCGTTAGATTCTTTGGCCGCGCTTCAATCTCTATTTCAATGCCATTTTTTTCTGCTTCTAATTCAAAGCCGGCCGCTACCTGCTCCAACATTGAATAAATATGCAAATCATTCAGATTTAACTTAGTATTGGTCGACTTTAAAGTAGTATATTCAAACAGATCGTTAGCCAGTGCTTTCATTTGTTCTGCCTTAGTATAGGCAATATTGACATACTTTTTCTGATCTTCTGGCGAAGTCACTCCTGCTTTTAACAAACCAAGATAACCAATAATTGATGTTAGCGGCGTTCTGATATCGTGCGAAACATTAGTGATCAATTCATCCTTAGATTGCTCAATTGCCCGTTCTTCATTAATCGAATTTACAGTACTATCAACCAACGAATTAATCGAATCCACTACTCGTTGCAATTCTGGTCGTACCTGAAAATTAATCCGATGATCAAAATGACCATTAGCAATATAGTGAAGTTCCAAAATAATGTGACGTAGCTGCATTTGGTGATAGCGTCGAATCAAGCGCCAGTACAAAACAACCAAGTCGCCCACTCCCATTAAGACGATGAATACGTTTTGCCAGGACCAGAGATGATAGCCACCTGCAAAAGTGATCGTCTTTTTTAGAAAGTAGATTCCGTTGACCAGGCTTTCATCCTGCAAAATAGCTAAGTGAATCAGAATGATAATTGATAAATTTAATAAAAGCAGAAGGACGACCGTTACGACCCCTTCTGCAAACAATTCGCTCTTTTCGGCGCCAGTTAGCTTGACGCGTTCTTTTTTCATCTTATGCCTCGACCTTGTAACCTACGCCCCAAACAGTTTGGATGACATCCTCACCATCAGTGGCTTTTTGAATTTTATCACGAAGGTGTGACACGTGTACCATGACAGTTTTAGCTGAAACAATTGATTCTTGTTGCCAAACACGTTCAAAGATTTCATCAGCTGAAAAAACACGGTTAGGGTGACTAGCAAGTAAGTATAAGATACCGAATTCTAAGGCAGTTAATTGGATAGTCTTACCATCAATAGTCTTAACTTCATGTGAATCACGGTTAATTACCAATGGTCCTACTTCCAAAATATCTGGTTTTTCATTCTTAACTTGCTTTTGACTTCTTCTCAAAAGTGAACGTACACGAGCCATTACTTCAAGTGGATTGAATGGCTTAGAAACATAGTCATCGGCACCAGTGATTAATCCTTGAATCTTGTCCATATCACCGGTTTTAGCAGAAACAATAATAATTGGAATATCGGAGTCTTTTCTAACTTCCTTAATTACATCGATTCCTGACATATTTGGCATCATCACATCCAAAATCATCAAAACGATATCTGGCGTAGTGGTCAATTTAGTAATTGCTTCCTTACCACTATATGCCGCAACAGGTTCATATCCTTCATTTTTAAGGTAGATACTTAATAGTTCTACGATTTCTTTGTCATCATCAACAACTAAAATTTTCACGAGGAATGTTCCCCCTTCTTGTTTATTATTCTCTGTTTTTCTATCTACAGTTTAGCAGATATCATATAGAATATTTTACACATTTTAGAAAAATATACTGCTTTCATTATCCTTTTTAAACAAAAGCTAAAAAAATACACGTTTCTCCATCATGAAAAACGTGTATTCATTCTATTTGCTTTACCTTATCATCATGCAATCTAGTTTCGACATAAACGCAGACGATAAATAGCAAAGCAAAACAGCAGATCTTAGGTGCTGTTGCATAATCAAGCATGCTAGCAAAACCGAATAAGATACCATCTGGAACAACCCACCAGGAGCCGATCCAAGAATTAAAGGTATCACTAACTGTCGCAAAGAATGCAATTAAAATCGCTAAAACAAGTAAAACTGAAGTTAAGATCATTCCCGGCCGACCAAAATCTTTAAAACCATGATCCCAGTAGACCATCACTCCAAGCAGTACCAATAAGATTGATACCAGCCATAGACTACCCTTTTTCATAATAAAGGCCTTCTTTCTGCCCTTATCCTAACACGATTAAGTAGCAGCTGCCTTGTTTAACGCTTATTGAATTTCCTTCTTGCCAGTGTAGAGTTTGCTTGATTAATTCATCGTGGTTACCATGTTCAATAATATGACCATGATCAAGTACCAAGATTAAATCTGAGTTAACAATCGTTGACAGACGGTGAGCAATAACAAAACTAGTTCTACCAGTAAGCAAGTTGTCCATCCCGGCTTGAACCATTTTTTCAGTTCGAGTATCAATACTTGAGGTAGCTTCATCAAGAATCATTACTGGCTCATCAGCAATCATTGCCCGCGCAATTGACAACAGCTGTATTTGCCCTTGTGAAAGGTCGCCGCCATCACCATCAATCACAGTTTCATAACCGTGATCAAGGTCATGGATAAATTCATCTGCGTGTGATAACTTGGCTGCTTGATAAACATCGTCATCACTGGCATCTGGATTACCAAAGCGGATATTGTCCATAATTGTGCCAGTAAAGAGATGGGTTTCCTGTAAAACAATTGAAAGTGATTTTCTCAAATCATCTTTTTTAATGTTTTTAATTGGAATACCGTCATAAGTAATCGTTCCTGAATCAATATCGTAGAAACGGTTAAGCATGTTAGAGATGGTTGTCTTACCTGCACCGGTTTCACCAACTAAAGCTACCTTCATTCCCGGTTTGGCATTAATGGAAATGTCATGCAAGATCTGATGATCTGGTACGTAGCTAAAGTTAACATGATCAAAAATAATATGACCACGTACTTGAACCTTCTTGGTTGAGCCATCTTTTTGTGGTACATTCCAGTACCACTTACTGCCGACTTCATCGTTTTTCTTAGAAAGAGTAACTGTACCTTGGTCAGCTTCTGACTTTTGATCTTCCAAGTTGAAAATTCTTTCTGCACCAGCTAAAGCCATTACAATAGAGTTTAATTGTTGCGAAATTTGGGCAATTGGCATACTGAATTGCTTAGATAACTGTAAGAATGAACCAATGGCACCAAGTGAAAGCGGAGCCCAACTATTAATTGCGGCAGCACCACCAACAAAGGCGATCAAAACGTAAAGCAAGTTACCCATGTTACCCATAATTGGGAATAAAATTGTAGCGTAAGTGTTAGCCTTACCTGAGGCTTGACGCAACTCATCATTATATTTGTCAAAGCCTTCCTTAGATTGTGGCTCATGGCTGAAGACCTTGATGACCTTCAAACCATTAAGCATTTCTTCGTTATAACCGTTGATTTGACCCAGCTTCTTCTGTTGAACTTGGAAGAAGTGACTTGATCTAACTGTTAAGTAACGCACAATTCCAAATGATAAAGCAAAGATAATGAAGGAGAAGACCGTCAATTGCCAACTAAGTGAGAACATAGCGACAACCACGAATAACAAACTCAAAGCTGAGTTAGTAAACTGTGGGATTGACTGTGAAATCATCTGCATCAAGGTATCAATATCGTTAGTATAACGCGACATGATATCGCCAAATTCATTTTGGTCAAAGTATGAAATTGGCAAGCTTTCCATGTGGGTAAACATTTCGTTACGAACACGGTATTGGACCTTTTGTGCCAAAACACCCATTAACATGTTAAAGAGGTAGTTGGATAAAAAGCCAATAGCATAGATCCCAAACATTACCGCAATTGCAGTAGCTAGAGGGCCATAGTTAGGAACTTTTTCTTTAGTTAAAGGCACAATATAATTATTGATCAAACGTTCAATGAATAACGAGCCAATAACGTTGCTGGCAGCTGCTAGTACAATAGTGATCATGGAAACGATGAGCATCCATGGACTCGTACTATTAACCAGTTTCAATAGGCGCAATAATATTTTGGTTCTGCTACCCTTTGTTTGATTTTTACTTTTTTCCATTGCTTGATCCAAATTGCTCACCTACTTTCCTTGTTCTTCCTGGAATTTAGCGATTGAACTATAAAGTTCGTTAGTCTTCATCAATTCATCGTGGGTTCCAATAGCTTGAATTTGACCATGATCCATGACGATAATCCGATCAGCATCCTTAATTGAAACAATTCTTTGTGAAATAATGATTTTAGTAGTTTCTGGCATATCTTTAGCCAAAGACGTTCTAATTTGTCGTTCAGTACTGGTATCAACAGCTGAGGTGGAGTCATCTAAGATCAAGATCTTCGGATTCTTAAGCAAGGCTCTGGCAATAGTAATTCTTTGCTTTTGCCCACCAGAAACGTTGTTACCGCCTTGTTCCACCATTGTGTCATAACCATCTGGCATTTCACGAATAAAACCATCAGCATGGGCGATTTTAGCAGCGGCAACAACTTGTTCATCGGTTGCATTTTCGTTACCCCACTTGAGGTTATCCTTAATCGTTCCTGTGAACAGCACATTCTTTTGTAAAACCATCGCAACGTTATCACGCAAGGTCTTCAAGTCATATGACTTAACGTTGTGTCCTGCAACCCGAACGGCACCAGAAGTAACATCATAAAGACGCGGAATCATTGAAACCAAGGTTGACTTCGATGAACCTGTTTCACCAATAATCCCGATTGTTTCACCTGGCCTAATGTGCAAATTGATATCTTTTAAAGCATCAGCCTTGTCCGCAGGTTCGTACTTAAAGCTAACGTGATCAAAGATAATTTCACCATTGGTCAAACGTTTCAATGGCTTCTTAGGATCTTCAATTGTTGGTTCTTCCGTAATCACTGAAGCAATACGACGACCACTGGCACCTGAGATAACCAATTGCGTAGTAATCATAGCTAAAATGTTTAAACTAAACAAAACTGAGTTTGAATAAGTAAACATTGAAATTAATTGACCAGTTTGTAAACTACCGCCAACCACTTCTTTTGCACCGAACCAGCAGATTGACAGCGTTGAAATATTCAAAACAGCTGCAACTACTAATGCGTTCAAAGACATAATCTTTTGTGCAGTCGCAAATAACTTGTAAATAAAACCTGATGACTTCTTGAATTCTTTAATCTGCGGTTGTTCTTGGACGTAAGTCTTAACTTCACGAATACCACGTACATTTTCACGCACAACTTGGTTCATTCGGTCATACCCTCTAAAAATCTTAGGGAAGTATGGATAAGCTGTTTTAATAATCAAGCCCAAAGCAATTGCAAAAACCGGTCCTAAAACTGCAAAGATTAATGATAAACGCGGACTAATAATAATTGACATAATAATTGAAACGATGAACATCATTGGTGCTCTAACAGCAATTCTGATGATCATTTGATATGCCATTTGCACGTTGTTAACGTCAGTAGTCAAACGTGTAACTAAACTGGCACTTGAAAAGTGATCAATATTTTCAAAAGAATAGTCCTGCATATGGTAGAACATGTCTTGGCGCAAGTTTGCGGCAAAACCAGCAGCTGCATGAGCTGAGACATAACTCGCACTAGCGCCTAAAATTAGCGAAATAATGGTTAACACTAATAGCAATAGCCCCATTTTACTAATATAGGACATATCCCCCTTCATAATTCCGTTATCAATCAAAATTCCGACCAAATATGGTATCAGCATTTCAATGATAACTTCACCAATAACAAACATTGGTGAGAGCAAAGACAATTTTTTATATTGCCTAATTGATTTGCTCAATGTTTTGATCATAGAGACCCACCCTTCTATTCTTTTATTCAATCTCGCAAATAAAAAGATAAATGGATCATCTCCATTTATCTTTTTTATCTATATTAAGTTTAAGTATGTGCTTATTTTTACGGAAATTCAATTAACATGCTTGCAAAACAGGTAAATTATTTACGTTGTTGTGGCCTTGGTGCAAATGCGGAACCAACAATATTGTAGTGCTTTCTGAATAAATAACGTACACCATAGGCAGCCGCCGCGATAACGATGTCAGCTACTGCTGGTAAAACTGGGTTGATTACGCGCAATGCTGGGATTTGCAAAATCCACATCCAGACAAACAAAACAACTGCTATAGCCAACATTCTTAAGATCAGCTTAACCAATGAAGGACGTTTACCTTGCTGAGGCATTAGCCAATCATTGTATTTAACCATGAAGATCCCCATTAAAATACCTACACTGGCAATTGTCAGAATCCCCATTTGTGAATTATACGGTTGGTTCTTAGTTTGGAATAATGCAAGGATACCACATAAACCAACAAAAATTGCTAAATAAAGCAATGCGCCATCAACCATCAACTGCCAAGTTGGTATATCCACTGGTTTTTTCTTAGGATGAAGCATTTGTTCAGCCTTAATTGCTGGTGAAGCCAGGTAAAGCCCATTGGCTGGTTGCCCATGACGTTGGGCAATAATAATTTCACTGAGCAAGCCATTAGTCATCGCAACTGCATCAGCACGTGACATTGAACCTTGTTTTTGCAGTTCTTTTTCTAGACGAAAAACATAGTCACTGTTCTTGTTACTCAACTTTTCACGCAAAGCTTTTGGATCTTCCTGCTTAATTTTTTCATCCTGAGTATCAAGCTCAGCTTGCTTCTTTAATTTAGCTTGTTTTTCAGTGTTAATTTTTGTTTGATCTTGTTCTCTCTTTGTCTCTTCAGCCATTCTTACTCCTAGACGTTAAATCTAAATTCAATAATGTCACCGTCTTGAACTTCGTAATCTTTACCTTCAAGACGCAGCTTACCAGCTTCTTTAACCTTTTGCATAGTTTCAAGCTTGTCTAAATCATCAAATGAAACAACTTCAGCCCGAATAAAACCACGCTCAAAGTCTGAGTGAATAACACCAGCAACTTGTGGAGCTTTCATTCCCTTGTGGAAAGTCCAGGCACGGGTTTCAGGACCACCAGCGGTAAAGAAAGTTCTAAGGCCTAAAATATGATATGCAGCACGAATCAACCGATCCAAACCTGATTCTTCTACGCCTTCCATCTCAAGGAATTCTTTCTTTTCATCATCAGCCATACCAGCGATTTCTTCTTCAGTTGCAGCAGAAATACCTAAGCATTCTGCACCTTCGCTTTCGGCATGCTTCTTAACGATTTGGTAATACTTGTCGCTTTCTGGATCAGCCATTGAATCTTCAGCGATGTTAGCAACGTAGATAACTGGCTTGGAAGTTAACAAGAACAAGCCCTTAACAATCTTTTGTTCATCTTCATTAAAGTCAATTGAACGGGCAGCATTACCTTCTTCAAGTACTGGCTGCAATTTATTCAAAACAGCCATTTCAGCCTTGGCTTCCTTATCGCCTTGTTGAGCAACCTTCTTTACCTTATTGATTCTGCGGTTAACAGCATCGAGGTCCGCAATAGCAAGTTCCAAGTTAATAGTATTAATATCTTCTTCTGGATCAACCTTACCAGTAACTGAGGTAATATTGTCATCATCAAAGGCACGAACAACGTGAACGATGGCATCAGTTTGACGGATGTTTTCAAGGAACTTGTTACCAAGACCTTCACCTTTTGAAGCACCCTTAACCAATCCAGCAATATCGGTAAATTCAAAAGTTGTGTGCACAATCTTCTTAGCAGGAATCAATTCTTGAATTCTTGCCAAACGCTTGTCAGGAACTTCAACCATTCCGACATTTGGTTCAATGGTGGCAAATGGATAGTTAGCCATTTCGGCACCAGCCTTAGTAATCGCATTAAACAAAGTTGACTTACCAACGTTTGGTAAACCAACAATACCAGCAGTTAATGACATTTGTTGTCCTCTTTTTCTAAAATCAATTTTTTATTTTTACTTACTTGTCTATTTTATCCAAAATTTGGCCGAGCGATACGATCTTTTGGCACATATTGCTCTTTTTTTGCGTTAACCGGATCATTCGCCTTAGTTAATAGCTTTTTTAGCTTCCGGTTAAACTCGCTGCGCGGCATCATGACTATGTGCCCACAATCCATACATTTTAATTTGATATCAGCACCCATGCGCAGGATTTCCCAATCATTAGTCTGACAAGCATGAGGCTTTTTCATTTGAACTGTATCAGCCAAATTATAAACAATTTCTTTAGCCATCTAAATCAACACCTAACAAATCAAGAATGCGGTTCAATTCATCAGTTGAAGCAAAATCAATTGACAAATGTCCTTTTCCTTTTTGTGTTTCTGAAATATTGACGCTAGAGCCAAACTTATTAGCCAATTGGCTTTCGCTAGCCCGGATAAAGGCCGATTTCTTGACGGTCTTTTTGCTGCGAGGTTTTTTAGCGTTCAATTCACTGACTACCGCTTCAACCTTACGCACCGGCATCCCTTCCTTGACTACTCGCTTAGCCAGCGCATCAATCTTTTCCTTATCTTTCAAACTTAAAAGCGTTCTAGCTTGTCCCATCGACAGTTCACCATGTTGGAGTAAACGCTTAGTCTTGCTAGGTAAAGTGAGCAAACGCAAATAATTAGCAATATATGGTCGCGACTTGCCCATCCGCTTCGAAACTTCTTCTTGCGTTAAGCCAAGATTCTTCTGCAGCATTTCATAAGCTTGAGCCTCTTCAAGTGGAGTTAAATCTTCACGCTGCAAGTTTTCTAGAACTGCCACTTCCATCATTTGGCTTTCGTTAAACTTGCGAATAATTGCTGGAATAGTCTTCTTCTTAGCCAATTTAGAAGCACGGAAACGACGCTCACCAGCAATGATCTCATATCCATTAACTGATTCGCGCACGATAATTGGCTGGAAAACACCATTTTCCTTAATAGAATCCGACAGTTCTTTTAAGCTCTTATCATCAAATCTTTTTCTAGGCTGATAAGGATTCGGCCGAATATCGCCCAAATCGAGTTCTTGGACTTCTTCTGCCTCTTGAACTTGAGGCTCATCCTCAAATAAGGCTTCAAGACCACGACCTAGGCCGCCCTTTTTTCTTGGCTCTTTACTTCTTGAGTCTCTTGTCATGAGCTTTTAACACCTCTTTTGCTAAATCATCATATACCTTGGCACCACGAGATTTTGGTGCATATTCTGTAATTGGCTGACCATAACTTGGGGCCTCAGCTAATTTAGTAATTCGAGGAATGATGGTCTTATAAACTTTCTTGCTAAAGTAGGACTGCACTTCTTTAACCACTTCAGCACCCAAGTTAGTTCTGGCATCAAGCATTGTTAACAAAACGCCTTCTACGCCAAGATCTTTATTAAAATGCTTTTGGACTAAACGAATTGTGTTCAAAAGTTGGCTAAGTCCTTCCATAGCATAATATTCACTCTGAACTGGAATCAAAATTGAATCAGATGCAGTAAAAGCATTAATTGAAAGTTGCCCTAATGATGGCGGACAGTCAATAAAGACAAAATCATATTGATCGCTAATTGCATCTAAAGCTGACTTTAAGCGTGTCTCCCGAGCCATCATTGAAATTAGTTCCGTTTCAGCACCAGACAAGTTGATTGTGGCTGGAACCATATCTAGCTTTGGCGTTGAAGTATGGTGAATAGTATCTTGAATAGGAATTTCGTCAATCAAAACATTGTAAATGTCCTGGTCAATCTCTGATTTTTCAATTCCTAAACCAGAGGTGGCGTTACCTTGCGGATCAATATCCACAATTAAAACGCGATAACCACGGTCGGCAATTGAGGCTGCTAAATTGATGGTCGTAGTGGTTTTACCTACGCCACCTTTTTGGTTTGCAACCGAAATTACATTTACCATATTGTTCATCCTTCCCTATTACTTCCTTTTCAATTCAATTGTGATCTTATAATCATCCGGATCTTTATTTTCTGTTACTTTGACTTTAATTCCTGAGTCTTCGGCTAACTTAACCGCCTTCTTAATGGTGTTAATTTGTACCTTTAAGTCTTTAGGAACTCGGCTAACGACCCGCTTAGCTTCTTTTTTAGCCTTAGGCTTAGGGTTAAAGTAAACATCCACATCTTGCACAATCTCTTCAGTTTGTTTAACGTTTAAGCCTTTTGCTTCAATTTCTGTCAAAACGCGATCTTGATCTGCATTACTTAAGCCGATCATTGCACGACCATGACGAGCGGTAATTTTGCCAGCAATCAAAGCTTGCTGCACATTATCATCCAGCTTCAATAAGCGCAATTTGTTAGCCACATAAGATTGAGACTTACCCATATTTTTAGCCAAAGCAGTTTGAGTCAAATCATTCAATTCCATTAAATTGGTATAAGCTTTTGCCTCATCAATTGGATTTAAGTCTTCACGCTGTAAGTTTTCAATCAAAGCTAATGAAGCAGCTTGATCATCACTCATATTCTTGACGATCGCAGGAATAGTCTGCCAGCCCAAGCTTTTAGCTGCACGATAACGTCTTTCACCTGCAATAATCTCATATTGCTCGTCATCGCCATCTTCACGAACTACGATAGGTTGGAGCAAGCCATCCTTATCAAGTGTTTCAGCTAATTCTTTAATTGAATCATCAGAAAATTCACGCCGTGGTTGATAGCGGTTAGGAACAATCTTGCTCAATTCAAGATCTTGAACCTGTTTATTCTTAGGAATTTCATCATCATGATGCATAAAAGAAAATAATGACATAATATACCCCTTTCTGTTTAATGAATCGGTTTGCGCCGCGGCGTGCCTGCTTGACGTGGATACTTTTTAGGTGTTGCTTTGACTTTTTGAACTAAGATTAGAGTTCGTTCTTCTTCGCTCTCAGGTAGAGTCAATTTTTCTTCCTTAATCAGCTTACCGCCCAGCAATTCAAGAGCTTTTTGACCATCATCCAATTCATCTTCGGCTTTTGGTCCCTTGAGGGCAATAAAGTAACCATCTTTTTTCACCAAAGGCAAGCAATATTCACTCAAAACACTCATCCGCGCAACCGCACGAGCAGTAACGAGATCGAACTTTTCTCGATAAAGCTTATTTTGACCAACGTCTTCAGCGCGGCCATGAACTAATTCGACGTCCTTCAAGTCTAACTTAGTAATTAAGTTCTTTAAAAAAGTCAATCGTTTTGCCAAAGAATCAACAATAGTAATCTTCAATTCTGGCTGCAAAATCTTGAGCGGAATTGATGGAAAACCAGCACCAGCACCAACATCACAAAGAGTAGCACCATCTTTAAAAACATCGCCAAAAGTAAACAGCGGCGTAATACTGTCATAAAAGTGCTTAAGGTAAACCTCATCTTCTTCGGTAATTCGTGTCAAATTGACATGCTCATTAACTTCGATCAAATAATTAAAATATATTTTAAATTGTTCAATTTGTTGGTCAGTTAATTTAAAATTGTGTTTTGATAGTTCTAAAATAAATTTTTCAGGATTCATTTTTCACCCGTGAAACCTTGTTTCACACCTCTAAATTTAACGCAAAATGCATTGATTAGTAAAGATATTTCATCTTATCAATTATGAAGTATTTTTACTCAATCGTCAAAGTTTTGCCGCCCGCAAAATAGGGTATAATAAGGCGCAAAGGAGTTAAAAATATGATTGTTACTTTAATTGTTTTAGCTTACTTAGCATATAAAACATATTTAGGCTATAAAACAGGCTTTACACGCTATATCATCGGTTTAATCTGTTCCGCCATTGTCTTTATGGTTGCCATTTTCATGCAAAATCCATTCGGTAATTGGCTATACACACAATACACTGGAGAAATGATTAAGACTAACTCCACTAACAACGTGGAATTAATGATTGCACGCTTTGTCGCTTTCTTTATTGTTTTCTTCGTGGGCAAAATGATCATGAAGATTGTCAAAAGCTGGATTCCTAACAAAAATCCACATGCGACTAACTTAGGCAGTATTCTCGACAATGTCTTGGGTGCTCTAGCCTCCCTAATTGCTAGTTATTTTGTTGTTTACGTGGTCTTGTCCATGTTCAATGCACTACAAAATCCATGGTTTATGCAGCAAACAATTGATTCTAGCTTTTTGAGGTTTATCATTTACAACACACCGGGGCTTTCAAACGGTGTCTTCAATAATATCTTTAATATTGGCAAAACTGTGGGATAAAATATATCAAAAAAGATCTGCTTGTATCATAATGAGCAGGTCTTTCTTGATATGTTTTAACTAAATTAATACTACATTTATGAACCAACATTCGATATACTTATTAGCGCAGGAAGTTTTATGAGCGGCGGCTGTTTTTCCCCCGGAGGTGAGGCCTATGGGCTACATTGATGAAAGGGTTCCAGCCATGTCGGTTTACGAGAGTATCTCCTTGATGCTTTTGTTCGGTACATTTTTGTTGGCTTTGCTGACATATATTGACCACCACAAAAAATAAAAAACGCCGCTCAAACATACTTTGGCCAGTTATTGAGTAGCGTTTAACGTAAAATTTAACATTTGAAGCCGCCGCTCTTAAAGCGGGCTGCTTGGAGTCCCTAGGACTCCTTTTTCTTTAGTTATTATAGCATATTTCACTAATCACCGAAATTATCATATTCAATATGTTCATCATTATAAACAAAGATTGCACCAATTCGATCAGAGTTATCATGCCAACCCTTTAGTGGCTTGCCAGCAAAGAATAATCGTTTGCATTCAATTTCTGCTTCAACCGATGTTTTGGTAAAAGTAGTAACACCAGCTAAATCAGTCTTTACAGGATACCCGGTTCTAGGATCAATCAAATGGTGATACTTTTTACCGTTAACTACTAAGTAGCGCTCATATGTCCCACTAGTAACGGCTGAGCATTCAGGCACCATAACTGACGTAATATTGTCGCCTCGCGGCTGTTTAGGATCTTGCACACCAATTGACCACTGGCCACTAATTCTTTTAGGCGAATCACCAACTAACAAGATATTACCGCCCAGATTAATAATTCCTGCTTCAACGCCATATGCACGCCACAAGTCACGAATTCGGTCGGCAATCCAGCCCTTAGCAATTCCACCTAGGTCCAGCTCCATGCCCTTCATTTTAAGAAAAACAGATTGGTCACTGTCATTTAAAACCACCTTAAATGGGTCAGTTAACAGCATTCTATCTTTAATTTCTTCATCTTTAGGAACATGTGCGCCTTTAAAACCGATATGCCAAAGCTTAACAACTGGTCCAATCAGAGCATTAAAGCCAAAATTCTCACGGCTCTTTTCTACTGCCAATTTAACCAAACCATACACAGCACTAGAGACCTGTACCGGATGTTCTCCAGCAGCATGATTGATATCCATTACTTCAGATTCATCTCGATTAACGGTAAAAATATCTTCGTAATGATCAATTAAATCAAATGATTTTTGTAATAGATCACGATTTTGAGTACCAAAAATCTGCAATGTAATTGAAGTTCCTAAAGCATGATGATCACCAACCACCTGCTCTAATGCTAAATCTTTAATCATAATTATTTCTCTTCCAAATATAAATCACGCAACGCTTCACGTAGTTCTGTCGTTACGCCAATTTTTTCTTGTAAAAAGTTATCGAAACTACCAAAATTCTGCTCAATAGCGATTAATGAAGTATCCAAAAAAGCATCAGAAACTGAACCTAAAATTCGCATATTAGCGCGAAAACAAAGATTCTCGCCCTCTTCTTGCATTTTTTTATCTCTTTTGGCCCGATAGTTATTAAGCATATAATTTGAGTACAAATAGTCCTGTCTAATTGTTTCCATATCTACGCCAAGCAGATATAACAAGACTACAGTTACCAATCCAGTTCTGTCTTTTCCTTCTGAACAATGATAAAGTACAGCACCTTTTTCAGTATTGGCCAACAGCTCTAAAATTTTATGCAAGCTATGTTGAGCGTGTTCTTTCAATACATGTGACTTGTAACGCTCACACATCATTCTAAAGCCAGCATACTGATCTTGACGATAAGTTGCGAATACTTGGGTTAAGTCTTTCTTACCGCCTTTGGTGTTGTCATCAACAGAAATTGGAATACAGAAATGCTCTACGCCAGGGATTTTGCTGTCTGGACAATGGTCACATTCAGTTGGTGAACGCAAATCAATAATCTTAGTCAAGCCATAATTGAGCAAAAACTCTTGATCATGTCTCGTTATGTTGCTAATCTTGCCCGTTCTTAATAACCGATGCATCTTGACCTTACGTCCCTGATAGCCAACATATCCCCCTAAATCACGCGGATTACAAACTTTTTCTAATGGCAAAATATTTGGTTTCATTAATTTCATCTCTTTATTAAGTATTTTGATAAAAAAGCCGGATAGTGTCCCTATCCGGTAATTTTACTATCACGTGGCAAGTCACGCAAAATTATTTGTTAGCTTGTTCAACAAATTTAATAAAGTTAGCCATCATAGCATCTAGTTGCTTAATGTAATCTTCATTGGTCAAATCGCCAGTTTCTTTATCAAAATTGCTTGCAGCACCGCCAATTAAGATTTCATTGCCTGGCAAAACATTGGCACTCATGTCTGGTGAAAGCAAGATTTCACGAGCATCTTCTTGCGCACGACTAGATCCTTGAATACCGTATGAAGTACCAACAACTGCAGCCGGCTTCATCTTCATCACATTAGGACCAGCATGTGAACCTAACCATTCAAGCGCACTCTTTAAGGCAGCTGGAATTGAGTGATCATATTCTGGTGTAGCCAAAATTACACCATCCGCATTCTTAACATCCTCGATCCACTTCTTAGTAACATCATCTGGCTCATCAGTTCTACAGAAAGGCTTAAGTTGATCGATTTCTTTAACTTCAATATCAGCTTGCTCACCATAACGCTTAGCAATAAATTTTGCTAAAAAACGATTGAAAGAAAATGGAGCGTTTGTACCAACAATTGCTAAAATTTTCATTTAAATAAGCCCCCTACTTAGTAAGTTGTGCATACCAATCATCAACTTCATCAAAGAAGTGATTCAAAAACTTAAGTGTACCTGCATCGGTCAAGTCGCCTTTATCATCAAATTGTTTTGGTGCCAAACCCATCATAAATTCGTCACCAGCAAAGACATGAGCACTAAAACCAGGTGCGCCCAAAATGCTCTTCAAGCGAGTTTGCGAACGAGACGCACCTTGAGGCATTGGTGAAGTTGACACAATAACTACTGGCTTATCATGGAATGGGTGAACAGAACTAGAAAGCCATTCAAGTGCACTCTTTAAGGCACTTGAAACTGAGTGTTGCTGTTCTGGTGAAGCGATCAAAACCATATCTGCATCAGCAATTTTTTTACCTAAAGCTAATACGCTAGCAGGAGCATCAACGCCTTCTTTATACATAGGCAAGCCCTTAACAGTCGCAAAGTCAAAATCATACTTATCGCCTAAGTCCTTAATAATGACTTTAAGTAATTTTTCGTTAAATGAGTTATCGGCATTGGAGCCCGATAAAGCTAATACCTTCATAAAAACCACCTTTCAAAAATCCTCTTAGTTATCATTATAGACTAATGTAGCTTAATTTATGTCATTTTAATTTTAATAACAACAAGAAAAAACGCCTTCGATAATGAAGGCGCCCTCTACTGAATGAAAAGCACAAATGATTGGTGAAATTTCTATGCCAAGTTATCCTTAAGCGAAGCTTCTTCGTCGGCAGCAAACATTGGGTTTTCTTGAGTTTCGCTGAGACGATTGTTAAGCATAGCATCGTGGATTTGAGCATTCAACACATTGACGATTTGAGTTTGGCTGAAGCTTGCAATCTCATTAACAATCAATGCAGCCATACCTGTAGTAGAAATCCAGTTAGCAATTACGATGTCATGAATCTTTTGATCATCGTAATCAACATCAGGATATTGTTCCTTGAACTTTTCAGTTCCAAGTTCCATCAAAGTGTCAGCGATGATCTTGCTACCAAACTTGCCATCAACGAACATTGCTCTAAACAAGTTAACATGAGCTTGAGCAAAATCAATGTATGACAAATCCAAGTCAATCAAAGGTTCACCAACGTACTTTTGTTGTAAAGTATGAGTTCTCAAGTCATTAGAGATTCTTCTCAAAACTTGATTGCGAAGATCATCCATGTTGTTAAATTCTAGATACAAAGGTTGGGTTGAGAAGTGTCCTGCTTTAGCAATGCCACGAGCAGTCAAACCTTCAATACCATCCTTGATTGCCATCTTGTAGGCTGTATCTAAAATTTTGTCTTTACTAATTTCTTTTTTTCTTGCCATTTTAATGCACCTCAATCATTGTATAAAACATGTGCTTTTCAATACACTTGTTTTCTTTTCTTCATCAATATAATATATCCAAAAAAATAACAATTGCAAGTCTTATACACTAACTTATTAAAAAATATTATAATCGCTTAAATAGCGATGAGCCGTTGTCTCCTGTAAATTGATCATAATGTGAAGAAGCCATTTCAATAACTGCTTGCTTGTCCAATCCTTGTGCAGCACAAAACGAAAAGAATGCAGCAGATAAAATATAGCCGCGTTCACGATCATCTGTCAGGTTATCTGAGAACTTCATATTAATCGAATGATTTGCATAATCCGTTGTCAATTCAATCGATTTATTTTCTGGTTTACTACTCATTCTATTGCAACCTCTTTTTTGTTCTAAAACAAATAAAATTAAAAATTCCCGGATTTAAAATTGAAGTGCAACACCAAGTGTTAAACAAAAAGGCCATGAAGACCTAAACTTGAAGTGACGAAAAATCAAGAAAGGAAGATCTTCATGACCAATTCAAATTCTAGCATTTCTAAGCACTATCATCAATTAACCAGCGTACAACGTGGACAAATTCAAGCAATGCTGGATTCCGGCATAACTTCCCGTACTGTTATCGCTCAAGAAGTCGGCTGCCATAAGTCGACAATCAGTCGCGAAATCAAACGCGGAAGCGTCCTGCAAAGAGACAGCAGCTATTTATTGTATGAGCACTATTACGCTGATACTGCACAGCTTTATTATGAGAAGCGTCGCAAAAACTGCTATCAGCGCAATCCATTGAAGCATTATGCTGTCTTTTTGAGAATGCTCTCCAGACGCTTCAAAGCTAAATTTGATGCCACCAGCATCGATGAATTCGTTGGTGAATTCAAAAGGACTATGCCAGGCTACCCTTGTCCCAGCACACCAACTGTCTATCGCTATATTGATCAGGGCTTGCTGGACATAAGCAATATTGATCTGCCTATGAAGCTCAAAAGACGCAGGAACAAGCGTCATCACGGCCAGAGCGGTCATGCTTTGCACAAGAAGAATCTTGGCAATTCCATTGAACAGCGTCCTAAAGAGATTGAAGACAGAAAAACGCCGCTGCACTGGGAAGGAGATCTGGTTAAAGGCGTCAGACGCAAGAATCAGCCTGCTTTAATGACTTTGACCGAAAGAACCACACGCTTTGAAGTAGTTATCAAGATTCCTGACTATCGGGCAAGCACATGCCAAAGGCTGCTTCAAAATGAGATTGACAGACATCCTGCCTGGTTTAAATCGATCACGTTTGACAATGGCTCTGAGTTTGCGGATATGACCAAGATCAAAGGCTGCCAGATCTACTTCGCCCACCCATATTCTCCATGGGAAAGAGGCACCAATGAGAACTGCAATGGACTTCTGCGTCAATTCTTCCCTAAAGGCAAAAGCATGAAAGATAAGTCAGCTGCTTATGTTCAACAGGCAACTGATGCCATTAACCGCAAACATCGTCGAATCCTTCAATATCACACAGCAGAAGAACTCTTCAAGCAATATATTTCCTCATAGCCTAACTGTTGCACTTAATTTGACAATTCAGGAAAATTAAAAATTTAAAAATTTCTATTATAATTATATTACAAAATCAAAAGAATTAGAAAGCGTGTTTTTATCAATGAAAGTTTCAGCTTGGCGCTCATCATGCACCTCAATTTTAATCGGGAAAAAGGCCTCTCTTTCTGGCAGTATCATCATCGGTCGTAATGAAGATGCTAAGACTGCTTGGCCTAAGCATTTAGCCTTTAACCCACATCAAGATAATGTACAGAAAAACCATTTTAAATCCAAAGACAATAAGTTTGAAATGGATTTACCAACAGCTAGCTACTCTTATTCTTCAACCCCAGAATGGACAGATAAGTACGGAGTGTTCGAAGAAGACGGAATTAATGAATATCATGTAGCAATGAGCGCCACCGAAAGTGCCTACGCAAATGACCGCGTTTTAGCTGTTGACCCCTTTGATACTGACAAAGGAATCTTAGAAGAAGCAATGGTCACCGTAGTTTTACCTTATGTTAAATCCGCACGTGAAGGCGTTCAGCGCTTAGGAGAAATTGTAGAAAAATATGGTGCAGCAGAAGCTGACGGAATTCTCTTTGGCGATCGTGATGAAGCCTGGTACATGGAAATCGGTTCTGGCCATCATTGGGTTGCACAACGAATCCCAGATGATTCCTACGCTGTTGTCGCCAATCAACTAGCTATTCAAGAAATTGATTTTGCCAGTGACGACTTCATGTATTCTCAAGACCTGCAAAAATTTGTCTACGACAATAAACTCTGGCCTAAAAATCAGCCATTCATTTGGCGTGATATTTTTGGCACTCATGACGATAGTGACTTACACTACAACACACCACGAGTATGGAGCGGTCAACGTCTGCTTACTCCATCTGTAGCACAAGAACCCGAAAGCTTTAACCTGCCATTTATTCGCAAGCCTGATGCACCAATTTCTGCGCAAGACGCTCAACGCGTTTTAAGCGATCACTACAACAACACCGCCTATGATTTAACCAATCAGAAAAACAGAAATAATGCCACTTTCAGACCTATCTCTGTGGCTACTACTCAGGAATCACACTTGCTTGAGTTAAACGGTGAAAACATGATTCACTGGCTAGCTATGGGTGTGGCTGCGCAAAGTGTTTATGTGCCATTCTATCCTCAAGGCACTAAGGTACCAAATACCTGGAAAAATGGAAAAGAAACCTACTCACCAAATTCAGCTTACTGGGTCTTTAAACTGGCTAGCGTCCTGGTTGATCGTAATTGGGGTAAGTACGGCACCGCTTTAAGCAATACGCAAAGTACTACTAACGAAAAATTGCTTCAAATTAGACATCAGTATGATGAAAAATTAACCCAAGAAAAGGATCAAGAACAACAAATTAAATTAGTGGATGAAGCCAATGCCAAATTAGCTAAAACTGCTACTGATGCTTATAAAGAATTGATTGCTAAACTAATCACCGAACAAACTGGTGACTCACCGCTGCGTTTCCAAATGGATCCTAACTTATAAAAAAGCTCAAAATCAAAGAAGGCTGATACCATCATTTTGAAGCGGTACCAACCTTCTTTTTATTTTTCAACGATCTAAGGCTTGCTTTAGATCGTTGATTAAATCTGTTGGATCTTCAAGTCCTACCGATAATCTAAGCAAAGTTGGAGTGATGCCTAACCGTTTTCTCTGTTCTTCAGCCACATCTGCATGGGTCTGATAATAAGGAATAGTAATTAAACTTTCTACGCCACCTAAACTTTCCGCAAAAGTAATCACCTTTACGTTATTGAGCACGGCCTCAACTTGTTGCTCATTTTGCAAATAAAAGCTAACCATGCCGCCTTGACTAGGATACAAAACTTTAGTCACCCTAGAATCCTGCTTTAAAAATTCAACAATCTTTTTAGCATTGGCAGTGTGTTGTTTCATTCTTACCTTCAGAGTCTTTAGACTACGCAAAAGCAACCAAGAATCAAAACTATCCAAGGTATCTCCGGTTGTGATGTAATAATCATAATATTGACTAGCCAATTGCGGATCTTTAACTACCAAAATTCCACCTAATAAATCATTATGTCCCGACAGATACTTAGTAGCTGAATGAACCACGATATCTGCCCCTAGCTCTAGTGGGCGTTGATAAACAGGTGTTAAAAAAGTATTGTCAACTGCCAATAAAACATCAGGGGACTTCTGGTGAACAGCCTGGGCTATTTTTTCAATATCAAGAGTTTTCATCATTGGATTTGATGGTGTTTCCAGCCAAATCAACCTAGTTTTAGCAGTAATTTTAGCCAGCAATTCATTAATACTTTTTCCATTCCACTGTGAAAAATCAATCCCATAATGATTTTGTAAATATCTAAAATAGCGAAAATCTCCACCATACAAGTCGTCTAAAGAAATGACGTGATCACCAGTTTTTAGAAAAGACAAAGCTAATTGAATAGCTGCCATCCCTGAACTGACAGCAAATGCGGCATTACCGTCTTCAAGTTGAGTCATTGTCTTCTCAACTGCTTGACGATTAGGAGTCGCAATCCTGGAATAAGTGTATTCTTTCTTAGGATCATAATTTCTAGCCTGTTCTAGCGTTGGGTGGCGATAATTCGATGAAAGATATAATGGCAGTGCAACTGCGTTTTTATCATCTAAGTGATTTCCTGCTTGAGCTAAAATAGTAGCAAGTTCATTTTTATTTTTACACATAACCTATTCCTTTCTAGCAGCTGCTAAAGCTTGCTTAAAATCAGTAATTAAATCTTTAATATCTTCAATACCTACTGAAATTCTGATCAACCCGGGCTTAATACCAGCAGCAAGTTGTTCTTCTGGTGATAGTTCTGCGTGACTCATTTTGCTCGGTAATTCAACCAGACTTTCAACTGAGCCTAAGCTGACTGCCAAAGCAAATAAATGTAAATTATCAACAAACTTCACAGGATCAATTTGTTGACTATTAAGTTCAAAGGAAAAAACCGCGCCAGCTTCTGCGGCTTCTTGGTGAAGTTCTCGATAGCCCTCCAGATTTTGAATACCCGGATAATAAACCTTATCTACTGCCGCAACAGTTTGTAAAAATTGGATTAGCCGTTTAGTATTTTCAACCTGCCGATCCAACCTTACACTTAATGTCTTAATTCCACGCATTAATTCATTACTGTCTTCAGGAGAAAGAACCGCACCCAAAGCATTTTGGATAAAATAGATCCGCTCACTTAATTTTTTATTCGCGGTTATCACTGCCCCAGCAGAAACATCAGAATGACCTGACAAATACTTAGTAGCAGAATGAACCACAATATCAGCACCTAAAGGAATCGGCTTCAGGTAATATGGACTGAGGAAAGTATTATCAACAATTGTCAATAAGTCATGCTTTTGAGCAATTTGCGCTACATTTTCAACACTTGTAACTCGCAGTAATGGATTAGTGATTGGTTCAAAATAAATAGCTTTAGTATTAGGCTGAATAGCACTTTCTATTGCGCTTGAATCTCGCGTATCAACAGCCGTAATCTCCAATCCCCATTGCTTAAAAAATTGGTACAGCAATCTAAAAGTGCCGCCATAAATTTGATCACCCACAACTAAATGATCACCAGCCTTAAAAATAGCAAGGGCTGCGTGAATAGCTGCCATACCAGATGAAAAAGCAAAACCACGGTCACCTTCTTCCAACTCAGCTAACTGCTGTTCTAACGCAAAACGAGTTGGGTTGCCACTTCTTGAATAGTCAAATCTAACTGATCTTTCTACACTCGGATACTGATAGGTCGTAGCCTTGTAGATCGGCACTGTTACACTGCCATCAAACTTTTCACCATCAGGAACATGAATCAATTTAGTATTAAATTCTGTCATTTTTATCCCTCTCTCACTTCAAAGTGGTATCCCAAGCCGGAATTTGGCTCTTGCCAAAATACTTTCTAAATAATTGTTTAGTTTTAGCAGTTTGATATGCTTTAACAACTTCACGATAGATCTTTTTATGTTGTGATCCCCTTTTAACCGCAATCACATTGATCCATTTTTCTGAATCTTTATTCAAAGGTTCTGTATAAATAGTCTCTTTAGCAGTTAAACCTGCTGGTTCCACAAAATCATTATTAACAATGGTGGCATCAACTGATGAAATTACTCTTGCAGTTTGAGCAGCTTCTAGTTCTTTAATCTTAAGGTGTCTAGGATTGGCACTAATATCATTAACTGTCGCTAAAACTGTATTTCTCTTCAACTTAATGAGACCTGCATTTTTTAACACAAACAAAGCACGTGATTCATTAGTTGCATCATTAGCAACTGCAATAGTACTTCCGTCTGGTAGTTGATTTAAGCTTTTGTATTTTTTGGAAAAGACTCTGTTGGGAGCTATATAAGTTTTAGCAATCGGTACAATTGCATTCCCATTGGTCTTATTCCATTGATTAAGAAAGGCATAATGTTGATAAGAATTTAAATCAATTTCACCATTTTTTAGAGCCTTATTTGGCATATTGTAGTCAGTAAATGTTTTGATCTTAATTGTGATATTGTATTTTTTCTTTGCCGTTTGAGCTACACTATGCCAAATTGCGCTTTCACCTTTAGATGGACTAGATAAACCCACAGTTACTACTTTAGTATTTGCGGCTTGCCCCGAAATCGGTGGGCCAAAACTGAACCAGCCTAAAATCAAAATAATACAGATACATGATGTAGCTATTAATCTAGCTTTAAGTTTTCTTTTTCTCATTCTCATTTTCTCCTATAAACAAAAAGCACCCATCCAAAAAGGACGAGTGCTTCGTGATGCCACCTTTACTTCATCATTTGCTCACGCAAAAGATCTTACTAACTATCTAACAATAGTTTACTTTAGTAACGAGAGTAACCCCGATGCCAACTAACTATCGCTGACATTGATCATTCTAAGCCCATCTTCGTCAACCTTGTCTTGTTGTTTTTCACCATCCAACAACTCTCTGTCAAAAACACTAATTGATTACTCTGCTTTTCAAGATCACTTTTATTAATAATTGCAATTAATTTATCATCTTATTTTAACTTTGTCAAATATAATCAGCAAAATAAATTTTGGGCTATTTTTTCTTAGTCATTAAGCCGTCCATCATTTCATAAATATGGTCGGCGTATTTTTCTAGCCGCGGATCATGCGTTACTAGAATAACGGCCTTGTCACGCTTTTTCGCTAGATCCTTAAACAATTGTCCTACTTCTTCCACATTTTGCGTATCTAGCGAAGCAGTCGGCTCATCGGCTAACAAAATATCTGGGTTAGCATATAAGGCCGTCGCGATTGCTACTCGCTGCTGTTGCCCACCAGATAATTCATTTGGATACTTATTAACCAGCTTTTCAATCCCTAGCTGCTTGAGTAAGCCTTGCAATTTATCTTGCGACAAATTATTTTGCTTTTTTACTTTATCAATCAAAGTAAATTGCTCTTTAACTGTCAAAAATGGAACTAAATTATAAGCTTGTAAAACAAAGCCAATTTTATTCAAGCGTAGTTCTCCACTTTGCTTAGCAGAAAAATTACTAATGTCTCGACCATTAATCAAAATTTCACCTGAAGTTGGTTTTTGCAAGGACCCGGCGATCGTCAAAAATGTACTTTTACCAGCGCCTGAAGGCCCCATAATTAAAACCACTTCACCCTTATTAGCCTGAAAATTGATATCTTTCAAAGCTGCAACTTTAGCTTCGCCTTTACCATAAACTTTATTAACATCTTTTAATTCAATTACTGCCATTTTACTCACCAATTGCCTTTGCTGGATCAACCTTCAAAATTGATCTAATCGGAATCAAACTACCAATAATACCCATGACTAGCATCCCTAACGTACCACTAATCATAATTGCTGGCGTAAAGGTCATTGGCACAGCTGCTGGTAAAGTTAAATCAGTTAACCACATCAAGATAATCGCAATTACAACACCAATAGCTACTAAAATTATGGATTGACTGATCGTTGCACCAACTAAAGTTTTACTTGGAATTCCTTGAGCCCGCATAACGGCAAAATTATGCATTTTTTGCATAGTTAAAATATATAGGAAAACAGCAATCACGATCAAAGAAATAACAAATAAGAATCCAATCATCAATTCAAAAGTTAAGTTTTGAGCCGTATATCCTGGAAGCTTATTAATAAAGGCTTGAATTGGGTATGTCTTGGCATCCTTATAATTGAATTTATAATTACTATTCTTTGAAACAACTGCAGAAGCGGCTACATTAGGAGCGACCATCCGCAGTTTTTTCCAAGTTTTCATTGAGCCATAAACAATTGGCGCAATATTAATCTTGGCGTTATTTACAAAACCAACAATTTTATATTTTTTCTTAGAGCCATTCAGAGAAATTTGATCCCCAAGCTTGTAGCCTTTGTCTTTGAAACTACTGTCTACTGTAATCTGATTACCATTCTTTGCTTTTTTCCCAGCAATTACATCTTGATCTTGATAAATAAACTGGTCTTTTTTGATGCCTAAGAATTGAGCTGAAATTGAGTTTTTTCCCTTTTTCTTAACTACAATTCCTAATTGACCAATAATTGCTTCATTCTTGCCAATTTTTGCGTTTTTTAGATCGTCTTTTGTCAGAATTGACTGACTCATGCTGATATTGGCATTTTTATTTAAAACAATCTTTTGCGCATTCCAATTTTCAATTGCTTGTGTATTCTGACTTGCTAACCCAACAGCCAAAGATGACAACATAAAAATTAAGTAGCTGATCAAAAAGATCATCAAAATAATCAAGCCATAGCGCAATTTTTCATGCTTAATTTCTTTCAGTGCTAGAAACATAACTACATCCCCTTTGCTAGTATGTCCAGGCTCTTCTTATAGCGCGCCAAGTTCTTTTCCTGATTTTCGGGATCTGATAAGCATAAGTTGATAACTTCATGACTAAGTACCATGGCACTCCACAATTGTGGCCCCATATTCAACAATTGTCTTGAATAAATTTTGAAATTATCTGGTATCAAGTACTCATTTTGCAACATATGCAATTTCATCATTGGTTCATATTTACTGTATTGAACTTTATCAATAAACTTAACTACTCTTGCATAAAAATGATTAGGATCAAATTTTTCATCAGGACTCATCCCAGCATGAATGTCTTTAATAGCGATGTGATACATATAAACATATGCATCAATTAAATCATCAAAATATTTATAAAATGCTCCTCGAGCAATGTTGGCATTCTCAACAATATGTGACACCTTAGCATCTGCTAACGGATAAGTGCTGAATTCTTCTAACAACACCGCTTCAATACGTCTACGTTTAGCAGACGGTAAATTTTTAAAAGTTTGCTTAACCATTTTGTTTTTCCCCTTTTCCAACACAAATGACGACTTGTCATCAATTACTTATATCATAGCTGATTGTGACGAGTTGTCAATACATATACACAAAAAAAGAAGGCCTCTGCCTTCCTTCTCTAAACTAAAACTCGATTATAGTAGTACAACCTAGCAACACCATCACGGACGCTAAATTTACTTAATGCACAATTATTTGGCGTATCTATCTTGTCCATGTCGCCATTACTCAAATAATGAGCTGCCATCATTCGAATCAAACGACCATGTGCCACTACTAATACCTTACCTTCTGGATATTTTTGATATATTTCGTCTAAAAAGTTAGCGCAACGTGCTTCAAACTCTTCGTAGCCCTCACCATTTTTGGCATATTTTACATAGTCGCGAGTAACTTTTCCCCATGGATCAACAACATCCGGATATTCCTTAGCAATATCATCCATCTTCTTGCCGTCCCAATCACCAAAATCAAATTCCAGCAAACGTTTGTCTAAATTTAATTTCTTTTTACCTTTAGTAAAAATTTTCGCAGTCTCTACTGCTCTCTTCATTGGACTGGAATAAACAACATCAAATTTATTTTCATCAAACTTAGCGGCGGATTTTTTAGCATATTCACGACCAAATTCATTCAAGTCTGCGTCAACTTGTGCGCCCTGAATTCGATTATCTTTATTCACGTCTGTTTGTCCATGACGAATAAAAACTATTTCCATTTTTTACATCACCTTTTCTTAAAATCATACCCTTATTTAACTAATCTTTCCATTTCTTTACTGTTTTTTTAGCGTTTTGAAATTTAAAAAGCTTAAAATATAAATAGATAATTAGAAAGGGGAAACATTATGTCCCGCGTTACAATTGAAAGAGATGGTCTCACCTTAGTAGGAGACCGCGAAGAACCATTCGGCGAAATCTATGACATGGCTATCCTCATGCATGGTTTTACCGCTAACCGCAACACTGAATTATTAAGACAAATTGCCGATGATCTACGCGACGAAAATGTCGCTAGCGTCCGTTTTGACTTTAATGGTCATGGCGAAAGTGACGGCAAGTTTGAAAATATGACTGTACCAAACGAAATCGCTGACGGCAAGGCAATCTTAGAATACGTTCGCACCGATCCACATGTACGTAATATTTTCTTAGTTGGTCATTCCCAAGGCGGTGTAATTGCATCAATGCTCGCCGGTCTTTATCCTGATGTGATTAAAAAAGTTGTCCTTTTAGCACCAGCTGCTCAATTAAAAGACGATGCACTTAAAGGTAACACACAAGGCGCAGTCTATGATCCTAACCATATTCCTGATACTGTTCCACTAGTCGGCAATAAATTAGGAATGAAACTAGGCGGATTTTATCTCCGAACCGCTCAAGTTTTACCGATTTACGAGGTCTCTGCCCGCTTTAGTGGCCCAGTATCAGTCATTTATGGTACTAATGACCAAGTAGTTAACCCTAAATATGCTAAAAAATACCATGATATTTATGAAAATAGCGAACTTCATGCCATTACGGATGCAGATCACAGATTCACTGGTCAATACAAAAAGTCAGCATCAGATTTAACTGCTCAATTTTTAAAACCATTATTTTAGCGCCGAGTAAAGTCGAACTCAGTACGAAAGACGTAATGATCCTTAGTACTTACGTCAGGTTCAAATTGAAATTCAAAATCATTAAAGTCCTGCAAATCTGTGGGATTTTTTATTTGCTTCTCGGCAATGTAGCGCACCATTTCACCACGAGCCATCTTAGCGTGAACCCCAACGGTCTTCCACTTATCATTTTTTAGTTCCTGAAAGTCAACCGTAATTAATTGTCGTCCTTGACTCAAATAAGGTTTAACCAAACGTGTATATTGTTTGGAAGCCAAATCGATAACTATATTATCTTCTTGAAATAAATTTTCAGCGATATCACTGCCCCAGAAATGATACAAGCTATAATCACGAAAACCAACCATTTTAGTATTTAATTCTAGGCGATATGGGCAAACACCATCAAAAGGCCGGAGCATACCATAAAATCCTGATAGAATCCGCAAATTCTTTTGAATATAGTCAAGTGCAGGTTGTGTAAATAAATCCGGCGCCATATATTGGTATTGAATTCCTGAAAAAGCCAAAATTGCAGGAGTTAATCGTTCATCCAAATTCATATTTTCTAGTTGCAATATGCTTTGCTTAGTCACATTTTCACTAGCATGCCAAAGGTCTTTTAACTGCTCATTTGACCTTGACTTGAGAAATCTTTCTAGAATTCGTGTCTTATCCAAGAACTGCGGTTTTGACTGAATTGGAAATGAATCACGATCAATTTTCATAATTTTTGCAGGTGCAATAATAATTTTCATTTTTAGATTTTGTTCCTTTACGGTAAACTTAAATTGTGATTAATAAGGAGGAAAAATAATGAATCCTGATTTTGCAATTGTCTTAAATTATCAACTTAATGATAAGGCTGATGCCGACTTTTTAGTAAAAACAGCCCGTAATATCGGTGCTCGTGCAGTGATGACTGACAGGCAAACTGAAGATTTCAAAACAGCTTGCGCTAAGTATACTATTTTTTTAGCTAATCCAGAAAATAGTACTGACTTAACTAAGGATAACGTCATTGATACCATGGTCAATAACCGTAAAGCTGGTAAGACTACAATTATTAATGTGCCCGTTGAAGCAGGCAAGTTTTCTGCCGCAACTCAAGCAATGCTGGATACGATCAATGATTGGATGCACCAATTCGGTCACGCCTTCAACGAAGGAAAAACTAGTGCTTTAACCAGTAGCGATGGTTTTATTTTAGAAAATCGCCATGCAAATTACCAAAAATATGTCTTCTTACCTAGTCCTCTTCCTGACAAAATCGTGGTAGAAGGCCTAGTCGAAGAACCTAACCGGGTAGAATGGATTGAACATCGAACTGATCTTGATTTTAACTATAAGGATCAAAAATTAACTATTAACTTAGTCAAACCAGATGATGAGTTTGCTTGGCAAGTGTTGCGAATTCAAGCCCACCGACCTGAAGATGACATTTTAGAAACGAAATTTTAGTAAAAAGGCGTTCTTTGTAGCAGAACGCCTTTTTACAATCTTATGTAATTGCTATTTCTAGTTTCAAAAAAATTTATTCTTGCTTAAGCTTTAACTACTGAACCATTATCAAAAAATTCTCTAAAACGACGTGCTTCTTTATCCAGAGTAATTTCATCATTAACTTGCGATAACTTATAGCCAACAAAATAAGGTGGCGCTTCAAAACGTGTAATATATTTAGCACAAATACCGTCATCATTACGCGGATAAAAGAATAGATTATAAGAATCGCAGCGGCCATTATACATGATATTTAACAAATACTTGGCACCACTTTGAATCCAGTCAGCCCACAAGTCAATGCTATTTTTATCTAACAAGTTAATATTGAGCTCACTGTAGCCTTGAACGGGGTGTTCAGCAATGTTAACTTCTACCCCACTTTTTTCAAAAAGGGTCTCACCTTCAAAATTATTCGGGTGAATATATTTATAGCCATCTTCATGTTCAAAGCCAACTATCTGCATATGCGGGTGAATCAAGGAACCACCTGAATGTGGACCATAGTTCTTGTACCAAACAATTGACTCATATTGGTCACTAGCCTGCATTTTTTCAAAACAAGCTAGCGCAAAATGCATCAACTTGCGATTATGTTCCTGCGTATAAGTACTAATATCGCCGTTATGATCACTAGATTCAATTAGTACAGTCTGCCAGGTATCGCGCAAGGTCGGGAACTTATTCTTAAGCCAAATCATGTCATCTTCCTTGGCGTAAATATCAGTTAAATTTTCAACATCACAAAATGGGCAAACGTTTTTCTTCTTATCCTTACGATATGATTGCGGTTTGCCTTTAGCAATGCTCATTTGAAAAACAAGTGGATCATTAGTCATATTTATTCCTTTTTTTATTTAAAATAGTTTAAAGTCTAATGGGTAAAGTTTTACTATAATGTAAAATATTTTGTAGCTTTACTAGCATAAAAATACTTGTTATACTGTGTCAAAACAAACGTTTATTCGAAATTTACTAAGAGATGGGTTTTAATAATGCAATCTAGAACAGAAATGAGAAAACGAAATAATCGCAACAACCTCTATCTTATTATTATTGGCATAATTGTCGTAATTGCAATTATTTGTGGCTTTATCATTCATAATCAAAGAGTGGCTGCTGAACGTAGCCAGCGTGAATATGCTTCTACCCACTTCAACCCTAATGTAACAATTTATGGTGTGCAAGTAGGCAAGCTTACTGTTAACAAGGCGACTGCTAAGATCAATAAACAAGCTGATAATGTCGTCTTTTTAAGAAATAAAAAGATTATTGCTGAAAAAGACGACAAGGTTCAAACTATCAGCCAAGCTGAAGTTAAAAATATTTTCACTAAGCAGCATACTGATTTGCCAAGCAAACAAAAATACGTTTTCAAATCCGCCAAAATAGATGAAGCAAAAAAGAGTTTGCAAAAAATACAAAATGCTGTAGTCACCTATAAGATCAATGGCCAGGAATTCAAGCTAAAAGCTGATGACCTAATTCACGAAGTTACTTACAAAGGTGGTAAATATAAATTCACCGATGTAAAAAAACTGCATGCTAAAATGGAAGCGATCGATCAAGAAGTTAAAACTCTAAAGAAGAGTTATAAATTTACTGTTCCTACTGGTAACAAAGTCAATGGCAAAACGATTACGGTAAAAAACGAAAGCTATGGTTGGGGAATTTATGTCAAGAAGGCTGTGGCTGCAGTAGAAAATGCTTTTATTAATGGTCAAGATGTTGTTGATGGTAGTAAGTATATTTATGGCGAGGGTTATAGTACCTATGCTCATGGTTATGGCAAGAGCAATCATGGTATTGGTAAAAACTACGTCGTTGTCTCCATCAAAAATCAGGAACTATGGGTTGCCCGTAAAGGGAAAGTTGCCGTTCACTTAACTGACGTTGTCACAGGTACTGAAAATAAGAGTAACGCTACTCCTAAAGGTGTTTGGTACATCATGTACAAAGAATCACCTAGCGTATTGCGTGGTTATAACGACGATGGCTCTAAGTATGCCTCCAAAGTACAATATTGGATGCCATTTACTTTGAGCGGCTGTGGCTTACATGACGCTAGCTGGCGTAGCGATTGGAGTAAGTCAGCCTATCTTACTGGTGGCTCACATGGCTGTGTTAACATTCGTCCAGCTGAAATTAGAAGTGTTTGGAACAACGTTTTAACTAACGATGCTGTTATCGTATATTAAAAAATAAAGATTAATCGCCTACTTCAATTGAAGCGGGCGATTTTTTTGCGTAAAATTAACAGAAAAGATATAGATTTTTGAAAGGATCAAATATGTTAGTCATCGGTATTATTTGCTTGGTGGTTGCTGCCATTTCCTACTTTAAATACCTTAGTGAAAAGAACGGACAAGCTAACCAAAAACAAGCTGAAAACAAAAATGAGGCAAAATGGCAGCGCACTTTAGCCATCATTTTCCTCGTTTTCGGAATTTTATTAATTGGTTATTGGATTGCATTGCGCTAAAAAAGACGTGAATTTTCACGCCTTTTTTAAATATAATTGATTACCACATTACCCATATTAGCTCTTCCCTTTAAAACTAAGGTAGGACCGCCGCCATTGCTTTTTCCTTTAACTATTACATTACCAAGGCTAATGCTTAATTGATTATCAATCTGCCATGATAAGGGAACGTAGAGATTTACATTTCCCATTGAAGCAGTTAGATTAAGCACGACTGTATCACCTGCTGCTTTAGCATCATCAAGATAGATATTGGCATTACCGAATGAAGCTTCAAGATTAATTGACTGTAAATTTTGTGAATGAATATAACGTGAAGAATCGCCAGCCATCTTTTGATTAATTACGATATTGTCACCATCTTCAATCACATCTTGAACATGATGATGTGTTACTTTTGTCTCTGTATCAGCATCGTCACTATCATCGTCATCATTCCAATGAAAGCTCTTCTTGATAACAATTTCCGGATCTTTTTTAAAAAGCAAGCTCAATCCCATTGAAACAAGCAAAGCAATGAACAAAATCATCCAAGAGGATAAGAACTTTTTAATGCCCAGGGGACCTGCATAAGTAATTACTAAAAAAGCAATTGAGAAAACGGACACCACAATGCTCTTATCAAGCAAGCCCTTAATTAAGCAAGCCACAAAAATGACTGTCAAAATAATTGTCCAAACGCTAATTTTGAAGCTTAACAAGCCTAATTGACTGATCACCAAAAGCGCAGCTGCAGCGATTAGTCCTACTCCCCACAAAATTCTTGCAAAACTATTTTTCATTATAAAGACCTTCTTTCATCTAAGCGTGTGCGTAATTCTTTGTAGTATCGACGGGATGCATATACAGTTTTATAAGTATCATGAAACTGTATCTTGCAATCTGAAATCGACCGAGTTAAACCATAAATTTGATCTAAATTAATAATTGTCGATTTGGAAATCCGCATGAAACCTGCGCCCAAAATATTTTCTAACTCATACAATTTATGTTTAACCAAGTATGCCTTATCTTGTGTATGCAAAATTACCTGCTTGGCATCTGTTTCAAAAAACAAAATCTCGTTCAGTGGTAAGTAGTAAGAAACATTGTTTCTAAAACATTCAATCTGATCATTGTGTTCAATACCTTGTAATTTCTTATAAAGCTGCTCTATTTCCGGAGAAATATTTTTAGCTTTAATAATCAGTTCATCTTCTACGGCATCTGGATCAATCTCAAGTTTTACTTTCATGTTTCTCACTCCCTTCTGAATCTGATATTTATATTAAAAAATATTTCAGATAGCTTTTCCATAGTTTTGAACTAAGTGGTAAATTTTGGCTTCTAAGTGGCAAAAAAATAAGACGACCTCTGTCGTCTTATTGCTTATTATCAATGTAAACTAGTAAAAAATGTTATCAATCCAAAAATAATTCCTGGAAAATTAGCCGTGAATAGCGGCCAATCTTTCTTTTCACCAAGAACTGCATAAAGTACCCAGATCGTGCAATTAATTGCAGCAACCAACGGCTGAACCGGATTACCATAATTTCCGTTCAAATTATTAATAATTTGCGGAATATATGAAACATACATCAGTACAGATAATACCGACTCAATACGTCCAATAGTCAAAACAGTTTTTCGGTCTAATCCTTTGAATTTTTCAACAAATCGCTCCTTTATGCTTCATTATGAGAAAAGCTAGAGTCGATTGCAAAAATCATACTTTAGTGGACACCTTCCATTAGCACATTAATTCTCTTAACTAAAAAGAACATTATTACCGCAAAGGCTACACTGACCAAACCAACAGCCATGAAATATTGTACTTCAGTGGCAGTTGAATAGAACTTAACAATTTGTGCATTCACTGCTTGTCCAGTTGCATCAGCCATGAACCACATACTCATCATTTGCGAACGATATGCATTAGGGGCCAGCTTGGTCGTAATTGATAAACCAATTGGTGAAATCAACATTTCAGCAATTTCAACTAAGAACCATGAACCAACTAGCCAAAATGGACTAACCTTGCCTGCTGTACCATAAAGCATCCCTGGCAAAGCCATCCACATATAAGATAGACCAGCAAAAACTAGCCCTGCTGCAAACTTGCCTGGAGCTGTTGGCTGCTTTTTCCAATGTTCCCAAAGCCAAACGAAGATTGGCGTTAAAATCATAATGAATAATGGGTTAAGGGACTGAAAGTTGGCTGCTGTAAAGTGCCAATTACCAATATGAAGCACGGTTCTTTGAGCGGCAAACAGAGCTAAAACTACTGAGCCTGATTCTTCAATGCCCCAGAAGATAGCTGCAGCAAAGAACAATGGAATGTAAGCCTTAACTCGTGAACGCTCAACCTTAGTTACTTTTGAACTACGTAGCATCATCACAAAGTAATAAATTGGCAGTGCAATTGCTAAAATAGTCAATAAAGTAATGACATTGTCAACGTTCAATTGACCAAAGCCGGCCATTGCAGCTAATACAAGGGCAATCACCACGAACCCAATAACTACCCACTTAATAATATTAAGCAAGTCACCCTTATCAATAGGATCATTAGGCGTCAAACTTTCAGGAGAAAGGTATTTTTTACCACCCCAAACATATTGCACTAAGCCAAAGAACATCCCGATTGCAGCTAAAGAAAAGCCGGCATGGAAGTTCATTTCATTACCAAAAATATGAAAGCCAAAACTTTGTGCTGCCCATGGAACTAACCAAGGTGCAAGAAATGATCCTAAGTTAATCCCAAAGACAAAGATGCTAAAACCCGCATCTCTTCTGCGATCTTCAACTGAATAAAGACCACCAACCATGTCAGATACATTTGGCTTTAATAAACCAGTACCAACCACAATTAAGGCAATTGAAGCATATAACGCCGTTACACCAGCTGGAAGTGCCAAGACAATGTGACCTAACATGATCAAAACGCCGCCATAAAAGACGGTTTTTCTTGAACCCCAAACACGATCAGACAGCCAGCCGCCAACTAGGGTTGATAAATAAACAAGTGAACCATAGATTGACATGATTGATGCAGCCGTTGTTTGGTCCATTCCCAGACCACCTTTGGTGACTGCATAATACATGTAGAAAAGCAGGATGGCGCGCATTCCGTAGTAACTGAAGCGCTCCCACATTTCAGTAAAGAATAACGTGGACAAACCCTTTGGTTGTCCGAAAAATGCTGTATTTGAATCTTGTTTCCCCAAATAAAAACTCCCTTCTTATCATAGATAAGCACAATAGAAATAATTATACCACGAAAAAATAAGGATCCACTTTTTACAGTGAATCCTTATTTATTAGGTAATTATTGCTTCAAATTAATTGATTGCCTTAGCAACTGCGTTGTTAACAGCCACTTTTTCAGCTTCGATCAAGTCAACTTTACCTTCAATAACTTTAATATCCATCTTAATTTCACGACTAAGAAGTGGAATATTTACCTTTGGTTCAAAGAATTCTTTAAATTCTTTAAGTCTAGTCGGAGTATGGAAGACGCGAGTAGTTACTGTGATGAATGTTGTAAATTCCATGTCACCACCGACAGTCTTATCAAGCCAATCCCAATCTTCTCTAATCCAGTCCCAGGCTGCTTGTTGACCATGATGGTTGCTGAGCAAACCAGCATACCAGCCACGCAAGTCTTGTGGTTTAATTACGTCAGCATTTTCAAAATTATCAACAATTAACGCAACTTCGGCCGGATCAATCGTACTAGTAATTGCGCTACGAAGATCAACTTTGTATGAAGGATCAGCAGTTCTTTGGTATTCCTTGATTAGGTTTTCGATTAGGTTGTGGCTACCAAAGTTCTTTACTTCATTGATTAAAACATACGGACGAACATCAGCATTCATTGCTTCTAAATTGTCTTCATTAGCAGTGAAAATCTCATGAGCTGTTTTAATTGAGTCTTTATTTTCAGCGTAAAGACTAGCACTTAATTCATATGGACGAATTTGTGCATCTTCATCGCTTTCACCTGGCTTAACTTTCCAGCCCAAACGAGCAACTTGACCGGCGGATAACTTGTCATAAAGCTTCTTTAAGTCCTTTTCTTGAGCTGATTCAGGTTCAACAAATTGGCGCAACTTAGCAGCAGTAGCGTAAAGAGCATTAATAACTACACTTGACTTCGAGTCAGCAAATTTAGTCAAAAGTGGCACAACAGCAGCATAAGAAATTTGTTTACCTTCTGCTAAAAGACGTAAGTCTTGCAATAATTGCAATTTGGCAATTGGATCAAGTTCATCAACATGAGCCAAAATATCATCAAGCAAAGTCTTGTCATACTTAACGATAAAGTGTGAGTTGTTACCTACATTAATTCTAAGTGGGTGACCTGCTTCACTACGTAAATTCTTGTAGTAACCTAAGTCGATTTCCTTATCAGACATAATCTTAGGTGCCTTGAAGTTAGCATTCAACGGAATTTGCCATTGTCTACCAACGTCTTTACCTTCACCAATGAAGAATTGTTGTTGTGAAAGCTTTAAGTGACCATCGCTACTATCAACATATGCACTAACTACTGGATAACCTGGTTGCTTTAACCATGAGTGCATAATCTTGCCAATATCAAGGTCAGTTGCGGTTGAAAGAGCATCCCAAAGATCGTCACCAGTGGCATTACCAAACTTGTGGTGATCAAAGTAATACTTCAAGCCTTTTCTTAAGGCATCGTCACCAAGAAGTGAACGAACCATAACTAGCATTCTAGAACCCTTAGCATAAACAATGGCACTGTCAAAGGCAGAGTCAATATCTGCTGGATCATTGATTTCCATTTGAATTGGTTGAACACCGTCAGTAGCATCTCTAGTCAAAGCTGCAGGTGCTTCACTGGTTTGGAACATTTCCCAAATATGCCAATCAGGTTCTAGACCATCAACTGACAAGTATTCCATCATGTTAGCAAAACTTTCGTTAAGCCATAAATTATCCCACCATTTCATGGTTACTAAATCACCAAACCATTGGTGAGCCAATTCGTGAGTAATAACTGTAGCAACCAATTTCTTCATTTCAAGGCTAGTATTGTCTGGATCAAGCAATAAATATGCTTCACGGTAAGTTACTAACCCCCAGTTTTCCATGGCACCAGCACTGAAATCTGGCAAAGCCAATTGCAATGATTGTGGAAGTGGGTATTTAGTTTGGTAAAATTCTTCGTAAAACTCAATTGCATTCTTAGCAACATCCAAAGCAAAGTCTAATTCCTTAGGCTTGTGGGCCTTAGTTGCATAAACACCAATTAAGACGCCATCCTTAGTGTGAGTAGTCTTTGATTGCAAATCACCAAAGGCAAAGGCAACCAAGTAACTAGACATGCGAACAGTTTCTTCAAAGTGGTGGTAGCCGTCCTTGTCCACTTCAACCTCAGGCATATTGGCAAGAGCAACTTCGCCATCTTCTTCATCCCACTTAAGCGCAAGACTAAAAGTAGCCTTAGCTTCTGGTTCATCAACACATGGAAAAGCTTGACGAGCAAAAGTAGTTTCAAATTGGGTACCAATAATTTGCTTCTTCTTACCTTCTAACTCGTAGTATGAAGGATAAATACCCATCATAGTATCAGTAAGTGGTGCACTATAAGCAATTTCAATTACAGCCTTGCTGTTTACACCAGTTGAAATTTTGATAGCTTCCTCTTTTTCAAGTACTTCAAAATCTACCTTTTTACCATCAACCTTAACGCTGTCAATGGTCATATATTTTTGGTTAATAAATACTGGATTTTCAATTACTTCACCGGTAATTGTTGAAGTACCATTAATTTCTTTTTGTTTACGGTTTACGTTAATGCGCAAATCATAGTGTTCTGGATGGAAAGTTTCATAAAAACGTTTAACTGTCATTTTTTACCTCCTATTAATAGCTCATTTACTTTTAATTCTACCAAAATAAAGAAAAAAGCGCTCAAAAAAGGCTATTTCTTATTGATTGTAAGGATGACGTTTCAGTTCTGTAACATTGCTGTCATATTGAGCTTGTACTATAGAAGCATAGTCATTAAGAAATAAATAAGTTTTGAAAGAATTAATTAAATTTAATAAGGAATGAATACATCAATGAATAAACATGTTAAATCTACTTTAGTAAAAATCTTAGCTGCCTTAGCACTTGCCTTTGCTTGTGTTGCAGTTGCAAATGCTTTTTCTACCAATACTTCAACTACTCAAACTGTTCAAGCTGCAAGAAAGCTTTCAAAAGCTGAAAAAGCTGCTAAGAGATGGATCGCAATGCGCGAATCAGGTGGTAGCTACACTGCTAGAAACGGTGTTTGTTACGGCAAATACCAATTAAACATTGGCTACTTACATGGTAACCTTTCACCTAAGAACCAAGAACGTGTTGCTGATAATTACGTTTACGGTCGTTACGGTTCATGGGTTAACGCCAAGAGATTTTGGTTAGCTCACAACTGGTACTAAAATTAAATTCCTTTAATTCCCAAAAGCTAAAGAAAACCAGCTTAGTCCAATTGACTAAACTGGTTTTTGTTTTACTCAAAATTATCTTGCTTGATAAAACGATAAAGTGCAATGACTAAAACTAAGATCGAGCACGCCATCCCTACATAGGCCATTGTTCCAATGTGGACAGCATTGTTAGCAGCCTCACGGGCTACTTGATTTTCCATTGCATAGCCCACAACCCATTTACGCATTAATACCGGCGTCAAGACAAAACTAACTGTACTAATAATTGAAGTCACTAACGCTACATTACGCGAATATGGTTCTTTAAAGAACTGTGCTAATACGCAGAATGCTGGAGCAATCATCAATAGCAAGATCCACATAATAATCCAGCGCCCAGAACTTGAATTCATCATCTGCGCACTATTAGTGGCATAACGATATGAGCTCCAAAGCGATCCACCAGATAAGGTATTAAGCAAACTCAAGAAATAAGATCCACGTTGTCCATAAACACCACCATTATTGGACAGAATACCTTGAACAAGTTGGAAACTATCAGTTGATCCAGCCGATGAAAAATCGACCGACACAACTTGCTTCATATAAGTAGCTAAAAACATGGTAACTGAGCCACCTAATTCTAGTGCTCTTAACATGCTTAATTTTCTTGAAGCTTTCAGATGAAATTCCAGACTTAAAACTCGATCAGGATGGTGACTGTGACCAATGATAAAAATCCCTGCAATGACGATCAAGGCTAAGATAACCAATCCCCACCAGAATTTAATCATGGCGAAAAATAAGGCTAAAACAATAATCGCAACCGAAATATATGGTCGGTCAGAAAAAATATTCCAAAAGTTCAACTTAACATGATGGTAATTTTCCCTTGATGCATTTGCGACATTTTGATTAATAATCGGCTGAGGATTACTAATTTTTCTGCTGCGAAATTCTTCACGTGTTGTTGCTCTTGTCTTAGTATAATTGGTCCGTGAACGATCTGCGCCGGCTTGACCGTGCTCTTTTTTCATGCGATATTCACGCCGCGACATATGTGCCATAAACTGCAGCCCCCTTCTCAAAGCACTATAGTAGCACATTATCACTTTTTTGCTTGAATTAAGAATGAAATTTCAGAGAAAATTTAGCTTTGTTTTGCATGTGCTAAAATGAATATTAATAATTGTGCTTTTTTTTAGAAAGAGATGACTTTTTGACTAAAACTAAATCAGCAAAACTGCCAGCTGGTTGGCATATGGCCTTTTACACCTTATGGCTCGGTTGCTTTATCACTGGGATGGGCTATTCAATGACAATGCCCTTTATTTCACTATTTATTTCAGATTTGGGTAATTATTCTAAACTGCAAATCAATCTTTATTCAGGATTAGCTTTTGCAATGACTTTTATTGCCCAGGCAATAGTTTCACCATATTGGGGCGGCCTCGCTGATCGCAAAGGTAGAAAACTAATGTGTATGCGTGCTTCTGGTGTGATGGCTTTAACTATTACCCTAACTGGATTTGCACCCAATGCAATTTATATTATTGTAATGCGTTTTATTCAAGGTTCTTTTTCTGGTTATATTAACAACGCCACCGCTTTAATGGCAAGTGAAACGCCGCATGAACGTAGCGGCTGGGTCATGAGTCAAATGATGACGGCCGGGACTGCCGGAAATTTGATTGGACCGCTATTAGGTGGTGCTCTCTCCAGCTTCTTTGGCAATATGTTTGGTGGCGCCTGGGGGTATCGGATTCCATTCTTCATTACCGGTGTTTTAATGTTCATCGTCTTTTTAGGTACAACGTTCTTAGTTCACGAAGACTTTACTCCAATTTCTCGTGAAAAGATGAAGCCAATGGGCGAAATCATGAAAAGCTTGCCTAGCGTAAAATTGATTGTGGTGATGTTTATTACTACCATGTTGGTACAATCATCAACCATGTCAATTGATCCAATTGTTTCATTATACGTAAAATCAATGATGCCTCATGGCGGGGATGTTGCCTTTGTTGCAGGTGTTGTTGCGGCAACGCCTGGTCTTGGAACGCTAATTGCGGCATCGCGAATTGGACACAAGATGGATGAAGTTGGACCGTTACGCGTATTGCGAATCGGCTTAGTCGTCGGTGCCGTATTGTTTGTACCAATGGCTTTAACTAATTCGCCTTGGGTACTAGCAGGACTGCGCTTCTTATTAGGGATTGCTAGTGCAGGGATGTTGCCAGCCGCACAGACGGTATTAACTTTAAACACACCAAGCGAAAGTTTCGGTCGAATCTTTAGTTATAACCAGTCATTTCAAGCAGTTGGTGCCGTGTTAGGATCGTTAATGGGATCGACTATTTCCGGTTTTTCAAATTATGCAACGGTATTCTGGGTAACTGGATTTACGTTACTGGTCAACTTTGTGCTTGTTTTGATTTTTGCTTGGGGAATTTCTTATCGGAATAGATAGGTTAAGCATATTCCTAAAGTATGGAATTTAAAAATGGAATAAAAGAGCTGTAAATATCACACAAAAAATATTTACAGCTCTTTATTATTTTCAATTTTTTACGCTACCATCTTTTCATAAATGCGATACATCCGATTATCATAAGCGCACATTGAAATGTCCAACTTATAACCTGAATTTTCTTTCTGCCACTTTTCAATCGCGTCAACTGCGATCTTAGTTGCATCTTCTGCAGGATAGCCATACACCCCCGTAGAAATAGCTGAAAAAATTACGCTATGCAATCCCGCTTTCTTTGCCAAAGCCAGTGAATTATAGTAGCAAGAAGCTAGCATATGTGCATCACTAGTCTTGCCAGCATAAACTGGGCCTACTGTATGAATTACATATTTCGCAGGTAAATTATAGCCATGTGTTATCCTTGCTTCACCTGTTGGACAACCATGCAAAGTCATGCATTCCTCAAGTAACCGTGGACCAGCTGCTCTATGAATGGCACCATCAACGCCGCCACCACCAAGTAATGAATTATTAGCCGCATTAACGATCGCGTCGGCTTTCATCTTAGTAATATCGCCTTTAATAATTTTTATGTCTTTCATAATTATGTCCTTAGAAATAACCAACATTTCTTTCTACCACCATTCTAACACCAATAATATTGGTTTGATCCAAAAAAGAATACAAAGCATCCCGTTATTTTTATATTACGAACTTGAATTGATTTCTATATTTAGTATCCTAATATTAAGTTTAGCGTTATAGGAGCAACGAAATGAAAATTCTACGACGCAGTTTATGCATCATTTCGATCATCTTATTTTCTTTTGCTTTAAGCATTCTCATTCCTAGTGTTCAAGCTAGCAAAATAGTTTTAGATGATCTCATCATATTTTTATATTTAATTGGAATCGTAATTCTGGGCATTCTGTTGTTGTCTAACAAATTTGATTACCTATCGTTTAGTCTGAGTATAATTCTGCTGCTCACAACTAGCATTGCTTGGATCAGATTCCCAATGATTAGCATTATTTATACTTTTTTTATAGCTTATCTGAGTATATGCTTACTAACAATTTTTATTGCTAAAAGGATTAAGAAATAAGTCACTATGTTTTCTAAGAAAGAACTAAAAATCATCAATAACGCATTAATTATTATCTATTTGCTTTCAGTCGGCCCAACATTCATCTTCGGTTTTACTAAATCAAATGATTTCACAAGTACTTTCTTTTTAATTGCAAATATCATTTTAGTTTGTTTATTCATTATCATTGCTATCAGAATTGCTAAAATCAATTTCAGGCTAAAGACACAATATTATCTACTAGGCTTCATCACTCTTATTTCAATAATAGAACTAGCCTACCCTGGACTGACATTAAATGAGCGCATTAGCAATTATTTTACTATTGGCAATATTATTCTAAGCTTGCTGACTATTAAAATTTCAAAGAAATTAGTTTAAATATAGGACACAAAATGAAATATCTGAAAACACCAAGATTAATTAACAGCATTTTGATTACTTGGCTCAGCATCTATCCCCTCCTTACAATTTTTATAATCGAAGGTGAAGTTCATACTATTCCAGCCATAGTAGTGGCCCAACTAACATTTTGGCTATTAGTTTTGTTAATTATCAGTAGTTATTTTCTTCCTGAATTGTCAAATTAAGTGCAACAGTTAGGCTATGAGGAAATATATTGCTTGAAGAGTTCTTCTGCTGTGTGATATTGAAGGATTCGACGATGTTTGCGGTTAATGGCATCAGTTGCCTGTTGAACATAAGCAGCTGACTTATCTTTCATGCTTTTGCCTTTAGGGAAGAATTGACGCAGAAGTCCATTGCAGTTCTCATTGGTGCCTCTTTCCCATGGAGAATATGGGTGGGCGAAGTAGATCTGGCAGCCTTTGATCTTGGTCATATCCGCAAACTCAGAGCCATTGTCAAACGTGATCGATTTAAACCAGGCAGGATGTCTGTCAATCTCATTTTGAAGCAGCCTTTGGCATGTGCTTGCCCGATAGTCAGGAATCTTGATAACTACTTCAAAGCGTGTGGTTCTTTCGGTCAAAGTCATTAAAGCAGGCTGATTCTTGCGTCTGACGCCTTTAACCAGATCTCCTTCCCAGTGCAGCGGCGTTTTTCTGTCTTCAATCTCTTTAGGACGCTGTTCAATGGAATTGCCAAGATTCTTCTTGTGCAAAGCATGACCGCTCTGGCCGTGATGACGCTTGTTCCTGCGTCTTTTGAGCTTCATAGGCAGATCAATATTGCTTATGTCCAGCAAGCCCTGATCAATATAGCGATAGACAGTTGGTGTGCTGGGACAAGGGTAGCCTGGCATAGTCCTTTTGAATTCACCAACGAATTCATCGATGCTGGTGGCATCAAATTTAGCTTTGAAGCGTCTGGAGAGCATTCTCAAAAAGACAGCATAATGCTTCAATGGATTGCGCTGATAGCAGTTTTTGCGACGCTTCTCATAATAAAGCTGTGCAGTATCAGCGTAATAGTGCTCATACAATAAATAGCTGCTGTCTCTTTGCAGGACGCTTCCGCGTTTGATTTCGCGACTGATTGTCGACTTATGGCAGCCGACTTCTTGAGCGATAACAGTACGGGAAGTTATGCCGGAATCCAGCATTGCTTGAATTTGTCCACGTTGTACGCTGGTTAATTGATGATAGTGCTTAGAAATGCTAGAATTTGAATTGGTCATGAAGATCTTCCTTTCTTGATTTTTCGTCACTTCAAGTTTAGGTCTTCATGGCCTTTTTGTTTAACACTTGGTGTTGCACTTCAATTTTAAATCCGGGGTAGTTATTTTCTTACTAAAATTAATATTTACTTTGTTACTCTACTTAGCATTTTAAATATCACACTAAAATTTGGCTACCAACTATTTTTGCCATACTTTTAGGAATTGTAGAATTCTTACTGCTTTAATTTTCTCTCCATGCAAAAACGCCTTGCCCGAAAGCAAAGCGTTTTTTAGCATAAGCAATTTTTGATTAACCCTTATCTGCACCTGCAGTAATTCCGTTAACGTAGAACTTCTGCATGAAAACGAACAAGATAGTAATAGGGATAGCGATGATTACACACCCTGCAACGAATTGAGCGAAGTATGCAGTCGCGTTACCTTTAGCTGTGTGCACCATGTTATACAAACCATAAGCAACTGTATAAGTCTTAGCATTTCCTGAGGTTGAAAGAATAATACCTGAGAAAATGAAGTCTGTCCATGGAGCGATGAAGGCAGTCAAAGCAGTATAAACAATCATTGGCTTTGAAAGTGGCAAACCAATATGTAAGAATACTTGCCACTTAGTAGCACCGTCGATTTCGGCAGCTTCGTCGATTGACCGAGGAATAGTATCAAAGAATCCTTTAGCAACGTAGAAGCCCAAACCGGCACCACCAACATAAACTAGTAACAATCCGAAGAGGTTTAACATGTTAAGACCCTTCAAGATGTAATACAAAGCGATCATTGACATGAAGCCTGGGAACATTCCCAATACCAATGCGATCTGTAAGAATGGCTTTCTAAATGCAAAGCGAAGTCGTGACAGAACGTAGGCAACTGAAATAGTTAAGAAAGTTGAAATTACCATTGAAAGCAATGAAATAACTAAAGTATTAATGATCCAGTTACCAAATGGATATTGTGGATTAGTAAAAATCCCAATATAGTTCTGCAATGTGAATTTTTCCGGCCAGAAGGTCGAAACGAATCCAGTATCATTGAATGAAAAACTTGCTAAGACGATCCAGACAATCGGTAAAATCCATAGAATCGCTAAAACAATTAATAGGATATACCGAAAGATTAATGAGAGCCGTCTTTGATTTGAATATGACTTCATGTCTAGCCCTCCTTAAATGCATTAGTACGACGATATGCAATCAGTGAAACAGTTGCACTAATAATGAAGATTAAGATACCCAATACGGCACTGGCGTTATAACGCTGTTCCTGACCGAAGGTCAAGTTATATAACCACGTTACCAACAAGTCAGTCGATCCAGCACCGTTATACTTACTGTTCATTGGTGCACCACCTGTCAGCAAGAAGATAACATTGAAGTTGTTGATGTTACCAATAAATTGTTGGATAAGTGAAGGTGCCATCACAAATAAAATTTGTGGAAAAGTGATTGAACGGAAAATTTGTGCAGCATTAGCACCATCAATCTTAGCAGCTTCAATTTGATCTTGTGGCAAGTTTTGAATAATCGCTGTTGAAACCAACATAGAAACCGGAATACCGATCCACATGTTAACAAGAATAACGGTAATTCTTGCAACTAAAGGTGAAGCTTGATTATCAATAAAGTGAATTGGTGAACTAATCCAATGCAAGTTCATCAAGATATTGTTCAAAGCACCTTGGTAGTCCAAGAACTGCGCCATCATCAAAAGTGAAACGAATTGTGGTACAGCCCAAATGATAACAAAGATTGTTCTCCAGAATCCCTTGTGCTTGATTCCTTTTGATTCAATCAGAAGAGCGAGCAAAACACCAAAGAAGAAAGTCGTAGCAGTAGCTGCCACAGCCCAGATCAAAGTCCAGCCTAAGACTGGGAAGAAAGTACCAGCTAAGTCACCACTCAAAACATTGCCAAATGCTTGGAAGCCTGTCCATGAGAAAGCGATTGGGTGTTGACGATCATAGTTGGTAAAGGCCATTGAAATCATGAAGATCGTTGGCAAAATCGTAAAGAACAAGATACCCAATAATGGAATAACCATCAAGGTTGCGTGTAACCGAGTATCAAGCAAACTCTTAAGTTCTTCAACGTTAGTTGGAATATGGTCCCCATCACGCTTCAAAATATAATTATGTCTAGTTGAGCGTAAGTTGACAATGTATAGATAAATGATTGCTACACATAAGATCAAGGCCAATACACCGAATAACAAAATCAAAACTGAGTTTGATGGTTGCTTGGTTACATAAACGCCTTGTGCGGCATCATAAACAACTTTTTTGGTTTTAATAGTACCTAATGTAGCTAATGAATTTAAAGTAGGGATACCACTGAGGATAAACCAAACAATAAAGATAATTTCTGAAAGTAAGAATGAAATACCTTTTACCCATTGTTTGTTTGCCAAGGCGTTACTACCCATTAAGAAGAATGATAACTTGGTAGCAATGTCGCCTTTTGACCAAACCTCGCGATATGTTGCTTTAGGAGCTACATGCTTTTTCTTTAGAAACATAACTTCTCCCCTTCTTAGGCAAAAAGGTTGGACAATTTTTATTTAGCCCAACCCTTGCTTATGCTTTTAGCAAATTATTTCTTTTCAATATTCTTAGCGAGCTTAGCAAGTTGTGCCTTGTATTGTGATGGCTTAATCTTACCGTCGTAAGAACCACTGATAAGTGGAGCTGAACCGTTCCAGAATGCAGCCATTTGTGGAAGTTTAGGTTGCAATACTGAGTTACCTGGCTTAGCCATTTCAATTACAGCTTCAGCAACCGGGTCACTCTTAATAGCACTTGAGTTGACAGCGCTCTTCAATACTGGAATTTGACCAGCGTTCTTATGAGCAATTAATTGTGACTTCTTGTTAGTAATGTAAGCAGCTAAATCTGAAGCAGCCTTAGCATTCTTGGTGTTAGCATTAACTGCGAAGCCTTCAATACCAAGGAATGCTTCCATTTGTACGCTCTTACCACCAACTTCAATCTTAGGATACTTAGCAACTGCGAAGTTCTTACCCAAGATCTTCTTGATATTAGCAGCGTTCCAAGGACCGTCCAAAATAGCTTGTGCGTTACCCTTCTTCAATTGGTTCAAAGCGTTTGAAGTTTGCATTACGCTCTTGTTCTTCTTTTGAGCTGCGTACCACTTCAAAGCATTAACACCGTTTTGTGAGTTGAAAGTTGAGCCCTTAAGGTCTTCACCATTCTTACCGTAAAGTGTAGTACCTGCTGAGAACATTACTGGCCACATTACGTAAGCGTTAGTAAAGTCGGTAGCTACAACACCCTTTGAAGTTAAAGTCTTCCAGTCCTTAACGTCGTTAGCTGATAACTTAGACTTGTTGTAGTAAATGGTTTGAGCTTGTTGTGCGTATGGGAATGCGTAAACCTTGCCCTTCCAAGTTACACCCTTTGAAGCAACATCGACATAGTTGTCTTGGATATCCTTAGTTGCTGATGGTGAAAGTGGGTTAATGTAACCAGCTTCAGCCATTTGACCTAATTGATCGTTAGGAACTTCAAAGACATCAGCAGCCTTTGATGGGTCCTTACCAACGTCTGTCTTAGCGTTAGCTGAACCGTTAGGACTTTGAACTACACGAACCTTAATATTCTTGTTCTTCTTAGTAAAGTCCTTAGCAATTTGCTTGTAGTAAGGAACTTGTTCAGTATCCACCCAAAGAGTCAAGTTAGCCTTCTTGTTTGAATTACTGCTACTTGATGATGAATTACTTGAGCCGTTTGAACATGCTGCTAATGATAATGCAGCAAGAACAGCAGTACTACCTAAAGCCATTTTCTTCCAAATCTTCATGACTTTTTCCTCCTAAAAATCAAAACAATAAACAATTCTTAACAACAGTAGCTTCTGCTACATATGGTTGTAAGCTTAATTAATAATTATCTGTACTGCGTTTTCAGTACCAGATTAGTTAACAATCGCCTTCGTGGAATCTTTATCAAAGAAGTGAGCTTTGTTAACATCAAAGCCCATCTTAACCTTGTCACCTGGCTTGTGATAATCACGTGAATTTACAATAGCAGTAAATTCAGTACCATCAACTTCTTGGTGAAGCTGAATAGTTGCACCTAGAAGCTCTGAAACAACAACCTTTGATTCAATTACTGAATCTGGCCATGTTTCCATAAATGCTTCTTCTGAGTGAATATCTTCTGGACGAATACCGAAGACCAAGTCTTTATCGTTGTAGCCCTTTTCTTCCAGCAGTTTTGCCTTACCTTCAGGAATACCAATATTCAAGCCTTTGCCATCAGAAATTCGACCGTCCTTGTAGTGAACATTGAAGAAATTCATTTGTGGGGAACCAATAAATCCGGCAACGAACATGTTAACTGGATTGTTGTAAACTTCAAGTGGTGAGCCGATTTGTTCAACTCTACCAACAGACATTACAACAACTCTATCAGCCAAAGTCATCGCTTCAGTCTGATCGTGGGTAACATAAATAGTTGTAGTACCCAAGTCTTGGTGAAGCTTAGCAATTTCAGTACGCATTACCACACGCAATTTAGCATCCAAGTTTGATAAAGGTTCATCCATCAAGAAGATAGGTGCCGCACGAACGATTGCACGTCCTAATGCAACACGCTGTCTTTGACCACCGGACAAAGCACCTGGCTTCTTATCCAAGTACTCTTCAAGGCCTAACATCTTAGCTGCTTTTTTAACCTTTTGATCAATTTCATCTTTAGGCGTGTGACGCAACTTTAAACCGAAGGCCATGTTGTCATAAATGGTCATGTGTGGATACAAAGCGTAGTTCTGGAAAACCATCGCAATGTGTCTGTCCTTTGGAGCAACATCGTTCATTACTTTATGATCGATTTCCAAAGTACCCTTACTGATGTCTTCCAAACCAGCAACCATTCTCAAAGTAGTTGACTTACCACAGCCAGATGGACCAACGAAAACGATGAATTCCTTATCCTTGATATGTAAGTCAAAGTCGTTAACAGAATATCTGTCGTTACCTGCATATTTTTTGTAAATATGGTTTAAATCAACCTCAACCATTGTTTCCCCTACTCTCTTTAATTATTTTTCATTAAAAACTTTTTCAATTTCACTCAATTTCAACTCAGCAGTTGTTGGAACGATGTAATCAGCTTCTTTCAAAAGCTCCTTATCACCAATTCCTACGGCAAATTGACCTGCGGCCTTGATTGCTTCGACCCCAGCTTTGGCATCTTCAAAACTGATTACTTCATCAGCCTTTAACCCTGCAATTTCTTGCGCTTTGATGTAAATTTCAGGATCTGGCTTACCATGATGAAGCGTTGCTGGATCAACAATGCCATCAAATTCATCCATAATACCTAATCTAGTTAAAATCTTAGGAGCATTCTTAGAAGCAGAAGCAATTACCATCTTTAAGTTTTGCTTCTTAGCATCTGCCAATAACTCAGAGATCCCAGGCAAAATGTCCTTTGGCGTCATTGTTTCTACTTGTTCAACAAATTTAGCGTTCTTTTCTGCAGCAAACTTTTCTTTTTCTGCTTCGGTGTATTTGTCTTCTTGACCACCGTACTTCAAGATCAGGTTAAGTGAATCCATTCTTGAAATACCACGCAAGCTATCAAGTTGAGCATCTGTTAAGGTAATGCCTAATTCCTTAGCTAAATTGTTCCAAGCTGTAAGGTGAAACTTAGCTGAGTTAGTTAAAACACCATCTAAATCGAATAACAATCCTTTAAGCATTTGTAGTTTCACCTTCTTTAAGAGTAACTTTCTTATCGTGAACTAATACATCAATATCTTCACCCTTAAGCAAAGTAAGCTTAGTTCCTTCATGATCAACATAAACTTCGATCAAGCGACCACGGTAGTTGATCTTGAAGCTGTAGTGATCCCAACCTTCAGGAACAAATGGGTTAAACTTCAATTGGTTGTGATCGTAACGCATGCCTGCGAAACCTTGAACAATTGTAAGCCATGAACCACTCATTGAAGTGATGTGCAAACCATCAACGGTGTCGTTGTTGTAGTTATCAAGGTCAAGACGAGCAGTTCTTTGGTAAAGCTCAACAGCCTTCTTTTGCTTGCCAAGTTCAGCAGCTAAGATTGAGTGAATACATGGTGAAAGTGAACTTTCGTGAACTGTTAATGGTTCGTAGAAGTCGAAGTTCTTTTCCTTTTGTTCCACAGTGTATTCATCGTTCAAGAAGTAGATACCTTGTAAAACATCGGCTTGCTTGATGAATGGTGATCTCAAGATCTTGTCCCATGACCAGTGTTGGTTAATTGGACGTTGATCTTCGATTTCGCTAACTGGACGAATATCCTTGTCTAGGAAGTCATCTTGTTGTAAGAAGATGCCTCGTTCCTTGTCTTCTGGTAAGTACATGTTATCTACGATGTCTTGCCATTTAGCCTTTTCTTCGTCAGTTACGCGAACTCTTTCTTGAGCTTCCTTAGTAGCAAGTGGCAAACGTTCCAAAGTGTATTTGAGAAGCCATCTTGCCATGGTGTTGGTGAACCAGTTGTTGTTTACGTTGTTTTCGTATTCATTAGGACCCGTTACACCGTGCATTACGTACTTGTTACGCCACTTTGACCAGTGAACTCTAGCTGCCCAGAATCTTGCGGTACCAACTAAAACGTCCATACCTTCGTTCTTAACGTAGCTGTCGTCGCCAGTGTAATCAGTGTACATAGCGATTGCGTGAGGAATGTCCGCATTTCTGTGAATTTCTTCAAAGGTGATTTCCCATTCATTGTGACATTCAATCCCGTTGAAGGTAACCATTGGGAACAATGCACCTGGTAAGCCTTGTTCTTTAGCGTTATGGTATGCGCCTGGCAATTGATCGTGACGGTATTGTAAAAGTGCCCGAGTAACACTAGGATCAGTAACACATAAGTACATTGGAACAATGTAGGCTTCAGTATCCCAGTAAGTAGCACCACCGTATTTTTCACCGGTAAAACCTTTAGGACCAACGTTAAGACGTTCATCTTCACCGTAATAAGTCATGAATAATTGACAAATGTTAAAGCGGATACCTTGTTGAGCGGCATCATCACCAGCAATTACAACATCTGATTTGTCCCAGCGCTTTTGCCAAACGGCTTCATGATCAGCTAAGTTTTCTTCAAAACTCTTAGCTTGAAGCTTGGTCATCAATTCAGCTGCCTTAGCATCTTGATCATCTGGTTTGACGTCACGACTAGTAACAACAATGACATCTTTTTCAAGATCGTAGCTTTCGCCTTCATTTAACTCAACTGAAAGCTTTTCATGAAGTTGGGCTGCTTCAGTTGAAACATCACCCTTAACTACTTCACCATTATGACGAAGACTTTGCTTAAGGAGGACTGTAAATTGTGGAACCTTGTATGGGTTAGCCTTAGTTTCAACCTTAATAGTTCTTGCTTCAGCATTTTCACCTAAAGGCATCCAGAATTTTGCATCGTAGTTACTGTCTTCGTTAACAACAGTTCCATCAAGTGCTGCATCAAAGTCGATCTTAGCTTTACCACTTAAAACGATAGCCTTAACTTTAATTAAAGCTGCTTCTTTTAAGGTAATATGTAAAAACCTTTCGAATTCGAATTTAACCTTAGTATCCTTACCTTCATAAGTAAAACTTCTAGTCAGAAGACCTTGGTGCATATCAAGTGCTAAGTAGAAATCACTAAACTTAACTTTAGCTAAGTCAAGTTTTTCACCATTAATCGTAATTCCCATGTTGATGAAACTTGGTGAGTTAGGAACCTTACCAAAGTACTTTGGATATCCGTTCTTCCACCAACCAACACGCGTCTTATCAGGGAACCAAACACCAGCAAGGTAAGTACCTTGTAAGCTGTCACCTGAATAGCCTTCTTCAAAGTTTCCTCTCATACCCATGTAATCGTTGCCGATTGCAGTCATACTTTCTTGCAATCTTTTATCTTTTGGTTCGAACTTATGGGTAACGACCTTCCAAGGATCAATTTCAAAAATTCGTTTCATATATTCTATCTCCCGTAATATTCGAGGTGCTCTCTTGTCTACGCTTTCATTGTCCTTTAGTTGAAAGCGGTTTACAATATTAAATCTACTGTTACCGTTATCAGGATTAGTTAATAGAAAAAGAAGGTAGATCTTAATCTGCCTTCTTTTTTTGCTTATTAAAAGTAACTTTTAATGAACACTCACTACAAAGCCTTTTGGTGCCAATTGATTATTCTCATAATCTTGACTAAACGTGTTCTCACAATTGATCTCTACTGGATGATCGGTCGTGTTAAAGTATGCTTTAATGCTTTCATTCCCCTCACGATCGACCTCAATTAACCCATTCTCTGTTACGTGTAACTTAATTCGACCTTTACCGAAAGTTTCATCATGTTGCAAACGAAAGTCAATCAATTGATGAACTCGTTGCCAAACCGGGCCGTCTTCTTTTGCCCAATCCATTGGTTTACGACAATCAGGATCGTTGCCACCAGTCATACCCATTTCAGTTCCATAATAAATGCATGGACTACCCTTTTGCATAAATTCAAAAGCTAAGGCTTGCAAAGCCAAATCTTGGTCTCCATTAGCTACTGTCAAAATTCGGGCTGTATCGTGTGAATCAAGCATGTTCATCATGGCTGCATTGGTAGCATCCCGGTATTTCATCAACTGGTCGGTCAGACGACTAGTTAATTCTTGTGCTGACAGCTTATGCTTGAAAAAGTGATCTTCAATCTGCAATGTATATGGGTAATTCATTACGCCAGTAAATTCATCACCATTAAGCCATGGCTGAGCTGAGTGCCAAACTTCACCTACAATATAAAAATCAGACTTGATATCAGTAACGGCCTTGTGGAATTTCTTCCAGAAGTGGTGATCAACTTCGTTAGCCACATCTAGCCGCCAAGCATCAATATCAAAGTATTTTACCCAGTAAGTAGCAATCTCTAACAAGAAATCCTGTACTTCTGGATTAGCTGTGTTCAGCTTTGGCATATGCTTTTCAAAGGCAAAAGTATCGAACTTAGGACTACCCTCACCCTTTAATGGATCGCGGTAAGGTTCAACTGGATATTCATTAATGTGGAACCAACTAGCAAAACGAGAACTTGGACCATTTTTAACAACATCTTGCCATTGCATTGATTGATCACCCAGGTGGTTGAAAACCGCGTCCAGCATGACCTTCATTCCGCGGGCATGAGCTTCATTAACAACTTTCGCAAATAAATCCTTGTCGCCGAATGCCGGATCAACTTGCAAATAGTCAATCGTATCATATTTATGGTTAGAACTGGCTTTAAAAATAGGACAGAAATAAAGGCCATTAACACCCAGTTTCTTCAAGTAATCTAGATGGTCAAGCACGCCTTGCAGGTCACCACCATAGAAGTCTTCGCGGCCAGGATGATCCTCCGGATTCCACGCTTTAACCCCTTGGGGATCATTAGACTTATCACCGTTTGCAAAACGTTCTGGAAAGATTTGGTACCAAACAGTATGTTTAACCCATTCTGGCGTTTTCACCATATCAATTTCATGGCAATATGGCACTTTGAAATAAGAACCATCTTCCATAATGGCCTTGTCTACATCACCGCTAATTGCACGATCACCGACAACTACACTAGTGCCATCACTGCCAATTACTTCAAAGGTATACTTCAAGCGATGATATGGTGCTTCAAGCGTAATGCCCCAATGATCTTCACATTGCCCTACGCCAATTTTTTCCATCTCACATGTTTTAGCCTGTTCAAGTGGCAAATAATTATCGCAGTAGTGAACAATTACTTTTTTAACGTCATTTTTAGCACTGTGAAAACGCACGCGAACATGACTTGGATCAACTACAAAACTATCTTCACTTTCAGTTCGGTGTCTTAAAGCTGCTAATTGCATATATTAATTCTCCTTTTTCAACACAACACCTGCATAAGGCATCAAAGTTAATTTTTCATTAGTTAATTGATATTCTCCCGCTTTTAGTGTTGCAACAGTATAACCGGCTGGTATTTCAACAGTTGTCTTTTGATCACTCAATGAAACAGCTACAATGGCACTTTCATCATGTAAATCACGTTGATAAACATAGCTATTCTTATCCGTTGAAATCATATAATACGTTCCAGTCTGGAATAAGGCTTCTTTTTTGAGTTCCAGCAGTTCTTTGTAAAAATTAAACATGCTGGTGGTATCGTTAATCTCGTTAGCTACGCAAGCATCATCCTGTTTAATACCTGTTATCCATGGTTTAACTTCACTAAAACCATGGTTCTCAGTTGCATCCCACGGCATTGGACCACGGGCCGGCAATTTATGTGTTTCACTAACCATAGCTAAGGCCGCATCTTTGCTCAAAACTTTTTCTGCATCCTTTAACCATGGCGCTACAGTTTGATCTTCGAATTGATCTGCACTAGTGAAATGTAGATTCTTTAACCCTAATTCTTCACCGTAATAAATTACTGGAATTCCGCGTTGCAAATACATCAACATCGCCAAGCTCTTAGCCTGAGTCTGTGTTCTAGCTACGCGTGTAGCCAAACGGGCCATATCATGATTATTCCAATAAAGAGTAGGCTGCGATACGCCTGCTAATGTTTGTTGCCAAACCACTTGATTTTGTTTAAAGGCCGTCAAGTCTAACTTTTTAGGCTGATATTGCTTTGAAAAACGCTGATCACAATTAGAATCATCATCGGTAAAGTACCGGAAGGTAATTACACTATCCATTAGGTGATTACGCTTAGTCGTGTAATCAACAGCTAGATTGACACTAGCACTTGCAGCTTCACCTAATAAAAGCGTATCTGGATAATCCTGCTTAATCTGCTCACAGAAAGGCCGCATCCATTCCTGCACCTGTGGTAAGTTAGCGAAAAATGGTTCCGCAACAATTGGCTTGTTCACGTCCCCATCTCCAGTTGGATAATTTTGTCGCAAATCTGCCTTGCCAATATGGATAAAAGCGTCTAAACGCAAACCATCAATCCCTTTTTTCAGCCAATACTCTGCCACTTCCAACATAGCATGTCGAACTTCGGGATTTTTCCAATTCAAATCAGGCATCCGTTTATCAAACAAGTGAAAGTAAGATTGACCTGTGCCTGCTGGATCTGGCTCCCATACACTGCCACCAAAGAATGAACCCCAGTTATTAGGTCGCTTGCCATCATGACCAGCGAAAATATAGTAGTCTCGATAAAGGCTATCGGGGTTCTTGATGGCATCTTGGAACCAAGGATGTTGATCAGATGTATGATTCAAGACAAAATCCATGATGAGGTGAATTCCTGCTCGATGTAGATCCTTGATTAAGTTCTCCATATCTTCCATTGTTCCCATGTGTGGATCGATTGCGAAGTAGTTTGAAACGTCGTAGCCATTGTCCACCTGTGGTGAAACAAACACCGGATTTAGCCAAACAGCGTTAACTCCTAGATTTTTCAAATAAGGGATGCGTTTGCGAATACCATTAAGGTCACCAACGCCATCGCCATTGCTATCTTGAAAAGACTTAGGATAAATTTGATATATAATTGCGTGATCGTACCAATGTGCCATAATTAATTTCCTCCACGCATAGTTTAAGGGAAATGAGAAACCGTTTTCAACATCATATTTATTGTTAGCGGTATCAAAAAAGCACAACTCAAATTTGAATTGTGCTCTTTGCTTACTTCTTTTTAAATATCATGTTCCAAACATTCCGCCACTTGCTGCCTTTCTCCTGCAAATCAGCCACTGGCTGCGTTACCTCAATACAGCCAAGATATTTTCCTTGATCATTATGCAAACTATAAAAGGCAATGTTCACCGGAATCCCATCTTTATGAATCATAATCGACAATTTACCACGTTTGCCTTCGTGCATCTGCTTTAAAACTGCCTTAACATGACCTTGACTGTGACCGGGATGAACTTCAAAGACAGTTTTGCCGATATCTTTTTCAGTTCGCTTAAATAAGCGATGTTTATTCATCGATGACCAAACAACCACGTCATTTTCATCTAAGACATCCATTTCTTGGGGAATAGTCTCAAAAATAGCATTTAACTGCTCAACGCTTAAACTGCCACCTACTAATTTAATATTATCTGTCATCTACTTTGCCAACCTTACAACCTCACGGGCAATCATCAATTCTTCGTTGGTTGGCACAATCATGGCCTTTACCTTAGAATCTGGCTTAGAAATAAACTTTTCACCATCAGTATCATTTGCCTTATAATCAGGCTCCAAGCCTAAGTAACGCAATGATGACATTACGCCGGCCCGAACGCCGGGATCATGTTCACCAATCCCAGCAGTAAAGACAATACCATCGATACCGTCAAGTTCTGCCGCATATGCACCAACATAACGGACAACGCGGTTAACAAAAATCTTTCTTGCCAGCCATGCATGCTTATTTTTACTTGCTAACAGATCCCGCATATCAGAGGAAACGCCTGATACACCGAGCATCCCCGACTTATGGTTTAACATATCAACGGCTTTTTCAATCGTCATGCCGGTCTTTTGCATAATATATTCAAGGGCTGATGGATCAAAGTCGCCGCTACGTGTTCCCATTGCTACCCCAGTCACAGGACTAAAGCCCATTGAAGTATCAAGTGACTTGCCATTTTTAACCGCAGTAACTGAAGAACCAGAACCTAAGTGACAAACAATCAATTTTACTGTATATGGGTTCTTGCCCATCATGCGCGCTGCTCTTGGAGCAACATAGCTAACAGAAATGCCGTGAGCACCATACTTACGAATACCATATTTTTCATAATACTTATATGGAATTGGATAAAGATAATTAACTTGATCAAGACTAGTATGATATGACGTATCAAATACTGCCACTTGTGGCACATCTGGAACAATCTTCATAAAAGCCTTAATCCCCATTGCTTCTGGCACATTATGCAAAGGGGCTAATTCACCTAAATCAAAAATTTGTTGCAGCTTTTGCTTATCAATTAAGACGGAATCTTTAAAGACTTCGCCCCCGTTAACCACTCGGTGTCCAACTCCAAATAATTCGTCTAAGTTCTTTAAAACATGAAACTTCTTTAAATTTTCAATTAACAAGCTTACAGCTGCTTCTTGGTCTGGAATTGAAGTATTTTTAATATATTCTTTGTCGTCGTTCAACTTTATTTTAAAAACAGCATTGTCCATTCCTACACGATCAGCCATCCCTGAAGCAATAACTTTTTCGTCTGGAAATGAAAAAAGCTTATATTTAAATGATGAACTACCAGAATTTATTGCCAAAACTTTTTTCATAATCGTGACCTCTATTCATATTTTATCTCTCAATAAATTGCCTCTTGTTTCCAGTATAGCGCTTTCACTCATAATAGGAAACAATTTTAAAGGCAGTTAAAAAGCACCTCTGAGTTATCAGACGTGCTCGTTATTTTTTCGATTTATCTAGTTGATTGGCGCCGAATCAGCTTCGGTTTAAGCATTACTTCACCTTGAGGTGAACCTGATTGGGCAATCTTTTGCAGTAGCATTTTAGCTAACATTTCACCCATTTCAAAAATTGGTTGTTTAATTGTCGTTAGCTTTGGATTAGAAACTTGATCTAAAAAGACACCATCAAAACCAATAACTCCAAAGTCTTCCGGAATTCGAGCGCCTTCATCTTGCAATTGCCGTACAACACCCACTGCAATTCGATCACTGGCACAGACGAAACAAGTATCTTTTTTAAATTCCTTAAAATGTTCATGAATAACATCTTGCGCAGCATGACTATGATTAGAAACCCGAAAAATTTGTGGTATCAACTGGTGTTGTTGCAAAGTGTTGATATAACCAGCTTCACGTGAATATTCAAATGGCTCTTTTAAATCAATTCCAATAAAGATAATGTGCTTATATAACCGGTCTAAAGCATATTGAGTAGCCATCTTCTCTGCTAACTGATTATCAGAATCAACAAAGTCATAGCCGCGGTGATTTTCACCAAATAAAACAAAAGGCTTATCGAGTTTATCAAATAATTCATAATCTTTGTTTCGCGCCCCGGTAATTAAATAGCCATCTGCATGTTCCTTTTCAATTTGATTAGGATCCGTAACTAATTGCATCGCATACTGCTTAGTATTTAAACCACGAGCAAAACCAAAAAGCAAGTTCATATAGTATGGCTCAGTGGTATCAATATCTTCTAAAGTGACGAATTTTACCACGTTAGTCCGATTATTAACTAAAGCCTGTGCAATTGAATTGGGATGGTAGTTTAGTTTCTCCATTGCTTTTTCTACCATTGCTCTTAATTCTGGCGTTACTTGCTCAGGATGATTAATCACTCGTGATACCGTCATTTTTGATACATTTGCTTCTTTAGCAACATCTGATAAAGTAGTCATATTATTCCTATTCTAAGTACATCTTTCTGAATCGGTTTAAATCTTTTTGGCTAAAGCCAAGCTCTTTTTTGAAAAATCCATCAAAACTGCCCCAGCCTTGGCGAATAGTTTCCGTAATTCCACGAATAGCCGGTCCCTCTCCCTTGGTAATATTCATTTTAGAAACTAGGCTAGCAATTTCATTATCATCGGGGAACTGTTTAGCCAAAGCAAAGTCATACAATTCATTGGTCAATAAATAATCACGCGAAATGGTGTCATCATCAACACCTAATGCAGTTAAGATCAGTGCTGAAGTCATTCCAGTTCTATCTTTGCCTGCACTACAATGATAAACTAGCGCATCTTCTTCAGGTAATTCAATCAATTCCGCAAAAATTTTAGCAAATTCATGTTGGCTATGTGAATTAAGCAAAACCTGTTGGTAAATTTGACCAAGCCAATTGTCACCCATATCAGGAATATGATGGACAAAGCGATATAACTTGTTATCGCCTTTATTTTGCTTGCGGTTTTCAGAATAAATATGTGCATCAACAAAACGGACATTTGACCAAAGCTTGTCAGGCGCTGAATTTTGTTCATACTTAGAGCGTAAATCAACATCTACGGTAATTCGGCGTTCAACTAACTTTTCTTGATCTTCCTTCGACAAGGAGCTAAGTGAATCAGAACGATATATTTTGTTCCACTTTACATGTTGACCCTTGTCATTTTGGTAGCCGCCGATGTCTCTGAAATTCAGCGGTCCATCCAAAGCTAATATTCGATCATGCTTCATTTTTCCTTGCCTTTCCTCATTAAAGTGTTAATACCGTACTTTTATTATATCATTATCAGTCATGTGCAAATAACCGAGCAGCACGAATTGCACGTTGCCAACCTGAATAAAGTTTTTCACGTTCAACTGCACTCATTTTCGGCTCAAAGGCCTGTCCAATCGTAAAGGTATGCTTTAACTCGTCAATATTTTTCCAATAGCCAACGGCAAGGCCAGCTAAAAAGGCTGCACCCATGCTGGTTGTTTCCAGCGTTTTAGCGCGTTCAATTTCAATCCCTAAAATGTCAGCCTGAAACTGCATCAGGTAATTGTTGTTGCTAGCACCGCCATCAACACGTAAAGCAGGAATTTCAATGCCTGAATCTTGTTGCATCGTATCAACAACGTCACGGGTTTGATAAGCTAATGACTGCAAAGTTGCTTTAATTATATCCTTGTCAGTAGTTCCACGTGTAACACCGAAGATTGAGCCACGAGTCTCCGCATCCCAATATGGTGCGCCTAACCCAGTGAAGGCAGGGACAACGTAAACCTCGTTCTCTGATGTCGACTCAAGCGCTGCTTGTTCAGAGTCTGGCGCATGCTTAATCAACTTCATCGAATCGCGTAGCCATTGAATTGCACTACCAGCCACAAAGATTGATCCTTCTAAAGCATAAGTAATCTTACCATTAATGCTATAACCAATGGTCGTTAACAGATTATTGTTAGAGTCTGTTGGCTTGTCCCCTGTGTTCATCACAATAAAGGCACCGGTGCCATATGTGTTTTTCACCATTCCTGGTTTCAAAGCTAGTTGACCAAATAAGGCTGCCTGTTGGTCACCGGCCATCCCAGCAATTGGCACTTGTCCACCAAAGAACATATATGACGCTGTTTCACCATAAATCTCTGAATTCGAGCGCACCTCAGGCAACATTTGCTTAGGAATATTGAGCAAATGCAAAATATCGTCATCCCACTTGAGCGTGTGAATATTAAACAGCATGGTCCGTGAAGCATTAGTGTAATCAGTCACGTGTTTAGCACCATCAGTTAACTTCCAAACTAGCCAACTATCAATCGTGCCAAAAAGCAACTTTCCCTGTTCAGCTTTTTCTTGCGCGCCAGGTACATGATCAAGAATCCAGCGAATCTTAGTTGCACTGAAGTATGGGTCAATAATTAAGCCTGTTTTTTGACGAATTTCATCACTATAGCCTTCTTTTTTTAATTTTTCAGCTAATTCTGTTGTCTGCCGTGACTGCCAAACGATTGCATGATAAATTGGCTCACCTGTATCCTTGTCCCAAACAACGGTCGTTTCACGTTGGTTGGTAATGCCAATTGCGGCAATTTGATTAGGCCAAATGCCCGAATTAATAAAAGCATTGGCAATTGTTGTTTGGACCGCCATCCAGATTTTATTAGCGTCATGTTCAACCCAGCCAGGCTCTGGAAAATATTGGTGAAATTCTTTTTGGGCAGAAGCAACTTCACGTCCATCATGGTCAAAAATAATTGCTCTAGTAGAGGTGGTTCCTTCATCGATTGCTAAAATATATTTTTCTGTCATAGTTATTCTCTTTTCTGCAAAAGCGCTTTCTTATAATATTACTGTTTTTCTAATGCAGATTCTAGCAGTTAATATAATAGATACGGTATAATTTTTATAAGGATTTTTCAAGGAGGGCATTTTAATGGAAAAAAATCAAAAAATTGCGGTAACAATTGCGGGTAACGATAGTGATGGTAGTGCAGGAATGCCAGCAGATTTGCATTCATTCTATGCACGGGGCGTTTATGGCATGGGGCTGATGACCGCGGCTGTAGCTGGTAATACAAAAGGAATTTTTGCCCAACAAATTATGCCGCTTGATTTTATCCAAAAGCAATTCGATGTGTTAAACGACGACTTCAAGATTAATGCGACTAAGACAGGGATGCTGGCTAACAAGGAAATTATCGATTGCGTTGCCGATAATCTTGAAAAATACGACATGGGTAAAATCGTGCTTGATCCCGTCATCATCACTAAGCACGGTGCCACCCTACTTGACGATGATGCCTACCAGACCTTCTTAGACAGATTATTGCCGCTAGCCGATGTAATTACGCCTAACTTTTATGAACAACAAAAGCTAACTGGCTTGAAGCTAAATAATAAGAAAGAAATTCACGCAGGCGCTAAAAAACTACAAGAAATGGGTGCTAAAAATGTCTTGATGAAGGGACGTCATGACTCAGATAATCAGACTGAAGTAACTGATATTTTGTTGACTGAAGATGGCGCATTTCACGAATTTACCAAGCCTTTCTTTAAGACTGATCGCGTGAATGGCACAGGTGATACTCTCTCCGCAGTTATTGCGGCAGAATTAGCTAAGGGAAAGTCTGTAATTGATGCTATAAAAATTGGTAAGGACTTTACTTACGCTGCAATTTCTCACCCAATTGATGTTGGTTCAAAATGGGGTCCGATCAATCACTTGGCTGCACAGGAAGAAAATAGATAGAAAAAACACCGAAGCTCAGATTTTGAACTTCGGTGTTTTTATGTCTGTTTTCAATTAAATCATTGCTGTGTAGAGATACAGTATTACACAAATAATGAACGCTATTACGTATCCCATGATTATGCTAATAACCCAATGAATATGATGATGTTGCATCCAAGTAGCTAGCCAGTCGCCCAGGACTAGACAATATGATCCTACCAGCCAGTAATTGATCTTTTTCTGATTAATTGCTGGTAATGGCAAGATTAAGATTATTATCAGTGTTACAGCTAAAATGTATTTTAGAGCTTGATAAAGTTTGGGACTCAGTAATGATTCACGCAATTTATTTTACCTTCTTAAGACCTACTATTTTACCTGAATCTAGTGTGCAAACTTTTGTTAGCTTATCACTGCTGTACTTGTATAACGTACCTTCATCTGAAAGACCAGCATTATACTTGATAAAAGCATAATACTCATTGTCTAATTTAAACAAATTCAATATTCCTATTAAATATTTACTTTGCTTAACTAGATTACTAATTAACTTAACAAAAGTAGGATCAGAGCTTATTCGTTGATCTTTATTTAGTTCCGCTTTATCTAGTGCTAGATAGGTAGAATTATTCTCTTTATCAGCATGATCGTGATAAATTTGAGAATCAACTTCTATAGCTTTGACAAATTGTCCTTTTGTAGATGAATCTTTTCGAATTTTTCCATTATTATAAATTTTAAAAAATGAAAGATTATCACCATTATCCGACGTTACTTTTGCTTCTAATATTGGGCTTGAATTGCTAGAATATTGGTTATGCAAACATACTAATCCCATTATCACAATAATTATAAAAACAGTGATAATTACCGTATTTCTTTTAGTCATAAGTTTCGATTTCCATTAATTTTTGGATTTACTTATTTCTTATAGCTCTGAATGATCCAAAATATACCAAGCATAATAAAAAAGATCGATAATACTACTAGTTGCATAACTGGTTTATATCTAAGAAAGCATGAATCTATTAGAAATACCACACCAACAGTAATAATTGCTATTCCAGATATTTTACTTTCTTTTTTCATAATAATTATTGTAACAGCAATTAGGATTACTACTGTAGTTACAATGGAAGCAACGTCGACTTGCATTAACTTAAGTTTTTCCTTCCATCTAAGTCTTCAACTATTATTTTAAATCATGTAAGTTCTCCTGCGATTGACTTTGTATCATATTTGTTACAAAGTCTTACTCAAGCCAATTGGCAATCATATTTCCATATCCTATTTTCCTAAGCTCTTGTTTAATCTCTTTTGCTTTGTCCATTTGATCTAAAAATAATGCTTTCATATAAAACACTTCAATTCTATAAATCATCAAGTGAAACGACTCAGTAGCATCAATAATATATTCCATCGCGTCATCAATATGATCAAAATGTGTAGTTTTCTTATGAACCTTTCTGTCGTAACAAACCACCAGATAATTTTCTAGCAATCTTAAATATCTTTCAGTCGTTAACTCTGAAAGCTCAGATTTTTTTGCAAAATCAAGCAAGCGCCCAATTAAAAAGTCCAATTCATCTTGTGGCCACATCGGCATCGTATTAGCCAATAATCGCAGTAGGTCTGGTCGCTCAAGCCAATTATTCCCTCCATCAAACTCAGCTTTTATCTTCGTCCTGATTTCTACATCAATCTTGTCAGTTTCACCCTTAAAATCTGCCGAAGTAATTAATGCTCGCAACTTCAAAACCTCATTATTAGATGAATTCATTATCTGCTGACAATACTTATCCAAAGCTTCAGTATCTTTTGCACTAACTGCTAGATTCATTTTAAATTCAAATTGCTTCTCAACTTTTCGTTCTTCTGACGTATAATCATCTTGAATAAGATCACAAAACTCTACTAGATCAACTTGATGCTCAAGCAATATTTTAAATAAGCTCTCCGCATTTATGCGATTTTTGCCACTTTCAATCCTTGCGTAAAAAGGACGACTAAGGATCCCAGCACACATTTGATCCTGTGTTAGTCCTAATTTTATTCTTTCTTTGCGTAGTGCTTCTCCAATTTTAATAAAAATAGCACTTTATATTTTTTAGTCAATGAAAAAAGCAGCAATGAAATTAATCATTGCTGCAAAACTCCAATTATCAATAGTGATCCTTACATGAATATATAGTTATACGCGTGGTGCTAGTTAAATCGTTTTAGTTAATAAAAAAGTCCAATCTTGTTAGACTCGACTTGTAAATAGTAATAATAGAAAAGAGTCTGATCTGATTGAACTGCCTTAAGCTTAAGCGTTTTAGCCACCATTTACAAGTTAGTTTTAAAGATTTAGTGATAATTTGTCGGCACTGGTATCGTTTGTATGCACCGGCTGAGTTTACTCATCGGCGAAATATTGATCAAATTAAAACTACGGACAGTCTGATTTTGGCTTTACTTATCTGGCAAGCTAAGACAGGAATTGAATCACAAAGAAGATTCTGTGAATGTTTCAATTGTTTATCACACTCACGTTTTAATCGGCGTTCACGTCAGCTATTGCAATTGATTTATCAGATACGGCAAGAAATGAATAAAAAGGTTGACCTGAATGGACATTTCTTGATCATTGACAGCTTTCCGGTACCTGTTTGCCAACCAATTCGCAACTATCGTGCTAAAATTTTTCGCGGTTATGCCAACATTGGTTATAAGGCCACCAAGAAAATTTACTTCTATGGTTTCAAAGTTCATGCCATTGTTAGCGATGACGGTTACATTCTTGATTATGTCGTAACAAAAGCATCAGTTCATGATGCCAAGGAGACAGTTGAACTGATGGAAAATGCACATCCATCTAATTACTATCTTCTTGGCGACGAAGGCTATTTAGGCAAAGAACTGCATCAACAGCTAAAACAAATGGGTTATGAACTTTGGACACCATATCGTAAAAATATGACAGGAGCTAAAAAGCACAATGATCATCAATTGATGGCTATTCGCAGAACAATTGAAAGCGACTTTTCGCTTCTGACCTATTACAATGCCGAGAACAATCGAGCACGTAGTCTGATAGGCTTTCAAAGCCGGTTGGAAATTGCAATTTTAGCTTATAATTTGGCTTATTGTCTAGAACGATTTAACTAGCACCACGCGTAAGTAATTTAAATAGAAAAGAGTCTGATCTAATTGAACTATCTCAAGCTTAAGCGTTTTTCTCACCATTTACAAGTTAGTTTTAATCGGTTAAATGTGATTTGTCGCTCGCTGTATAAGCTTTATGCGCCTGATGGACTTAAACATCGTAAAAATGTTGATCAGACCAAGCTTCCTGATAGTTCTATCTTAGCGATGCTCATTTGGCAAACTGAAATTGGAATTGAATCTCAACGAAGATTCTGTAAATTCTTCGTTGGCTTATCTCATTCTCGCTTTAACCGTCGAGCTCGAATGCTCTTGCCTCTAATTCGTTGTATCCGTCAGGCTTGGAATCAAGAAGTAAAGACAGCTGGAGAATTTTTGATTATTGATAGTTTCCCAGCCTGTTCGCAATTATCGTGTCAAGATCTTTCGGGGCGTAGCTGATATTGGTTATAAAGCAACCGAGAAAGTCTATTATTATGGCTTCAAGGTCCACGCAATAGTAAGCGATGATGGCAATTAGAAGAAGCATTGAAAGCGACTTTTCTTTGCTTAGTTATTACAACGCTGAGAATAATCGAGCAAGAAGTCCAGTAGGCTTTCAACAGCGGCTAGAAATAGCTATTTTAGCTTATAATATGGCATATTGTCTAGAACGATTTAACTAGCACCACGCGTATAGTTATCATTGATTTATGACAATCATAGACGATCCGATTTTTCGAATCGATTCGTCTTGACCATAACCCTGATAGATTTCTCTTTAAGGGCTCAGGCTTACCAATACCTGTAAATGGATGTCTTTTCATATCTTTCACAAGATCGTTTATTCTTGATACCTTTTTATAATCACCATCGTCATACCAATACACATAGTCGTTCCAACCATCATCCGTCCATGCTACGATCATGATTTTGTTACCTGCTCAGGATCAATTAGTTCATGTTGCTTTATCGTGCCTTCACTAACTTGTTTACGCCCTCTTTCAATCTTGTCCATTAGGTATTGATTAGATTGAATTTCTAATGTTTCAACCAAGGCATCATAATCTTCTTTACCTAATACAACCACATTATCCTCTGGTTCTTTATTAGTTACGATCAAAGGTTCACTATCATCATTGACTTGCTTAAAATAATGCTTTAAATTTTTACGAAAATTACTGTAATTAACCGCATCCATAGACTAACCCCTCCTTATATTGTACAACTTATTGTACTATATTTTTACTTATATTACTACCAAAAGCAATAATCGTAAATGGTTGAAAAAATGATTAACCATGGGACAGTTCAATTAGAGACACATTGTGGTGATCATTTGACCGCTCTTCTTTACAAAAAAAAAGCAATGATCTAGTCGACCACTGCTATTTATTTACTTCTTTTTCTCAATCACAAAATAATATCCTGCTGTCAAAATTTGAGCAACTCCCTCAAGTGCAATCGCCCAATCTGCACCAAAACGCGCTACAATCAGCCCGCCTAAAAATGAGCCAATCGGAATCATCGATGACAGAATCGAATCATTGATCGTCTCTATAGCATGAATAATCCCTATATGATATTATGTAGCTATTAACTATCTATTAACTATCATACAACTACAAAGGAGAAAACTATGACTGAAAAAGCAGCAATTAACATCCGTGTCAATAAAGAAACTAAGCAAAACGCAGAGAAAGTATTAAACAAACTTGGCATCCCTATGTCAGTTGCAATTGATATGTACTTACGTCAAATTGCATTAACTGATAGTATTCCTTTTGATCTCTCCTCAAAGAAAAGAGAAAATAGAAACGATCACGATACTGCAATGATGGTCGCAGAAGCTACAGCTCAATATGAAGTCGCTAAGTCTAGCTGGGAGGACAAATTAGCTGAAATCACTCCTGATTGGATGAATATGAACAAGATGAACAAGGAACAACTTGAAGCAAGATTAGCTAAACATGCTCAAGATGCAAGAAATGGTAAAGGTATTGAGATTAGCAAAGCGTTTGATAAGTTAAATAAGGAGTTAGGAATATAAGCATTATGCCAAAATACATAATCAAAGTAACACCTAACGTAACTATAGCACTTAAAGAAATATACCAGTCTATTTTAAAAGTATCTCAATCTCACCAAACAGCTCAAAATTATGTAGAAGATCTTGAGCAAACTATGCAAGCGTTAAATTATTTTCCAGAAAGATATAGAAAAACTCCTTCAGGAAAATACCGACGAGTTAATTTCAAAAAAATATGCTATATTCTACTTTATCGAAAACGATACTGTACACATTATTGATGTCATACTAGCTTCATCAAGTACAGTATTCAAATATTAATCCTTTGCCCCATTCTAGCTATTAAGCTATACTAGACAGAAGAAATTAAACGAACTAAGGAACAATAAAATGAGCGATAAATTAATTAAAATTGCATATCTCTACGAAGATTTAATGAATACTTACGGTGACTCAGGCGATGTTAAAATCTTGAGCTTTTTACTAAAGCGTGAAGGCTACGACACTCAAGTTGATAATATTTCACTTGGTGACGAATTCAACGCCTTTGACTACGATTTCGTTTTCTTCGGCGGCGGCCAGGACTTTGAACAAACTGTTGTCGCTAAAGACTTGCCACGTCACAAAGAAACATTGAGAAAATACATCAACGATGACAAGCCGATGCTTTGCATTTGTGGTGGTTACCAACTAATGGGTAGTTACTACAAGACTAATTCTGGCGTAACTATTCCAGGTTTGGATATTTTGCCACTACACACAGTCTTCAAGAGCGACAAGCGAATGATCGGTGACACCCGTTACATGACCGAATGGGGTGAGGTTAAGGCTTTTGAAAACCACTCTGGTCAAACTTACTTCGATAACAAGGACAAGTTGCATCCCCTCGGCGACATGATCGAAGGCTACGGCAACAACCCACAAGACCACGTTGAAGGCTTGCGCTACCGCAACTTTATCGGCTCATATTCACATGGTCCATTACTCAAGAACACTAACGTAGCTAATGCCATTATGAAAATGATTCTTGATTGGCACAAAGAGCGAGTTAGCGAAGCAGAAAAAGTTACAGAATAAAAAATAACCCAGTCAGAATTTTCTGACTGGGCTTTTTCGTCAAATTAATTTAAAACACGTTTAGCTGCTGATGGATAAAAGTAAGCACTTATAGATTGCTTTCTTACCCCTTGACTAGGAGTTGCAGCATGCACATATTGTCCATCGCCAACATAAATACCAACATGGTAAGGAGCTGAGGCAGAACCCCAGAACAACAAGTCGCCTTTCTTAAGATGACTTAACGAAACCTTTTTACCCTTAGTAACTTGACCATAAGTAGTTCTAGGTAGTGTCTTTTTAGCAGCCTTTTTATAAACATATTGAGCTAAGCCAGAGCAGTCAAAGGCTGAAGGACCAGTAGCCCCATAAACGTAACTCTTACCAACTTGTTCTTTAGCAAGCTTAACTACGGCGTTACGTTTTTCTGTTTTGCTTTGACTAGCTGCTTGGACAGTTTGCGTTTGAAGTGGAACATTAATGAATGAAATTCCTGTAAAAAATACTGACAAAACTGTGGCAAACTTAACTAAACTACGTTTAAAACTCAATTTATTTCCCCTTAACACTTCTTATCTTTCAACGTTTTCTATATTACCGGAGAAATATTACAGTCTTGTTTTAAAATGACTACTATAAAATTAAGCAATGTAACAAAATCTGCTATTTCTTGTAAATTTTGCTTAACTTGAAAAACACTATAATTTTCTATATGTTTAATACGCGTGGTGCTAGTTAAATCTTTCTAGACAATAAGCCAAATTATAAGCTAAAATTGCAATTTCCAACCGGCTTTGAAAGCCTATCAGACTACGTGCTCGATTGTTCTCGGCATTGTAATAGGTCAGAAGCGAAAAGTCGCTTTCAATTGTTCTGCGAATAGCCATCAATTGATGATCATTGTGCTTTTTAGCTCCTGTCATATTTTTACGATATGGTGTCCAAAGTTCATAACCCATTTGTTTTAGCTGTTGATGCAGTTCTTTGCCTAAATAGCCTTCGTCGCCAAGAAGATAGTAATTAGATGGATGTGCATTTTCCATCAGTTCAACTGTCTCCTTGGCATCATGAACTGATGCTTTTGTTACGACATAATCAAGAATGTAACCGTCATCGCTAACAATGGCATGAACTTTGAAACCATAGAAGTAAATTTTCTTGGTGGCCTTATAACCAATGTTGGCATAACCGCGAAAAATTTTAGCACGATAGTTGCGAATTGGTTGGCAAACAGGTACCGGAAAGCTGTCAATGATCAAGAAATGTCCATTCAGGTCAACCTTTTTATTCATTTCTTGCCGTATCTGATAAATCAATTGCAATAGCTGACGTGAACGCCGATTAAAACGTGAGTGTGATAAACAATTGAAACATTCACAGAATCTTCTTTGTGATTCAATTCCTGTCTTAGCTTGCCAGATAAGTAAAGCCAAAATCAGACTGTCCGTAGTTTTAATTTGATCAATATTTCGCCGATGAGTAAACTCAGCCGGTGCATACAAACGATACCAGTGCCGACAAATTATCACTAAATCTTTAAAACTAACTTGTAAATGGTGGCTAAAACGCTTAAGCTTAAGGCAGTTCAATCAGATCAGACTCTTTTCTATTATTACTATTTACAAGTCGAGTCTAACAAGATTGGACTTTTTTATTAACTAAAACGATTTAACTAGCACCACGCGTATGCTTAATACATTAATTTAGGAGTTTTTTATTATGGATAAGATAGATAGTTATGTACGCCACTTTTTAATATTAATCGCGCTAATTTTAGGACTTTCACTCGTTTCAGAACTGCGCGAAATTATTGCCTATGACTCATCTACCATTGGCATTATCTCTTTAACTACTGCCATTATCTGCACTTTTGCCTCAGGTATTACATTGCAATTTCACAAGCTTAACTGGCTTACGATCAGTCTAATCTTAATTCTTTCTGCAATCGTAATTCTATTCTGGTTCAAGACCTATACTTTTGGTCTCGTTGTCAGCATTTTTCTGATTTATAACATCATTGTATTTTTGGTTTGTGTTATTAATCTAATTTTTCAAAAGGATGCTGAATGATTAAATCATATGCTTAAGCATAGGTAATACAATCCCAATTACCACTAATCCACCATTAAACAAAAAACTTATTAATTTCTTTTCAAAAAAGTATTTCTTCATAAAAAAGACCTTTCTATTATGAATAATCAAATCTTCGGGCTAAAATTCCGACAATTACGAAAACAACAACATATCACTTTAGCCAAAGCAGCAGCTGGTATAACTTCAAGACAGTCTCTAGGTAACTGGGAGATTGGCAAAGGCGAATTAGCATTTGAGAAAGTTTTACTGCTACTTAAAAAAATCAACGTCCAGCCAATAGACTTTTTAGAGAGTAGTATAAGTAGTTACCTTAAACAGACTACTTCACAAATCTCTGCAGTTTATGTTAGCAACCAAGTTGATAAATTATTGCATTATGCTACTAAGTATCTTGACATAAGCCATCGTAATCTTACAGACAGAGTTAGCTTTTTACGAGCCGCTGTGGCATGCAATTATTACATGGACTTAACAAATATAGATCTAACAACTAGTTCTGATAAACTACGGATCATCTCCCATTTTAATAAAATCATGAATGGAGAAGAAATCTGGAATTTTGAGGATATTTATTTTTTCGGAAATACACAAAATCTGATGAGTCCACGTGACGTTTATAATTTAGCCTATTCCTTAAATTATTATCGCCAAAAGCACAAAAACGATAATAGAGAATGGATCAATGCCGTTTATAATACCTTGATAAATGCTGAATTTGTACTTATAAAAACAAATATTAAATTGGCTACTGATTTAGACTTACTTTTAAGACAAAAGTGGGATTTACCAGATAATTATGCTTTCGAAAAAATTCGACAAAATTTTATGCATGAACTGCTAAAATATATTTCAACCCAAGATGAAAGTGCAATAACTCAACAACTGCACATTCTTGAATTAGAACACATATCCGATTTAAAAGCTGGTTTTGAAACAGCATATGAACAAGTAAAACAAATTTATTTTTCTCATTAAAAAATGCCAATATATTAGCATTTTAATTTTTATAATTATTATCCGTGCTAGTTTATGTTTATACAACAACTTAGATACTATCAGGCGGTGATCCATATGAAAAAGTTTTGGCATAGACAGCTCAAAGTCATTATTGCTGAGGGAATGTTATTAGTTTTTGACTACTACAACAATTTGATGTCAACATGAATGTTATGGTTTACAGTTGCTGTAGTAATTATTCAATTTCCGATTGCTTATCTTTATGAAAAGCACAAAATTAATAAATTCTAATTTTATCTAAACAAGGTATTAGAGATGTATGGCATGACTAGCATCATTGTGTTTATCGCTGTTACAATTATGGCGATATTCACCGCGATTAGCATCTATAAAATTATCAACTCATGCGTAACCTATAAAAAATATTATCCTTATCGTAAATTGGTAATGGTCACTCTAATTAGTCTCCCATGGATATTTTTAGTCTTCGCTTTTACTCTAGATTGGAGTACCTATATCACTTTAGTAATAGTCAGAATCCCATATACAATCATCTGGAGTTTATTAACTGCAGTTGGAATATATATTGATATCAAGATGCAAAACAATTATCGACATCACAGGAACAACAATGGACACTAAAATTTTAACAGCAATCATCTTAATTATCGTAGTAATTGTACTAACCTACTCACCATTTTATAAAAAATATCAACTATTTTATTTGAATAAAGTAGGCTATTGGGATATCCTAATCCAATTCCTAGTAATTGCAGGTATCAACTTCTTCATCGGTTTAAAATATGGTCTAGGAGCTCTTTTTCTATTAATTGTTCCTGTTCCATTAGATATTATTTTTCTAATCTCAATGATTTATTCCTACTTTAGAATTAGAAAATTGAAACGCAAATAACTCAAAAAACGCAGCCAACTAAAGCTCCGTTTTTTGATTGATCTTATTTTTCTTCTGTTTCGGCGTCAAATTCAAAGCCATCGCTGCCACAACCACAAGGATTGAACCAACCCAATCCATTGGCATCATTACTAAGTTAAAGAATATTACAGAACCTATCGTTGCAGAAAATGGCTCAAAAGCATCTAATAAACTTACAGTTGATGGGATTACATACCGCAGCGCGTTTGCCATAATTTGAAACGGAATAATCGTCCCAATTACAATAACTGCCGCAGTATACAGCCAAACTTCAGGCTTATTGGGAACTGCATGAAATTGCGGATCAATTATCAACAAACTGATTCCAGCAAAAATCATCCCCCAACCTGTTACAACCATACTAGAAACTTTTTTAACAATGTTAACTGGAATCAAAGTATAAGCAGCCTCACCAAAAGCGGATAAAATGCCCCAAAATAGTGCAACTGGCGTAATGGCCAAACGATTAAATTGACCATGAGTTGACAATAAAAACACGCCTAAAAAAGCACATAACGCCGCTATAATATCCAAGCGTCGCATCACTTGCTTATGCGTCAGTGTTAAATAACCTAACACAAAAAATGGACCGATAAACTGCAATATTGTTGCAATTGAAGCATTGGCAACCTGAATACACATGAAATAGAATAATTGCACTGGTAACAAGCCGAAAATTCCATATGCCAAAATAACTAGTGCGTCATGCTTATTTTTTAGCGTCCCCAGTGGCTTTTGCGTTAATGCTCCTGCTAAAAACAACAACACAATTCCTGAAACAATCAACCGAATTTGTGTTAACCACATTGGTGTAATCTTCGGACTAATATCAAACAATCCTTTAGCGAATAATCCTGACACACCCCACATTACAGCTGCCATTGCTGCTAGAAATGTCCACAATCTTCGTGTTTTTGCTGGTACCATCTCGTTCACCTTTTTCTTTCTCATTCACCTAATAATTAAACCACAAAAATAAGGATACCTACTGGGCATCCTCAACTTTATTGATGAGTTTTTTTAACTTTCTTTTTCTTAGGTGAAATATTCAAGGCCATAGCTGCCAGCACAACTAAAATCGAACCAATCCAGTCCATTGGGGTCATCACCAAACCAAAGCAAATAACTGAACCAACGGTTGCAGAAAAAGGCTCAAAAGCATCTAGCAAACTTGCCGTTGATGCCTTGATAAAGCGCAGCGAATTAGTCATTAATTGGAATGGAATCAGGGTTCCAATCACAATCACTGCCACCACATCTAGCCATACATGTGGCGTATTCGGAATATGCGGCATCTGTGGGTGCACAATCATTAGGCAAATTCCCGCTGACAGCAATCCCCAACCTGTAACGACTAAACTAGAAACTCGCTTCAACACACTGATTGGAATTAATGTATTGGTCGCAACTCCAACAGCTGAAAGCAAACCCCAGAATAGAACGCTAGGCGTTAAAGCAAAGTGATTAAAACGCCCATGTGTCGCCAGCAATACTACGCCAATAAAGGCACAGATGGCAGCAAGCACATCTATTCGCCGCATTACTTGCTTATGCGTTACAGCTAGGTAGCCCATTACAAAAAAGGGACCAACAAATTGTAAAATCGTGGCAATCGAAGCATTAGCTTGTTGTACTACAATAAAGTAAAACAATTGGACTGGTAATAAACCAAAAATCCCATATGCGATAATCGTCCACGCGTCATGCTTATTTTTCATTGTAGCGATTGGCTTTTGCTTTAATACGCCAGCTACAATTAACAAAATAATGCCTGAAGTTACCATTCTAATCTGTGATAGCCACATTGGTGTAATGTCAGGACTAGTATTAAATAGACTCTTAGCAAATAGACCTGATATTCCCCACATTACGCAAGCTAATCCAGCTAAAAAGGCCCACAGGCGCCGTTGTTTTTGTGTAACCATTCTTTTTAATCCCCAACTTTTCTAAAACTAACATACTCTATCATAACAAAAACGAGCTAGCTTGAACTAGTCCGTTAATTTTTTATTCATCGTTTTTCTTAATTGGGTTTCTGCTAGGCATTAGCTGCATGAATGTAGCAACAATAATTAAAAAGCCACCAAACATGTCCATTGGGCCAAAGTCCGCATGAAGCAGTGAAACTGACAGGATCGTTGCAATCAGTGGCTCGAAGGCTCCAAGCATCCCTACCGTACTTGGTTCAATATACTGCACACTAGATAAGTACATTGTATAAGCTAACAATGTTCCACCAATAATAATATAAACAATTACCCAAACATCAACTGGTGCAAGTTTTGGCATTGGTTGAGTGAAGTAAATTGGTAAAAAGGCAATGCCTGCAACCAACATTGCTGCGCCGATTACTGGAATCGGCCCATACTTTTTGAATAATTTCCCAGGTAATACTGTATTAATCGCTTCAGAAAAAGCCGCAATTAAGCCCCAGAAACAAGCAAGCGGTGATAAAGCAAGTTGATCGAATCTGCCACCTGTAGCCAAGATGAAGGTTCCTACAACTGCTACCACAATTGAAATCGCATCAATTCTTCATGGCCACATCTTACTTCTCAATGAAGAATATATAATTATGAAAACTGGCGCTAAAAATTGAATCATCGTACCCGATGCACCCCAAAAACAGGCACCGACAACAGCTAAAGTCAATCCTTTATAACGCTGATTCACATTCACACATCCTTTAGATTAATGTTTTTCATTGTAACATGGGCTAAAGGAAAAGTTCAATGCTTCTAAAGTTGATTTAATCTATATAACGTATAACCTGACACGCTAGCCAATAAGCCGATTGTAAAAAGCAACCAAGATTCTGGATGAAAGGCAATTAAAACAAGTGAAAGAAAGCCTGCTGCTAAACTAGAATTGCGTTCCATTCGCTTTTTGCCAAAAAGCAGACCACACATAATGCCAAACATAGTTAGCACATAAAATGAGTCAACTAACAGTAACAAATTCTCAATAATTGCTAGATCACTTGGCTTTACTTTTACACTCAAATCAGTAAAAATCTGAGCACAGCCAAAAAATACCATCACAAATGCAGCTAAGATCGTGATAAAGCTAATCGTACGAAAAACTGACTTCACCTTTTGAGTTGGCGTTTCATCGATAAAGGTTTTCAAGAAAAACTCGTGATCTTTTTTTGCTACTACAGCTCTGCCCGTCTTCTTGTCATACCAGTTCAATAGACCAGAACCAATTAGCATAATAGCAATCACAGCAAACTGGATGACAATTAAACGCATGAAAATTGGAAAGGCATAGATTACCGTCAATAACAAAATTACTACATAGATCAGCTCTGCATAAAGAAAGAAATGCAGACGCTGTTTATTTTTGAAAATAGTTTGGAATGTTTTTGAATTAGGATCTTGCATAAGACTTCTCCCCACTAAATCTTATTACGAAAACTCAACCAGAAATTTGCCCCACTGAGAATCAAGCCAATAACAGTAGCTACTTGCATGCTTGGCTGCATGAAAAGCAAGATCAGTGATAAAACAACAGTTAAAACGCTAGACGCACGAATTAATTTACGATTTCCACCTAAAATACCGACCTCCACACAAAAGAGTAGAACAACATATAGGCCATCACCAATCAGCCAAACATTTTCAAAGAGATTGGCAAAATTACCTGTAAGCGGCTTAGCCAAAATGTCAGTCCAAAGCTGACGTGCAAAAGCAATACTTAAACCGATATTTGCCCAAAAGAGCAAGAATTCAAATAAGCGAAGAAATACGTTTTTAGTAAATCTAATACTAGTCAGTGTTTCCCAGAATGTATCGTGTTTTTTAATCACTATCCTTCGATCAAGAAAGGCACCAATTGAATAATAAATCAGAATTGCAATCCCTTGAAATGCAATCAAATGCATAAAAACTTTAAAGTCAAACATCAATGTGAATAGTAAAACTACTACATAAGCTAACTCAAAATATAATACACAGCGACTAAACTTTCGCTCGCTAAGCCAGTGCTTCAATTCTCTTTTATTCATATGATCACTAATATTGCCATTCATATTCTCACTCTCTTTTAATAATTATCTAATTATGCGAAAATTGTATAATGATTTCAAAATTTTGTCTAGTCCTTTTATAATTGATTTAGTAAATATTTTTCGAGGTAAATTATGAATTATCCCATTTTAATTACTATTTTGATCTTCTTGCTGTGCTTTGGCCGATTCATTTGGATCATTACTCACGAACGTCGTTCCTTACGCGCTGGAGTTAGCTTAGTTATCACCTTATTTAGTTTTTTATTTTTAGGTGTAGTCATTCTGGTTAATATCGCTGACCTTGATCCACATTACAAAGACTGGATTTTGCCATTATTTGTGATTGCGCTATTTGCTGTGATGGCTGGAACGATTATCTTTGCATTAACTTTGATCATTATGTTTTTCTACGATGGCATTAAAATCATTATCAAAGAAGGAAACCGCTGGACAAATTATCTTTCTCTGGGCATGGGGATTTCCATTATCTTCTTCCTATTTTTATATCCTCTTGTGGGACGAATTAGTCATGATAGCTGGTTAAAAGTATCCCTATATTTTTCTATGGCTAGTCATCATCTACTTAGTCACTATCATGATGATGTATACTTTAACTTCTTGGATTAATTTAATTAATTGGCACATGCCGCACTTAGACTACATCGTAGTGTTAGGCGCTGGCATTATGGTAACAAAGGTAACACCACTTCTGGCAGCAAGAATTTCCCGGGGAATAGAAATTTATCACAAAAATCCTGGCTCTAAGTTAATCATGTCTGGTGGCCAAGGACCTAGTGAAAACATTCCTGAAGCAGTTGCTATGGCTGAATATGCTGAAAAACTGGGTATTAATAAAAACGATATTATTATCGAAAATAAATCCAAAACTACCCAGCAGAACTTGCAATTCTCACATGCACTGATGAAACCAAATAGTTGCTTTTGTATTGTAACCAGCTCCTACCATGTGTATCGCGCTCTGGTTTTAGCTAAACGTCAAGGACTCAAGTGTACTGGTTATGGTGCCAAAACTAAGTGGTATTTTACTTTAAATGCTTTTGTGCGTGAATTCATTGCATATCTGGTAATTACTAAGAAAATGCAATTGACTATCATCGGTTTTCTAGCAGCTATCATGATTGCTGCTGCCGCATTTCATTTTTAATTTATTGCGTTAAGTTGAGAAACTTAGCGTTTTTTATTGATTTATCTTTTAATTTTTTTATAATTATAGTCAAATCTATAGAAAGCAAGGTGTAACTATGAGGATTCGTAAAAACAACTTGTCAAACTGTCATTAGTCAGGATGACGAGTCCTGACTTTTTCAAAAAAGCAGGTTACTTATGTCAGAAACAAAATTCAATAAAACTCTTCTTAGTGTCAGTCATGTGGATTTTTCCTACCCTAAGCGCAATTTATTCACCGATCTAAATTTTTCTATTGCTAATGGTGAACGTGTTGCTCTAGTTGGGCCTAATGGAATTGGTAAATCTACACTAATTGACCTAATTCGTAAGCAAATCCAACCAGATGATGGACAGATTATTTGTCACGGTGAAATTAATTATGTACCTCAAGTCAATGATCAAACTGTAATTAATGACTCAAAGAGCGCTGGTGAAAAGCGATTAGATTTAATTGAAAATACTATTTGGCTTCCTGGTTCTCTTCTCTTATTGGACGAGCCGACAGTTTACTTAGATGACACAAATATCCAGAATTTACTCTACTTACTCAAGAATTATGATGGAGCAATTCTAGTAGCTAGCCATGATCTGGATTTTATCAACCAACTATGTGAGAGAACTATTATTCTGCAGCCAAATAATGCAGTTTATTACCCAGGAAATTACGCACAGTATCTCGAACAAAAACAATTAGATAAACAAGCCGTACACAATTTTAACGAAAAGCGAGATATATTAAAGCAACAAATTACTGAAAAAGTCTCTACTTTAAAGCAAAAAAGTACTGACTATAATCATTTTGCTAAAACACAAGACAATACTGGTCGCTATCCTTCGCGAAGCCATGATCATGTCCAAAAAGGATTAAATAGTCGGCTTAAGCGAGCTGAACGTGAACTGGCTAAACTTCCAGAGAAACAGCACCTATATCAACATCAACTTAAACTTCCTGAATTTAAAAAGTGGCCGACTAAAATACATAATTACTCTATCAAAATAGATCAATTACTCAGTCCCCAAAATAAGACTTTATTATCTAATACACAGTTAAACTTGCAAACAGCCGATATTATTGGATTAATCGGCCCCAACGGCTGCGGTAAAACAACATTGCTCAAATATTTAGAACACTACATTAATCAGCAGCAATCTTTGCCACCAGCCAGCTATATTGGTTTAAATACGACTAAACAAAAGAAACCTGCCACAGTAGCAGATTTCTTTCACGAGACTATTTTGAGCAAAACTGAAGTTAAGCGTCTTTTAGTTAAAATGGATATGTTTGTCGATTTGACTACAAGACTCACGGATTTGAGTGGTGGCGAATTTGCTAAATTAGCATTAATCAAGCAGCTATACCTTGAACAAGAATCTATTCTATTACTTGATGAGCCAACTAACTATCTTGATCCAGAAAGTGTGACGGCCTTGGCCCAAATGCTAAAACAGTCGCATCTCACTTGTATTATTGCATCCCACAATTGCAAATTTTTAACCCAATTTTGCCAACAAATCTATAAAATTAAGCAGCAAAGACTAATTGAATTGCATTAAAGCATTTCTCTTAAACATATATTTGCTAAGCATATCCTTTACTATCCCCATCTATATTAATGAAGATCACATTTGGTGCTGCAGAAGTTTGGTGCGTTTCTTTATTATATTTACCACCATAATACTCATAACGAGGTTTTCCCTTGCCAAAAGGATCTATTCGGCAAAGAAAGATCACATATGTCGCTTTGAATTCTTTTTCTGGACAGCCACCTAGCCCGCCATAGATTATTTCTTCCTGATAAGCGTTGGCAACTTCCAGAATGTTTTCTCCTGGTTCTTGCGACCCTACTTGAATGATTAACCCGTATTTATTGCGCCTATTGTCTCGCGCAATTACATGTACGATTGCTTTTTCATCTAAGACATTTCTATTTGGATCATCAAGTGATTTTGCTTCCTGAATATTGAGTTCAGGAAGCATTCTTTGTACTGCTGAAAGAAGCTGATCATTATACTTCTTCATAATTCCTGCGGCCAAGTGATCCACCATTGCCGGTGACATTTCATTTTCTAACATAAAAAAATCCTCATTTCTAAAAATCTGAGAGTTTTATCCCCCTATTACTTATTACGCAAAAAAACGCAAAAATTTTTTTCAGAAAATGAAGATTTTTCAATTTTTTAGTTTTCTTTTCTAAAAAATGGACTGAGTAGCGATACAAGCAGGCCGTAAATAAAATACCAGCGATAAATATCTGCCAAGTCTTGATTTTGAATCCACAAAATTATTGCAATTACTGTCAGTAAGCCACCTAAAAAGATTGTTGAACCCATATTTTTATCAGTAAAGAAGCTGATAGCAGCACCTAAGGTAATTAACGCTACCAAACTATAAATTACGATAATCACTGGTCCTTTAGTCTGAACGTTAACATCAAGCATTGGTGCGTTAGTAAACAGCTGCCACACGATAAAACCAGCTAATGCAATGCCACATAGCAATACTAGTAATCTAAAAACAAAAGTTAAAGTCTTTTTCATTATTTTTCTCCTGTATGCATAATAATACTAGTATAACAGCATTACTGTTGCATATGAAAAGCGCTTGGATTTTTCCAAACGCTTTTTTACTATTCTTTTGCTTGCATAAATTGTTTTCTAGTGATGTATTTGATTGATTTAACGTATTGCCCCTTGTGTTGAATTGAAATATATTGGCCTGATGGATCGTAGCCACCGACTTTCTTTAACGATATATTCTTTTTAGTCTTAAGATTGTATGCTTTTACGTTGTAATACTGTTGTGTACCTTTATTTACCTTAGCATAACTTATTTCCTGAGAAATAAATGGATTTAATCTATCAGTAAAAGAGTTATGAAATGAAAAAATGCAGATTACTCCCACTACTAGCACTAGTGCCGTTACAAATGCGGTTTTAATAGTACTTTTATTCATAATATTCACCTTCATCGTTCAACTATTGTTATACTAAAATAGTACACCCATTCAGTTACTTTAACAATTGTTTCTAGCAAAAAAACGCTTGGAAAATTCCAAGCGTCTTTCACTTAATCATCTAAACCAAGTTTTTCGAAAATTTCATCAACATGACGCAAATGATAGTGATAATCAAATGCATCATCAATATCTTCCTTGGATAGGTAATTCATAATTTCACTGTTTTCAACCAACGGCTTAAACTGCTTTTGCTCATTCCATGATTTAGCAGTTAGCTTCTGTACCATATCATAAGCTTTTTCACGAGATAGACCTGCTTCATCGATCAACTTAAGCAACACTCGTTGAGAGTAAATTAATCCGTATGTACGATCCATATTCTTAAGCATCGTTTCAGGGAATACATCTAAGTTAGTCAAAATTCGATTGAAGCGGTGCAACATGTAGTCAATTCCGATCGTCGTATCAGGCAAGATAACCCGCTCTGCACTAGAGTGTGAAATATCACGTTCATGCCATAACGCTACATCCTCGTATGCTGTAACGACATGTCCACGCATTACTCGAGCCATTCCACAGAGGTTTTCTGAGCCAATTGGGTTACGCTTGTGTGGCATTGCAGATGATCCCTTTTGGCCAGCACGGAAATGTTCCTCAACTTCATGAATTTCACTGCGCTGCAAGCCACGAATTTCTGTCGCCCAATTTTCAATACTAGTAGCAATCAATGCTAATGTCGCAATGTATTCTGCATGCAAATCACGAGGCAATACTTGACTAGTAATTGGCTGTTGTGTCAAACCTAATTGCTTCATTACGCTAGTTTCAACTGCAGGTGGAACATTAGCAAAAGTACCAACAGCACCCGAAATTTTGCCAGATTCAACGCCTTTTGCGGCGTGTTCAAATCGTTCAATATCACGATTGATTTCTGCGTACCAGCGAGCAATCTTGAGACCAAATGTAGTTGGTTCAGCCTGAACGCCATGTGTACGTCCCATTTCTACTGTGTACTTATACTTTTTAGCCTTTTCTGCAATAGTTGCTTTTAATTCGTGCAGATCTTTTCTGATAATCTCATCAGCTTGTTTAAGTAAGTAGCCTTGAGCAGTATCAACCACATCAGTTGAAGTCAAACCAAAGTGCACCCATTTTTTCTCAGAGCCAAGGCTTTCAGACACAGTTCTAGTAAAAGCAACCACGTCATGGTGGGTTACTTGCTCAAGCTCAGCCACACGCTTTGCAGTAAAGCTTGCATTCTTAGCAATCTTCTCCGCATCTGCTTCTGGCACTTCACCGAGTTCTGCCCAAGCCTTTGTTGCGGCAATTTCTACTTCAAGCCAAGCTGCATATTTATTTTCGTCTGTCCAAATTTCCCCCATTTCTGGGCGAGTATAACGTTCAAGCATAAATTACATTTCCCATGGATTCTTCAAAACAATAGTTTGTTCACGATCTGGACCAACTGAAACAGTTACCAAAGGAACGCCAACCAACTCTGAAACGCGGTTCAAGAATTTCTTAGCATTTTCTGGAAGAGCGTCCCAAGTCTTAACTTGAGTAATATTTTCATCCCAAGCTGGAAGTTCTTCATATACAGGCTTACATCTGTATAATTCCTTCAAACTTGCTGGATAATAATCAATCTTTTCACCATCAAGTTCATATGCAGTACAAATCTTGATCTTGTCAAAGCCTGAAAATACATCAAGCAAGTTCAAGCTAAGGCCATTGATACCAGCAACACGCTTTGAGTGACGCAATGCAACGGAGTCAAACCAACCAACACGACGTGGACGACCAGTAACAGTACCGTATTCATGAGCAGTTTCACGAATACGGTCACCAACTTCATCAAGCAATTCAGTTGGGAAAGGACCGGCACCAACACGAGTAGTGTAAGCCTTGCAGACACCAATTACAGTATCAAGACGATTAGCACCTATACCAATACCTGAACAAATACCACCAGAAATAGTATTAGATGAGGTTACAAATGGATAAGTACCTTCATCAATATCAAGCATCACACCTTGCGCACCTTCAAATAAAACTTTCTTATTTTGGTCAAGTGCATCATTCACTAAGACAGAAGTATCAGTTACATACTTCTTCATTCTTTGACCATATTCATAGTATTTATCAAAAATGTCTTCAAATTTAAGTGCTGGCTTACCATAAACCTTAGTAAATAATTCATTCTTTACTTCAAGGTTAGCACGCAATTTTTCTTCAAAGGTGTCTTTTTCAAGCAAATCACAAACGCGGATTCCAATTCTTGAAGCCTTGTCCATGTAAGTTGGTCCAATACCATTCTTAGTAGTACCAATCTTGTTAGCCCCCTTAGCTTCTTCTTGATATTCATCTTGCTTAATATCATAAGGCATAATGATGTGGGCACGATTAGAAATTCTCAAGCCACTAGTATCAATGCCACTCTTTTCAAGATTTTCTAATTCGCCAAACATTACTTCTGGATTGATTACGACACCATTACCAATAACTGTATTGTCCTTGGCTGCAAAAATACCAGAAGGAATTAAACGCATCTTGAAAGTTTGACCATTAATATCAATAGTATGACCTGCGTTGTTACCACCATTTGAACGAACTGCAACTGCAGCATCCTTACTCAAAAAGTCAGTAATCTTTCCCTTACCTTCATCGCCCCATTGGCTTCCTACGACTGCGACTGCTGTCATTTAAAATTCACCTCATAAAAATCTCTATAAATATTACGTATGCTAGTCTAGCAATTAATTTACAAATAATCAATATAAAATCCGAATTATTTTATTTTTAAATTATTTCATAGTTCGATTTTCATATTGACAAACACAAATTATTCCCATATAGTATGTCTCGGTCAACAAACAAGATTAAAGGGAGCAGTTTTAAAATGAGTAACTACTTTAGTATGGAAGCCTTTGACTATGATGATATTCAACTTGTACCTAATAAGGGTATCATCAAAAGCCGTCGTGATGCAGATACCAGTGTCAAATTCGGAAACCGAACATTTAAAATACCGGTTGTTCCTGCCAATATGGAAAGTGTCATTGATGATAACCTTGCTATTTGGCTAGCCCAAAACGATTATTATTACGTAATGCATCGTTTTGAACCCGAAAAGAGAATTCCCTTCATCAAAATGATGCATCAAAAAGGATTATTTGCATCTATTTCGGTCGGCATTAAAGACAGTGAATATGATTTTATTGATGAATTAGTCAAGGAAAACCTTAAACCAGAATATATTACTATTGATGTAGCTCATGGTCACTCCGTTTACGTGATTAAGATGATCAAGTATATTAAGGAAAAATTACCTGATTCATTTTTAACAGCGGGCAATATTGCTACGCCAGAAGCCGTACGTGAACTCGAAAATGCAGGCGCCGACGCAACCAAGGTTGGTGTGGGACCTGGTAAAGCATGTATTACGAAATTGAAGACTGGCTTTGGTACTGGTGGTTGGCAATTAGCCGCATTAAGAATGTGCAGTAAATCTGCTTCTAAGCCATTAATTGCCGACGGTGGGATTCGTCATAACGGCGATATCGCTAAGTCAATTCGTTTTGGCGCTACCATGGTTATGATTGGTTCAATGCTGGCCGGTCATGAAGAATCACCTGGTAATGTAATCAAAATTAATGGTAAAACTTACAAGCAATACTGGGGCTCAGCCTCTGAGGTTCAAAAAGGTGCTTACAAAAATGTAGAAGGTAAGCAAATGTTAGTGCCATACCGTGGCTCAATTAAGGATACTTTAAAAGAAATGAAGGAAGACTTGCAGTCATCCATCTCATACGCTGGTGGTCGCGATCTTAATTCCATTAAGTTAGTCGACTACGTAATCGTTAAAGACAATATTTTTGATGGTGATAAGTAATTTTAATAAAGTTTTTGCATTTTTATTATTTTCCTGTTAAGAATATTACGATAATATAGTATTATCTATCTTTTTTCGATAGAATAATATAGGTCGAGTTATTGTAGGGTAGTCAATAACTCGGCTTTTTTTGATTATTTTTTAAAAACGATTGGACAGAGTTTTAAATTGTGTTATACTAGTTGTCGTTGATGAATGCGCCCTTAGCGCAACTGGATAGAGTGTCTGACTACGAATCAGAAGGTTGAAGGTTCAAATCCTTCAGGGCGCACTTAAAAACGGGAAATGGCTCAGTTTGGTAGAGCACCTGGTTTGGGACCAGGGGGTCGTAGGTTCGAATCCTGTTTTCCCGATAAGTTAACCGCACTTCATTGAAGTGCGGTTTTTTTGTGTAAAAAAATAAGTATTTCCTCGGAAATACTTATCATGCTATGCCCCTTTAGTAGCTCGTCTAAAGATAATCTGTGTATCTGAATCTACATATTTCAATAACGGTAAATCGTAATCCTTAACCTGGGCCAAAACATTTACTTTCTCATTGCATGGCAAATCGCGTTTAGTAATCTCGATTTCGCCTTCATAACGCGGATACAAATGATTATCAATCGTCACGCTGCCAGTTGGTCTAGCATAAATATTATCTTGCGGCTCTGTTGACAAAAACATCTTTTTTCTGCTTTCCTTTAAGCGAACTACGTCACGCGCCACATCTGGACGATTATGCCAATCATTGCCAAACAATTCTGGTATATCAGTATCTAAATGCAGTGTAATTGCACCCTGTTTTTGATAATTAGTAATCGATTCAATTGCATCCCTCGTAAGTTGCGGATCTCCTACAAAAATGTGATCGCAATCATAATCTTTCAATTCTAAGATCGCAGCTAATGGGTTTTCATATCGCTGCTTCTCTAACGTTGGCAATCCTGCAAAAATTGGTCCACGCAATTTGCCATTTCCTGAAATAAAGGCTGCTGTTTTCAAACCATATTGCTTAAGCCACTCATTCTTCTTTTGCATCCAGTGTGCATCAAGACCTGTTTCAGGACGTGGGTAGAAGTTATGTCCTGCTGTTAATTTTTCAAAATTTGCATTGCTATAACGCAGATCATCAATATTTTGTTGCGTAATAATGCTGGCATTTAGAACTATCGGCATTTCTTTGGACAACTTGGCAATAATATCAGTAGAAAATCCATGATCTACTCTAAGACCAGTTAGACTCAAACTTTTAATTTGCTCAACACTATTGACATTAATACCCAAATCTTGCAGATCATCTGCCGTGACATCTGCAATAATTTTCAAGTCTAGTTTTTGACACCAATTAGTTAAGTCCGCCAGCCGATTTAAAATCGTCTCACTATCAGTATCAGGTACAGCTAGCTGAGTAAAAACGCAGGTAAATCCACTATTGCGCATCGTCAGCAAATAATTGTAATTCTCGGACGTCAAATCGTGTCCTAGATAAACAGAAAATCCTAACATTCTTATTCCTCTAAAATTAATTAATTTCTTTTATTATCTATAACTTAAACGCTTTCCTAAATATCTTACTACATTTTTTGCTTGCTTTTTTCTAAAAAATAATGTTAAATACATATAAACAAATTAAAAAGCGATGAAAAAGACGAGTAAATAATCTAATTCTTCCCAGTGAATTAGTGCTAGTGTGAAACTAATAGACCCTGGATTATTGAAAAACACTTTTAGCAGCTCACCGAAACAACAATTCTTAGAGTAGGTTGAGACGTCTCCGGTACGTTACCACGCCGGTGGAGCATGATAGTGCTTCATGAGTCGGTCTATTAAAATATAGACAATGTGGGTGGTACCGCGGAAAAAAGCCTTTCGTCCCTGTTTTTTTTAGGGAGCGAAGGGCTTTTTCTTTGCTCTAAGTACATTAGAAAGAGGACTTATATTATGACACTTATTTTACCTAAAGATTATCACCCAACATTAACTGTGCGCGACACTGAAGCTGCGATTGTATTTATTCGTGAAACCTTCCAAGATAAATTGGCAGAAATTCTCGGTTTACAAAGAATGTCAGCTCCAATGTTTGTCGAAAAAAAGACCGGCTTAAACGACAACTTAAATGGTGTTGAGCGTCCTGTTGCCTTTGACATGAAGGCAATGCCTAAAGAAGATACTATCGAAGTAGTTCACTCATTGGCTAAATGGAAGAGATTGGCTTTAAAACGCTATGGTTTCGGAATGCATGAAGGACTTTACACCAACATGAACGCCATCCGCCGGGACGAAGATCTTGATAACTTCCACTCCATCTATGTTGACCAATGGGACTGGGAAAAGATTATTAGTAAACAAGAACGCAACACCGACACACTTGAAGTTACTGTGATGAACATTTTTAAGGCAATTAAGGCAACTGAAAAGCTGGTTGCTGCACGCTACCCTGGCTCTACTTACCGCTTAGCTGATCACGTTTCATTTATTACTACTCAAGAATTAGAAGATCGCTGGCCTGATCTTTCTCCAGAAGAGCGTGAAGATAAGATTGCTAAAGAAGAAAAAGCCGTCTTTATTATGAAAATTGGTGACAAGTTAAAGCGTAGTGGTGAACCACACGATGGCCGTGCACCAGACTACGATGATTGGCAATTAAACGGTGACTTAGTCTTCTGGTACGAACCTTTACAAAGTAAGCTCGAAATTTCTTCAATGGGTATCCGTGTTAGTGAGGAAAGCTTACGTGAACAACTAAAGAAGGCACATTGCGAAGATCGCGAAAAATTACCATTCCACCAAATGCTTTTGAAGGGTGAATTACCTTATTCAATCGGCGGTGGGATCGGTCAATCACGCTTATGTATGTTGCTGTTAGGTAAGGCTCATATTGGTGAAGTACAAGCTTCTATTTGGCCAGAAGATATGGTTGAGGCTTGTGAAGCTGACGATATTAAGTTGCTGTAATTTTAAGATTTTTTTACATACCAAAAAAGATCCTGCAAAATGTAGGATCTTTTTTCTATTGATTTTATTTCCGTTCTCTTCTAGAAATCCAAGCCATAATGAGTGGCAACAATACAAAGCCAAAGACCATCATCGCAATGGCATACCAGTTAACACCGATAACTTGCCCTGCTGCGTTTACTACACCAAATTGTGCCTTCCAGTTATATTCAACTAACAAGAAGATCACAATCACAACAGATAAAATTGGCACAATAACATCAGTTATAACGCTCTTATTAGCCTTTAAGATACCTTCTTTTGCCTTACCACGGTAAAATTGAATAACTGCTAGAGGTACCACGATGAAACCTAAGAATCTAACCATCGCGCTCAAAGTAATCAAGTTGACCATATTGTATTCAAAGGCCATCGGAATCAAAATTGCCAAGCCAACAGAGATAAAGAAAGTTCTAATTGGGAAGTTATTCTTAGTTCTCTTAGTTAAAGCTTGTGACATCTGACCCTCTCGAGCCATAGCTTCCAGAATACGTGGAGCATTAAAGCTGGAAGCTACGTTGATCCCAAACATTGAAACCAAGGCACCAACTAAGATCACATCACGTAAGATTTCATTATTAAAAATAGCCGCAATCGCTACAACTTGCTTAGTCGTCATTAAAGCGCGTGGATTAAGTACCATCGCTACCGCTACAACGCCGATATAGACAACCGCAATAATTAAGATTGCCAATGGAATTGCTCGTGGCAAGTTCTTTTCAGGGTTCTTCATATCTTCTGAACCAGAAGCTACTGATTCAAAGCCGGTAAAGGCATAGAAGGCTGAAACAATTGCCATGACAAAGGTAGTTGTAGTTAAAGTTGGCACAATTTTTTGACCATTCTGAGTCAATTGATCTACTTGTCCTAGGTTGCTTGATGCACCAGTAGTAATTAACAAAACTACTCCAGCAATAATAATTAACACCAATGCAGCCAACTTACCGATCGTGGCTAAATTCATTACATACTTAACTACTTTTTGACCAAACAAGTTGATCACGGTAATAATTGCCATCAAGATCAAAAAGCCAATTGTGACATTTATTGCCTTATTGGGATTTCCGCCAAAAATTGAAATAGTTGACTTAATTACCCCAACAGCCATTACGCCCCAAGCTACACTGGCTGAGAAGTAACGCAGAACTCCCATATAAAAGCCAATTTTTTTACCAAAAGCGGCCTTGGAATAAGCATAGGCAGCACCAGATTTAGTGACATACTTTGAAGCTGCCGCAAACGAAATGGCCAGAATCGCTGCAAAAATTGCCGCAATTAAATATACAACTAAGGCTTTACTACCAGCTTGTTGTACCACACTACCAGGTGTTAAAAAAATACCTGAACCAATAATGGCATTAATCGCTAACAGCACAATTGACCAAAAGCCTAATTTATCTCCTGTTTTTTCATTCATCTATTTGCTTCCTTACTTTGCATTATCAACAACAAACTTAAATAAGTTATTCATAAACGCTACATCGGAATTACGGTGCAACATTTCAGGGTGCCACTGCACGGCAATGACATTACCTTTTTTATTTTCAAGTCCTTCAACCACACCATCAGGAGCTGTTGCCACTGCTTTTAAATCTGGTGCAACGTCTTTAATTAATTGATGGTGGAAAGAATTAACGCGGAATTCAGTTTTACCCAAAATTTCAGCCAATTTACTATCAGCTTCCACTTCCATACTATGAGTAGGCAAAGTTGGCGTATGACCTTGCATGTGTTTCAAAGTAAGTTCTTTTCTGTATGAAAGATCTTGGTAAAGCGTACCGCCATGAGCCACATTAATAATTTGAGCACCACGACAAATGCCGAGTACCGGAATACCATTTTCTTCTGCTAACTTTAACAAGCGCATATCAAAATGATCGCGTTCAGGCCAAGTAGCACCAATCTTTTGCATTGGTTCTTCGCCATAAAAACGTGGATCAACATCATGCCCACCAGATAAGATCAAGCCTTGAACATGATTAAGCTGTTCACGAATTACCTCATCATTTTCATTGAATGGAATAATGTAAGGTACACCGCCATTTTGAACTACTGAATCTACATAGTCTTCGTTCACATAACTACGATGATAACCAGGGAAAATTCCTCCATCGTCAATAATTACAGAACCTGAGATACCGATAATTGGTTTTGTCATTTATGCTCCTCCTTTTGCTTACTTTTTGTATGTAATATTATAGAGAATTTCTTTGAAAAAGTACAATTAAAAAATTGCATTCTTGTCTATAATTTTTGCATATCTTTAAATATAGTAAAAAACAGCAAGCCTTATTTTCTAGCTCACTGTTTTATGCTATTTATACCAAATTCCAAAAAGGATTTCCATTACATGCTAAATATGTTTCTAGCCACTTTTTAAAAGAGAAATCAAAATATTGTTCCTCTATTCCAGGATACGTCAGATAGGACTGGTTTTGATTGTAGCGATCTAAATTAATGCCCATTTCTCCCTCGTCTCTTAACCAAAGTATAGGTAGATAATTAGGTGTTTTAACTAACTGATTTAAGACATACTCAATAGTGTAAATTCTACACCTTGCTCCACCTAATTCGATACCCTGAAAAGAATCAATGAATAATTCTGCACCGTTAGCCTGTATCCAAAACTCTATCAAATCATTTGGGACAGATATGCCTGACAACCTATTTATTTCATTTTCAGCTACTGGCGGATTTAATTTAAATTTACAGTAATAGACGCCACCAAAACCAAATATTGGTACGTCGACACTGCATTTTTTACTAATCAAGTTTATATTATCTATTATATTATCCATTTTAATAATTAATAAACCATTTAGTTATAAGCTTATGTGCTTCAATTGGTACTGGCATTAAGTTGTCAAAGTCATTATTTCCACCATAAATTCTAGGTCTTATATGATGAACTTGATTTTCAGCCCAATACTCTTTTGATTGATTGCCATAACGCTCACTAAACTCTTTTATATAGTAATATCTATCCATCGTAGTCCATACTGGTGAAGAAGGAAGTCTAGACCAAGTAGTATTGATTGGTGTTTCTGCATCTTTTTTAGAGACAGGATCAACATATTCAGGAAAATTTTGACCAATTTTATTTTGTAAATAAATAGAACTAAGTGAAATTGGATAAGTAGCGCTATTTCCATTATAGCCTACCATTCCCCATGCTCCTCCAACAGCAAAAAATGTTGTAGCAGCTGGAAATACAGCAGACCCTAACAAACCAGTAGTAATATTTCCTTCTTTTACAATTGGACTAGCTGTATTTGTAGTAATTGGGCCGGACAATGATGGTTCACTATAGAATTGCAATTGAACTGAAATTGCAGCAGGAGCTGGACCAGTTATTGAATCAATATAAAAATTGATTTTAAATTGTCCATCTACATACTCTTGTGAAGTATGAAATTTAACAACTGTATCTGGAATCTCTGCAAAAAAAGTATATGCAGAGTAATGACTGCCTGTTGCATTAAAATTATTATGAATTTTTACAGTTCCATTTTTTTAAATAGGGACATCTTTTTTTACATTTTCATTCTTTAACTTATCTTGAGCTAAAGAATGAAAATTTTGTTCATTAGCTATTTTAGCAACATTCTTATTTACATCATTTAGCGAGTCAGCCTTTGCATTTGTATTGATAGCTATAAAGCACACGATAGTGGCTAAAAAAGCAAATAACTTTCTGTATTTCATGTTTCTTTCCTCATTATCTATAATTTTTTAACACAATTATAAGGATCTTTCTATTATTCTACCATACAACTCTATCACATAAGCAAGTGCTCCCACACTGTAGCATCAGATGCTACTGGGATTTACACTCTAGATTGATGTATACGAAGAACACAATTACAATCAGAATAACATGAAATACTACTATAGCGACAATTTAAAATATACAGTAAAATCTTTAAACTGTATTTCTTATTCTAACCCTTGTTCAAAGCGATACTGCCGTAATACATATTCCTTGAAAAACGGTAAAGTAAAGGCCACTTCACCATAATTAGTAGATTTGATAACTTGATCATCTAACAAGCGTCTACGATAGTTAGCAACAAAATTGCTTGGACGGTTTAACCTTTCATGAATTTCTTTAATTGAAACACAATGTTTTGGGCTCTGAGCCATAGCTAAAACAAATTTTCGGTCTTGCTTTGACAAACTACTAAGTACTTTGGTATAAACATTTTGCTTTAGCACCAATAAGTACTCTGATTTAATACATTCTAAAGTGTTTTGATCTATTACCTTACTTTTTTTAGCAGCTTTCAAAACTAAATAACCTAGCAACTGAAAGGCATATGAATAGCCCATTGTCATCAACGCCATTTTTTCAAGAATTTTTTTCGACACTTGATAACCTGATTCTTTAAAAACTTTACTATAGCTAGCTTCAACCTGTGAGAGATTCAATGCTGATAAAGCTATTCGCTTTCCACGTAGTAAGAATGAAGTTATATTTTCGTTTTTCAATTCAGAGATATTTTCAGAAAGACCAGCTATCATTAAGGCTATAGGATAACCCTGCCGATTTAATAATTGATAACATCTTGCAAAATCTTTCAACTCCTGACATAGTTTTACTTCGTCTAAGGTAATCAACACTTTAACGTCATTTTTTCTTACTTCATCAAACATGTTCGTTAAAATATCTTGATATGTTAACTTACTAATGTCTGTAGAAAGCGATAATCCAAAATTAGAGAAATTTAGTCCTTCAATAGATTTAAATGATTTTTTTAGTTTTGAATCTGCATTCAGATATAAGCTATTAATAAAAGAAGGCAACAACTTCATCCCCATGGCCAAATTAACAACAATCCAATCTGGATATGCACTAATCTTTCTGTCCATTGCTGTCAAAAAGACAGTTTTGCCTATTCCACGCATTCCATAAACAATCGAAATTGTATATGAACTATTTAAATTCTCTATTCCTTGAGACACATCAGCAATTAGTTTTTTTCGCTGCAAATACACTGCTGGAATTCGGCCAAAGCTAGGATTAAACGGATTATCCATATTTTGTCCCCAATCATTTTCTTATCAAAAAAGCAGCAGGCTTCTTACCTACTACTCAATTTTATTTATCTTTTTGATGCTTAACCACATAAATCAGTGCCGCAATAATCAACACTGCTGCACCAACCGCTACTGAAATTTGCGTCTCCGGATTAATGAACATGAAGACAACAATTACTACCAGCATAATCAAAGCAAAGTAATTTGAATATGGATAAAGCGGCAATTTAAACGGGTGATTCTCCATCAAGTGTGGATTCTTTCGTCTAAAGCGTAACTCTGCTAGCAGGATCACAAACCAAGCTACCATCCCTGGCAAAACAGACGAACTATAGACAATCACGAAGATATTAGCCAATGATTTATTCAAAAATTGGGCTAACACATTAAGCATAAAACCAACGAAAATTCCACTGGTAATTCCAATGATCGCATGACTAGGCACGATTCTCTTAGATACGTGACCAAAAGTCTTAGGTGCTTCACCTTCGTGTGCCAATTTATACAACATTCGACTTGATGAATAAATTCCTGAGTTTGCACCGGACAAAGCTGCAGTCAAAACTACAAAGTTAATTACTGAAGCTGCCGCGGTAATTCCCACCTTGGCAAAGGTCGTTACAAACGGTGAGCCAATGCTATCTAATTTATTCCATGGATAAATTGTGACAATCACAAAAATTGCCCCAACATAAAAGATCAAAATCCGCCACAATACTGACTTCACGCTTTTAACAATGGCCTTATGCGGATCAGATACTTCACCAGCTGAAATCCCAATTAGCTCAATTCCTTCATAAGAACCAACAATAATGGCCATTGAGAAAAAGAAGCCCTTGAGACCACCAGTGAAGAAGCCGCCATGACTCCACAAGTTAGAAAAGCCTACTGGATGACCGCCATTACCAAAGCCAAATAGAATTACCGCAAAGCCAAGCAAAATCATTAAGATAATCGTTACAACCTTGATCATGGCAAACCAGAATTCCAAGGTTGCATAAGCTTTCGCACTAGCTAAGTTAGCCACCAGCAAAAATAAAATAATAATTACGCCGGCAGCCCAATCAGAGGTGCCTTTCCACCAAAAGCGCAAATACTCTGTTGTTGCCACCACCTCAGAAATTCCGACAACAATGTATTGAAACACGTTTGCCCATTCGGCTAAATAGCCGGCAATTGGATGCACATGCTCTGAAGCATAGTCTGCAAAAGAACCAGTACCTGGATCAACATAAAGCATCTCACCTAATGCCCGCATTACGATATACAAAATAACCCCAACAAAAATATAAGCTAGCAGTACTGAAGGACCGGTCCACTTAATGGTTGAGCTAGCCCCCATGAATAGTCCAACACCAATTGCTCCTCCAAGTGAGATCATTTCCATCTGTCCGGCTGTCATCGACCGCTTTAATTCAGGTGCTTTCTTCGCCATTTCCAACTCCCTTTCTTTAGCATCTGTAAAAATTTCCTAGGAAATATATCTATTCTCATTTATCTTTAATCACTATACCTTATCATTTTTTCGAACAAAACTGTAGCTGATCGCTAAAAAGATTGCAAATAAAATCGAAATAATCAAAGCCAGCTGCGTTGATTTGATAAAGAATAATAAGATTAAAATACCAATGTAAAAGGCAAGCGTAAGCCAGCTAGTTACTGGGTAGCCCGGCATTTTAAAGCTGCCTAAATTCTGCTTATTCTGTTTGCGATAAACAATATATGCTGCCATAATCATGATCCAAACAATCACAAAACAAATCGTTGAAACAGTTGAGACAACGGAGAATATTTCTGCTGGCATTAAATAGTTTAAGGCAACTACTACAAATAAAATTAATGAAGAGGTCATCAAAGCGTTCATTGGAATTGCTTTTTTGGTCAATTCACCTAGTCTTTTAGGTGCATGGCCGTTACGTGCTAATGAATAAAGTGATCGACTAGTTGAAAAGATTGCACTATTAGTCGCTGACATAGCTGCAGTCAAAACGACAAAATTTAAAATCCCTGCAGCCGCTGTAACACCGATGCCGGTAAAGACCTGGACAAAGGGACTTGAAGTAGTTGTAATGTGATTCCATGGATAAACAGACATAATTGCCAACATTGAGCCCACATAAAAAAGGCCGATTCTAACTGGCAAAGTGTTAATTGCCTTAGGAATATCCTTTTGCGGATTAGCTGTTTCACTAGCAGTTTGACCTACAATTTCTACCCCAACAAAGGCAAAAACAACCATTTGAAATGATAAAAGAAAGCCCCAAATCCCAGTTGGGAAAAAGCCACCATGATTAACTAAATTAGTTAGTGAAACATAACCGCCCTTTACATGCGTATGAAGTAACAACATTACAGCACCGGTAATGATTAAGACTACAATTGCCATTACCTTAATCATTGAGAACCAACTTTCCAGTTCACCAAATAATCCGACATTTACCATGTTAATCAACATCAATAAGATCACAATTACTAAAGGGCCAACCCATTGCGGTAGCCACGGAAACCAGTATCTTAAATAAATTCCTGTCGCAGTCAAATCAGCCATAGCTAAACTAAGCCAGCAAGCCCAGTACATCCAGCCCGCTACAAATTCGGCACGCTTACCTAAATATTTTTTGATTGATTCTAAAAATGAATGACTATCAGGATCGGCTAAAATAAGCTCTCCTAAAGCACGCATCATAAAAAAGGTGATAATCCCTACGATTAAGTACGACAAAATAATTGAAGGGCCAGCACTATGAATGGCTGAACCAGAACCTAAGAATAGGCCAGTACCAATGGCTCCTCCTATTGCAATCATTGTTACATGACGACTTTTAAGCCCGCGTTTTAATCTCGGCTTCTCATCCATAATTACTTCACACCTTCCTCAAAATAAAAAATGGAGCGGCATGTTTTTTAAATGAAACATTTTGCTCCATCAAGTTTGCTTTTTTTGAATTATATAGTCTTATGCCAATTCATGCAATTATTTTTTATCTAAAAAAGATATTCCCTTAGGAATATCTTCATTATTAGTAAACTTTAAATTGGTTCAACGGCCAGTAACGTACTTTAACTACGCCAACGATACTACTACGCTTAATGGTTCCGATATAACGGCTATCCTTAGAAACGCTCCGGTGATCACCCATTACGAAATATGTTCCTTTCGGAATGCGCCCAGTATCCTGCACATATTTAATCTGCGCTCTAGTAAAGTATTGCTGGTAAGTCCGCGCCCGCATCAGTGACTGCATAGTAAAATTCTGAGTCTCAGAATAAAATGTATCTGAGCCATTATCAATTAACTTCGTTCCTTGTTTCAACCAAGGTTGAGCAATCTTTTTATTATTAATGTAGATTTGATTATTTTTGCTGACGATTTTTTCACCAGGCAAACCAATAACACGCTTAATGTACAAAGCACCTGGTTCATCTGGTGCTTTAACAATCACTACTTCACCACGCTTGATTTGCGCATGACGCTCAGCGATTAGCCGATCACCATTTTGAAAAGTAGGTTGCATCGAAGGACCTGATACTGTATCGTTGCTCAAGACGAAGTGGAAAAGCAGCAGATAGGCACCGATCAAAATAACCCAGATAATTAAGATATCTAGGAAAAACTTACCCCATGATTCTTTTTCTTCTTTTTTCTCAGCCATTATTTTTCTCCATTTATCTTTTTCCACAGTTTACAACTTTATGGAGAAATTGCCAAATTACAAAAAAGAGGTATTTCCTCGGAAATACCTCTTTTATTATTAATGACTATTAATTAATCTTCTTTTTTATCTTCGGCTTTAGTTTTGTCTTCCTTAATTTTTTCTTCAATCTTTGGAGAAATATCGAAGATTGCTTCACCGTTTAAGTACAAGTGCTTGTCATCTGCAGTGAATTCAAGCTTCTTAGTTTCAGGTTTTCTCAGGATCAACTTAGCAGCTGGAGTTTCAAGATTTTGTTCAACTACTCTTCTAAGTGGACGAGCCCCGAACTTCTTGTCGTAGCCCTTTTCTGCCAAGAATGCCTTAGCTTCGTCTGAAACTTCTACCGTTACACCCTTCTTAGCAAGAACATGAGACATATTCTTCAAGTAAATGTTGATGATCTTGCCCATGTCTTGTTCAGTAAGTGAGTTGAATGGAACGATTGCATCCAAACGGTTCAAGAATTCAGGTCTGAAGTAGTTTTCAAGGGCTGAGATTAACTTGTCTTGGTCAACCTTGCCATCTTCAAGCAACTTGTCTGAGAAGCCGGCGTTTGAAGTCATAATCAAGATAGTATCCTTGAATGAAACAGTTCTACCTTGTGCGTCAGTCAAACGACCGTCATCCATAATTTGCAATAATGCGTTGAAGACTTGTGGGTTAGCCTTTTCAATTTCATCAAATAAAATCAATGAGTATGGTTGGTGACGAACCTTTTCAGTTAATTGACCACCTTCACCGTAGCCAACATAGCCAGGTGCTGAACCGATCAACTTGTTAACTGCCATTTCGTCTTGGTATTCACTCATGTCCAAACGGATTAAGTGTTCTTTGTTACCAAATAATTGAATTGCTAATTGTTTTGCAAGTTCAGTCTTACCAACACCAGTAGGTCCAGTGAGTAAGAATGAACCAGTAGGTCTGTCGCTGTCTTTGAAGATTTGCTTACGAGCAATAGCGTCAGTAATTACATCGATAGCTCTGTCTTGATCAATAACATTCTTCTTAAGTTTCTTAGCTAAGTCCAAGTTCTTTTGAGCTTCATCAGCGTGGAGTTCACTCATTGGGATCTTAGTCTTTTGTTCAATAATTGCGTAGATGTCTTTTTCAGTTACTTCTGGAGTATTCTTAGAATCTACATTCTTAAGTTGTTTCTCAAGTTCAGCAATCTTACTCTTAATTTCTGAAGCCTTGTCGTAATCCTCTGCCTTAGCAGCTTCAGTCTTCTTAGCTTCAAGAGCTGAGATTTGGTTCTTTAAGCTCTTTTCATCAGTTGGTTGTACAAGCAATGCCTTCTTAGCACCAGCTTCATCCATCAAGTCGATAGCCTTGTCTGGTAAGTAACGGCCTTGAATGTATCTTTCTGATAATTCAACAGCTAATTTAAGACTGTCGTCACTGTATTTTACGTGGTGGTAGTCTTCGTACTTCTTCTTTAAGCCTTCCAAAATCTTAACAGCTACATCAGTAGATGGTTCTGGAACTTGAACAGCTTGGAATCTACGTGATAAAGCTGGATCTTTTTCAATTCTTTGAAATTCACTAGTAGTAGTAGCACCAATTAACTTCAATTGACCACTTGCCAAAGCTGGCTTCAAGATGTTAGCTGCATCCCCATTGTTGTTTTCTGAATCAGTAGAACCAGCACCAACGATGTTGTGAATTTCATCGATGAATAAAACAATGTTAGGATCGCTCTTGGCCTTATCGATAACCTTCTTTAATCTTTCTTCAAAGCTACCACGAAGACTTGAACCAGCAACCATGTCATTAATGTTTACTGAAATGATATGCATGTTAGCCATTTTAGCTGGTACATTGCCTGAAGCAATTCTTTCAGCTAAACCTTCTACAATAGAAGTCTTACCAACACCAGCAGGTCCGATTAAAACAGGATTATTCTTCTTACGTCTTGAAAGAATTTCAATTACGTTATCAATCTGTTCGTCACGGCCAATTACTGGGTCAAATTTATTGTTCTTAGCTTCCTCAACTAAGTCAACACCAATTGGCTTTTCATTGGGTTGTTGTGGGTTCTGTTGAATTGTTTGTGGTGCAGCACCCATGCTGCTGGAGTAATTAATTGGAATTGAACCTGAACTGCCTTTGCTATTTCTTCTGCTACCAAAGTCATCATTAAAGAATGAGCTGTTCAATTCGTTAAATAAGTTATCAAAGTCATTGTCAAAGTATGCCATATGTGCAACACTCCCTATCTCAAATTTACGTCTTTAGCACTCTAGCTTATCGAGTGCTAACTCATTACATTTAATAGTATAGCAGGTTATCCACAGATTGCAAGCTAAAAAATAAAAGTTTTACACATTTTCCTTTATTTTTGTGATTTTTATTTAAAAAAGCACTACAAATGCTGTAATATCAACATTCGCTGTGCTTCACAAATTCTAAAGAATTTCTTAAGATGGTCAAAAATTGATGATTATTTTGCTTAAAACTGTTGAACTTTAAGGAAGTTTTCCACAGATAAGAATAAGTTTATTACCATAAACTATTTCTGCCTACCTCTATTATTGCCCTTTTGCTTGTCCAGTATTTTGCGGTTCGCTCAACTTTCTCGGCTCAAGCAAATACTGTTTAATTACTTTGATTACCTGCTTATTCTGAGGTAAATCCGAGTGATCCGCTTCTACACCCGTTACTGTCATTGCAGTATAGCTCTTGACTTGATTCTGAAAAATATATTTTCCGGCTGCTACGCTAGCTTCTGGTACAATTCCATCAGACTCATAATTTTTTCCACCAGATAAGGAATAAACAATCAAGTTTTTCGGTAGTTTATCTTTGTTCTTGATAAAGGTTTCTAGCATTTGCGTTTTATGATTAATATTTTTTTCACCAAAATTATATGGCGTTCCTAGCGTCATCAGACGTTTGATTTTAATTTCATCAGAATAGTAACAGTAGTAATGTTCTAACCAATAGGTCCAGATCAAGCCACCGTTAGAATGCCCAAAGGCTTTAAAATTATTAAACTTATAGCTCTCTGATAAGGCATAAAAGGCTTGATCAAACCAGCTGGCTTGCTTCTTAATATTGCTATAACCATCGTGATTATTTTCAAAACCGACAATAATGAAAGGTTCGTTGTCGTTTTTATTAATTTTGCCTGAATATGACAGCGTTCCATTCGTTGAAACTTTAATTTTAAGCACGCTATGCTTAGTCGGTGTGTTCTGATTTAGCTGCTTCACTAATTGGTTAAAACGTTCAGTCGTTGCACTAGAACCTGGAATCATAATTACTGGTGACAAAAGCGATTTGCGTCTTTCAGCTCTAGCGTGGTTATCAGCCTTCATCCAAGAATAACCCGGAACAGCCAAAGCTACTAATAAGACTAAGACGATTGCCAACCATTTAAAATTAGGATTTTGAACTAAATTAATCATTCTTTTCTTCATAATCCTTTAGTCCCCTTTCAAGTCGCAAACCTAATTTCATAGTTGGAATAAACATTATTATATCTAAAATGAATAACAAAATAGAAAATACCAAGTTGCTCCAGTCACCATTAGAACCAAAGAAAGAGACCAAAATTCCTGGTGTCCCACTTAAAACGGGGTAAGCACAAGGTTGAATTAAATGGCAAAAAATTGCTCCAGCGGCTAGTAGAATATTAATAATTGGAATAATCACAATCGCCGGCAGTAACAATGGATTTAAAATAATCGGCATCCCGACCATCATGCCTCCAGTTGAGCCAAAAGCTGCTGGAAGCAGGTTAACCTTGGCAATATTTTCACTATCCTTATTTTTACTATAAATTAGGATAATTACAATCATCGCTAAAACAATACTCGCACCACCCATTTCTGCATAAGGATAAAACAAAGAACTACCCAAATACTTATATGGCACATTCCAAGCACTCCCATGTTTTAAGGCAAAATTTAAGTTAGCTGCTGCTGAAATACTATTAGAAGTAGTTGACAAAGAAGCTAGAGGATAACCTATTCCCATCCAGCTAAGTAAAAAGACGAGACTGTAAAATAGTTTGTGTAAGGATGAATGATTCCTTAAATTTATTTCTTTAAACATTAGAAAAAGGAGTTCCTTTCTCGTATGATTGGTTTGAACAAAAAAACACATACAGAAAGAAGAACTCCTTCATGAATGATTTTACCAAAGATTTTGCTCAAGCTCTATTCAATCCAGACAAAATAAATGATTTATTGCGCAAAGAGCTACAACAGGCTGTTAATAACTTGCTAGAAGCTGAGTTGACTGCCTTTCTAGGCTATGATCCCTATGCCAGAAATGGCTGGAATACTGGCAATTCTAGAAATGGTGCTTATTTCCGCAAGGTTGATACCCAGTTTGGACCAATTGAAGTGCAAGTGCCTCGAGACCGCAACGGTCAGTTTCATCAGCACACGCTGCCTGACTACAAGCAGCACTCTGATGTTTTGGAAAGCACGATTATCAAGCTATACTCCAAAGGCGTAACTACCAGAGAAATCGCTGACTTGATTGAGAAAATGTATGGCAGTCATTATAGTCCAGCTCAAGTATCAAATATTTCCAAGCAGATGCTCCCCAAGATTGAGGCTTATCACAAGCGCAAGCTAAGCGACAAGTTTTTCTGTGTCTATTTGGATGCGACATACCTTCCTTTGCGCCGAGAAACGTTTGAGCGTGAAGCAGTATATATTGCCATTGGCATTAAACCTAATGGACATAAGGAAGTCATTGACTACTGCATTGCTCCTAGTGAGAACATTGAAGTTTGGACAGAGATGCTTCAAAACATGAAGTCCAGAGGCTTGAAGCAAGTTGAGCTTTTTCTTTCTGATGGTGTTGTTGGCATGAAAACAGCCTTGGCCAGGACTTATCCTAAAGCTCATTTTCAACGCTGCCTGGTTCATGTCATGCGCAATATCTGCGCTAAAGTACGCGTCGACGATCGTGAAAAGATCATGAACGAATTCAAGCAGATACATCAACAGACAAGCAAAAAAGAAGCTGCAGCTGTCTTGCACAAATTCTATGCCAAATGGAATAAAGCTTATAGCCATGTCATCAAAGGTTTGAAGGAAATTGAGCCCGATCTGCTAGTCTTCTACAATTATCCCAAACAAATCAGAGCTTCAATTTATTCAACCAATATGATTGAATCCTTTAACAACGTCATCAAGCGTAAAGCTAAGCCTAAGGCAGAATTTCCAACTGAACAGTCGCTTGATGCATTTATTGGCATCCAGGCAATGAGCTACAATGACCGTTATTTCAATCGAATTCATAAAGGCTTTGGTCAGGTTCAGGACACCTTAGAATCCTACTTTGATTAAATAAATAATTAAAAAATCAATTTACGAGAAAGATCTATTTACACAAAAGATTTGACAGTTTCAAAAAGACTGGGATAGTCAGTAAAGCTATTAACAAAATATTATTTGATTCCTGTATTTGAGTAACTAGGCCTTTAAAAGTACTAGAATTCAAGAATTTGATTTGAAATTCATAAATTATAATCCCCAGAACTATCCCACAAAAAATTGCAAATATTGTCGGGATAAACGCATTCCAGGCTCTTTCCTTAATTCTAGCGGCATGTTCAAAATCGACTGGCTTGTGTTCCTTTCCTAGCCAATGAAAAATTTGCCCTACACCATAGCCAATTAACAAGGCCAGCAAGACAGCATTAATTTTTAAAACACTGGAAGAAAATGGTGAATGATCGCTGGCATTATTAGCTAAATTATTGGCATAAGCACAAAACATGATAACGATGACAGCCGTCATCCCGGCCATGGTTGAATCTTTACGGTATAAACGCGCAGTATAACGTGCCGCAAAATAAGCCGCATAAATACCAAATAAGCCGAAGGTTACCCGAACCATCCCCCGACTGACAAATGCTCCCGCATACCAAAAACGATCTGGCAAAGTGATATCAAAATTAAAAATATTGTAAATAAAACTATCGGGCGAAAAAACGGCATCTCTGAACAACTTAAAATATGCCCCAATTACCGCGATCGGCATCAGCATAACCAACGTTCGCTGAAAAATTCTAAAGATTGCCAATCTTCTTAGTTTAAGAAAGATATTTGTGATTCTGTTTACCATGGTATTTCCGAAACTGTCAAATCTTTTGTGTAAATAGATCTTTCTCGTAAATTGATTTTTTAATTATTTATTTAATCAAAGTAGGATTCTAAGGTGTCCTGAACCTGACCAAAGCCTTTATGAATTCGATTGAAATAACGGTCATTGTAGCTCATTGCCTGGATGCCAATAAATGCATCAAGCGACTGTTCAGTTGGAAATTCTGCCTTAGGCTTAGCTTTACGCTTGATGACGTTGTTAAAGGATTCAATCATATTGGTTGAATAAATTGAAGCTCTGATTTGTTTGGGATAATTGTAGAAGACTAGCAGATCGGGCTCAATTTCCTTCAAACCTTTGATGACATGGCTATAAGCTTTATTCCATTTGGCATAGAATTTGTGCAAGACAGCTGCAGCTTCTTTTTTGCTTGTCTGTTGATGTATCTGCTTGAATTCGTTCATGATCTTTTCACGATCGTCGACGCGTACTTTAGCGCAGATATTGCGCATGACATGAACCAGGCAGCGTTGAAAATGAGCTTTAGGATAAGTCCTGGCCAAGGCTGTTTTCATGCCAACAACACCATCAGAAAGAAAAAGCTCAACTTGCTTCAAGCCTCTGGACTTCATGTTTTGAAGCATCTCTGTCCAAACTTCAATGTTCTCACTAGGAGCAATGCAGTAGTCAATGACTTCCTTATGTCCATTAGGTTTAATGCCAATGGCAATATATACTGCTTCACGCTCAAACGTTTCTCGGCGCAAAGGAAGGTATGTCGCATCCAAATAGACACAGAAAAACTTGTCGCTTAGCTTGCGCTTGTGATAAGCCTCAATCTTGGGGAGCATCTGCTTGGAAATATTTGATACTTGAGCTGGACTATAATGACTGCCATACATTTTCTCAATCAAGTCAGCGATTTCTCTGGTAGTTACGCCTTTGGAGTATAGCTTGATAATCGTGCTTTCCAAAACATCAGAGTGCTGCTTGTAGTCAGGCAGCGTGTGCTGATGAAACTGACCGTTGCGGTCTCGAGGCACTTGCACTTCAATTGGTCCAAACTGGGTATCAACCTTGCGGAAATAAGCACCATTTCTAGAATTGCCAGTATTCCAGCCATTTCTGGCATAGGGATCATAGCCTAGAAAGGCAGTCAACTCAGCTTCTAGCAAGTTATTAACAGCCTGTTGTAGCTCTTTGCGCAATAAATCATTTATTTTGTCTGGATTGAATAGAGCTTGAGCAAAATCTTTGGTAAAATCATTCATGAAGGAGTTCTTCTTTCTGTATGTGTTTTTTTGTTCAAACCAATCATACGAGAAAGGAACTCCTTTTTCTAATGTTTAAAGAAATAAATTTAAGGAATCATTCATCCTTACACAAACTATTTTACAGTCTCGTATTTCCTTTACCTATTTATTATAAATATGATTGAATAAAGTTAATTAAAACAATTATTAATTATACATCTATACTAGAAAGCTGATTATGATGGCTTACATTAACTTAAAAAATAATACTAAAATTTACCAATCTGGTGACACAACCATCTATGCCAATAAGAACATTACTTTTTCTATCGATAAAGGCGAACTAGTCATTATTCTCGGCTCATCAGGAGCTGGAAAATCTACTTTGCTTAATATTTTAGGCGGAATGGAACCAAATACAAGTGGCGATGTAATTGTAGCGGGAAAAAATATTGCAAAATATAACGCTAAAGAATTAACTACCTATCGGCGCAACGACGTTGGCTTTGTTTTTCAATTTTATAATTTGATTTCCAACTTAACAGCAAAAGAAAACGTTGAATTAGCTGCTCAAATTGTCCCTGATGCGATGAGCGCCGATGATGCCTTGCAGTATGTTGACCTAGGGCGGCGAGAAAACAATTTTCCCGCTCAACTATCAGGCGGTGAGCAGCAACGTGTGGCAATTGCCCGAGCCATCGCTAAAAAGCCAGCCTTACTTTTGTGCGATGAGCCCACCGGTGCCCTTGACTATAAAACAGGCAAACGAATCTTAAAAATTTTGCAAAATATGAGCCGGCAAAATGGCTCGACGGTCTTGATTGTAACTCATAACGCCGCTATTGCCCCAATTGCTGATAAGGTCATCCGTATTCACGATGGAAGTATTCAAAAAGTCCAGCATAATCTACATCCCGCTGATATTAGTACAATTGAATGGTAGGTGAGCGACATGCAAAAAACTATTCTATGGAAAGATGCTTGGCAAGCAATCACCCATTCACTTGGCCGTTATATCGCCATTATTCTATTAATTGCACTGGGGACTTTTGCCTTTACAGGTTTAAAAATGGCTGGTCCTGATATGCGAGCAACAGGGGCAGACTTTTTTGCTAAACATAACCTAGCTGACGTCACTGTCACTTCAAACTATGGCATTAATTCAACTGATCGCCTTACTATTCAGAATTTACCAGAAGTAAAAGAAGCTACCTTCGGCTATTTTCAAGATGTTAAAATCAAAAATCAGCCTGACACGCTCCGCGTCTTTTCTCAGTCAGATAATCTTTCAAGTTATGAATTGATTAAAGGACATTTTCCTAAGAATAAAACAGAAGTTGCACTGTCATATTTATTGCAGAAAAAATATCACTTGGGACAAAACATTACTTTTAATAAACCTGGCATTTTAAAAAATAAGACTTACAAGATTGTTGGCTTCGTCAAAGCTAGTGAGTTCTTAGATAAAAATCAAATCGGTCAAACCAACATTGGCAGTGGCCATTTAACTGGAATTGCGGTTGCTAATCATAACGCCTTCGCCGCACCAGTTTATCAAATTGCCCGAATCATTTTCAAAAATACCGCCAATTTAAGTCCTTTTAGCATAGCTTACCGCAACCGTGTTTATAACGATCAAACCAAATTGCAAACTGCTTTAAACCAAAATCGAGCCGACAAATATGACAAATATCGGGCCATGTATCAAAAGCAATATCGGCAAGCTACAGCTAAACAATTACTTAAACGTAGCATCGTAGTTAACCCGGCGCAAATTAAAGTACCACAAAACAAGCTTAAAATTGCTTATCCTAACTACGTAATCAACAGCCGTGAAGAAAGTCAGGGTTATGCTTCTTATCGAGCAGATTCTGAACGAGTTGAAGTTTTGGCTAATGTCTTTCCTGTTTTCTTGTTTGCTGTAGCGGCTTTGGTCAGCTTAACTACAATGATGCGTTTTGTTGAAGAAGAACGGACTAATATTGGTACGCTAAAAGCACTAGGCTATGGTAATGGAGCAATTGCCATTAAGTTCTTGCTCTATAGCACCTCAGCTGCAATTTTAGGTGTTATTCTGGGGGCTAGCTTAGGTTACACCTTTTTGCCTAACTTAATCATCAAGGCCTATTTAGCTAGCTCAACCTTAGGAACTGATTACCAGCTGAATTTTGCTTGGGGACCACTATTAATTTCATTGACGATTGCACTACTTGCAACAACCGTCGTTTCAATGATTACTTTAGCTCAAACTCTGCGTGAACAGCCTTCAGCTTTACTTTTACCTAAACCACCTAAAAATGGTTCACGTATTTTACTAGAATATATTCCATTTTTATGGAAGCACATGAGCTTTTCAGCTAAGGTAACAGCCCGCAATATTTTCCGTTATAAGAGCAGAATGCTGATGACCATCCTAGGCGTTGCTGGTTGTACTGGATTACTAGTAATGGGATTTGGTATTCGTGATTCACTACACGGAATTGGCAATATTCAATATTCTGAAGTACAAAAAAATGATGTCATCGCTTTGAAAAATCGCCATGTTAACACGACTGAGCGACAAAAATTAAACAAAATTTTTACCAGCCATGATGTTACGCAAACTACTGCTGTACAATATCAACAATTGACTAAACACCTTGATAGCACTGGAGCAACTGAAAATGTAATGCTAATTGCGCCACAATCAACTAAAAACTTTAGCAAATCTATCAATTTGCAAGAACGTCAAAGCAAGAAAAAACTTGTTTTGTCAAATAATGGTGTAGTCATTTCAGAAAAATTAGCTACTATCTTGCACGCTCATAAAGGTTCAACAATTTCCTTAAAAAATGAACATGGGAAACTACTTAAGTTCAAAGTTAGTGGAATCTGCGAAATGTATCTCGGTCACTATATCTTTATGAGCCCAGCTGAATATGCCAAAGCAACTGGCAAAAAATTTACTACTAATGCTTATTTAGTAACCATGGCCAAACATTCCCCAGGAAATATCAGCCATATTAGTCAAAAAATGATCAAAACAGGCGCAATCGAAACGGTTGTCTCAACTTCATCAAATAGAGAATTGCTGAGCAGTTTTACTGGTAGTCTAAATGAAGTCATTCTAATCCTAATTTTAATTTCAGGGATGTTGGCCTTAGTAGTCATCTATAACTTAACTAATATCAATGTCGCTGAAAGAATTCGCGAATTATCGACCATCAAAGTGCTAGGATTTTACGATAATGAAACAACGATGTACATTTATCGCGAAACAATCATCTTATCGGCACTAGGAATTATCGTAGGCTTTGGCTTCGGTTGGTGGCTACACCACTTTATTATCACTAGTTTGCCACCAGATGTCGCGATGTTCGATCCGAATATGTACCCGTTGAACTTCGTCTTCTCTGCGCTAATTCCCGCTATTATCACCGCTATTTTAGCAATTGTTGTCCATCACAAGATCAAGCGAATCAACATGCTAGATGCCTTGTCCTCCATTGATTAAGCGCTGTTATGCTATAATAATCACTATAGAAAAGGGTGGAAAAAACATGCCAAGAAAGCACTTTGAATTAAACAGTGATGTTAATAAATTAATCGAAAAATATGATGAAATTAATAATGTTGATTTCAATAAGTTAGTTAACAAGGCCTTGAGATTCTACCTTGTTAATCAAATGAACTACAAAGATGTTCAAGACGCCCTGAATAAAGCTGATAACGAAGCTTCTAAGTATATTGATGAAGCAATGCGTTCCAGCATGGGTGATATTAATCGAAATTATTAGAACATAACTAATCATGGAAAAAGCCATCTGTTTTGACAGCAGGTGGCTTTTAGTATTCATTACAAGATAATTTATTATAAAAACAACTAATTGATAATTTCTTTACTCAAAATGCTTATACCGATAATATCGATAACCTATCTTTTTACCAAAAATCGTCTCCGAAGTTTTCATCCAATTAGCCAGCAAAACATAAATGCCTAAAAAGACTAAACCGAAGATTGCTAAATAACCAAAACTACCAACACGGCCTAAGTAGTTGAAACGATAGCCAAATAAAATTTGGTAAACAAAGAGCAGGATAATGTAAATCTCGTTTGAAACAATGATCGGCAACAAACTCCCCATCTTAACGCCATATGTCTTATTAAGCTTGTGATAACTGAGCCAAATTACCAGTAAGAACGAAATATCAGTTGAAAGAATTGCACCATCTGCATTCATGAACATAGTCATCGGTACTTGCAGAATTATTTTTACTAAGACACCTTCAACCATATAGATCACAGCCAGTTTGTTCATGTTTAAAGCTAAAAGCAGTGTTAATGAATTCATCACCAAACCAGCAAACAAACTTTGAACAATATTTTCAACCAAATAATACGCACCTAAACTATCGTGTGAGAACAAGACCGTATAAATTGGAGAAGCCGCAAAAGCACCAAGTGCAACAACAGGAAGCAAGACAAATAATAGTAGTCTATAGTTCTCTAAAAGCAGCTTTCTAATGCTTTCTTGACTATCATTAGCCTTATACTTAAGCCCTGCTAAAAGCGGCAGACTAGTCTCAGAAACGGCTGTCGCAAGTGAAATAATCACCGTGGTAATCTTGCTTGGATTAGCCGAGAAAATTGTGTACAAGTAACTAACATAGCTTTTACTCATATGACTGAAGCTAATCAGGATTTGTTTAAACAAAAGTTGATCAACTAATTGCGTAACAGTAATGAACGATCCCAGCAAAACAAACGGAATTGAGGCATACCATAAGTTAAGCAAACTACGAGAAACATTATTAAGTGCTCTGTGCTCGCTATTTTCAATTAATTCTCGGTAATGTCCCCACTGCTTGCGCATATATGCAAAAAGATACAGGTAACTAGCTATAGCACCAACACAGGCGCCAAACACACTGAAATAAACCGCCGTTACGTAATCATGATGGAAGACTTCAATAATCAACAAAGTAGCCAGCAAAATAAACAAAATTCGAGCAAATTGTTCCCATAATTGGGAAATCCCATATGGCTTCATATCATTATTTCCCTGAAACCAACCTCGAACCATACTCATTGATGGCAGAATTACTACGGCTGGCACTAATACTCGAATAGAAATTGTTGCACTAGCCACTGAATCCACTGGACTATTTTTGGCAATCATTGGTGCCGTCACATAAAGCAAAATACCACACGCTATTCCCATGACCAGCATAATAGCGAAGCCTAATTTGGTAATGTACAAACTGTCTTTATATCTATTTTGCGAATTTAATTGCGATACTTCCCGGGCAATAACTGAAGGAAGTCCTGCCGTCCCAATTGATAAAAACAGCGCATACGGCGTATATGACGAATTGAACAGCGCCTGTGCGTTTAATTGGTTGTGGTAGCTTCCCAGCATAATTAGCCAGGGAATCAAATAAACAACCCCGAGAATTCTAGATACAATGCTACCAAACGATAGCCAAAATGAACCGGATAGGATTTTTTTATTCAATAGAATAGCCTCAAATCTACGTTAGTTTCTCATTGTGCCTTCTTATTATACGTGGATTTTATAACTTTGTGGGAAATATGTACCAACTAGTTACCCTTTTTTAACAAATTTTTCAGCTCTAATAATACAAATCAGTTACATTATTTACTATATTGTTACCCAGCCTTTAATTTTACGTTAGACCCCTTGACCTAACCTTCTTTAATTATTATCCTTAAAATGTTTCTGTTAAAGGTCATAATTAGACAAAAATAATAATGTATTAAGAATATTCATCGGGGGAATTAAGTTGTCATTCAAGAAAAAGATTATCACTAAATTAGCTTATGTTGCTATGCTTTCAACTACTGGCGTTGCCGCAGCTGCAATCGTGCAACCACAAGCACATGTCCAAGCTTCTACCACTTCAGTTGCTGCTCGCTCACTCGGAATCGATGTTGCTAGTTACCAAAGTGCTGATCTTTCAGCTCACGCTAAAAGCGGTGCTAAGTTTGCTGTTGTTAAAGTAAGTGAAGGTACCAGCTACAGAAATCCTAAGGCTAGTGCTCAAATCGCTAGTGCCCGCGCTAAGAATATGATGCCAATGGGCTACCACTTTGCTACATTTTCTGCTAATAGCGCTGCTGCTAAAAATGAAGCCAACTACGCAATCGCATCAGCTAAGGCTGTTGGTCTTGGTGCTGGCTCATACCTTGCATGTGACTATGAGTCAGGTGACGGCAACAATATCTATGGTGGTAAGAATCCTACTGCTAATGCAATTAATGCCTTCATGAGCAAGGTTAAAGCTGCTGGTTACAAGCCACTTCTTTACGCTAGTTCATCAGTTTTAAGAAACAACATTAACACTAACTCTGTTGTTAACAAATTCCCTAACTCATTATGGGTTGCTGCATACGCTGTTTCAGGTCGAGTAGACAATCCTAACTTTGACTACTTCCCATCAATGAAGGGTGTTTCAATTTGGCAATTTACTGACAACTGGCGTGGTCTTAACGTTGACGGTAACATTAACGTTTTACCTCTTACTTCATCAGGTAGCGCTGTTTCTCAAGCACCTAAGAAGGCTCGCGTATTAAAGAAGAAGGCTCATGTATATAACAAGGCTGGTCACCGTACAGGCAAGACTATTAAGAAGGGCACTTCTATCACTACCCATGGCAAGAAAAAAACTATCAATGGTAAGAAGTACTACAAGATTGCCAAGAATCAATACATTAGATCAGCTAACCTTTACTAAAAAGGCAAAATAAGTCATCAAAAAATGCACCAGGTAGAAATTACCTGATGCATTTTATTTTATCCAATTTTTTACTTGGCGAATTGTTCACCAGCTAAGTTACGGTAGAAGTTAGCCTTAGCTTGACGGTAATATGGGTTAACCCACAATAAACCGATCCCGCAGGAAATAATACCAAGTAGCCACCAGCCGATGAAACTTAAATCAAAAATAAACAAGTCCATCTTATGGCCATCCATCAACTTACGGCTGGCACTGATAGCTTCTGTGGCAGTCGGCTCATGACCACTATCTAGCATGTCACGCAAGATATATGGTGTCATTGCATATGAATAAGCCTTGATCAGCCCTGGAATAATCAGTAACCAAGTCCACAAAATAAGAAAAATTTCATACAAAATATAAGTTAAAAAGTTACTCTTAAAGTTTCTGGTAAATGGACTAAAGATACCTGAAAGAACATTTTCCTTAGTACCATTATCTCTAAAATGCAAGATAGTATAAATTACGCCCCATGTGATTAAACCAATTGCAACTGAAACTACCAAAGTAATCAGCCATGCAAAAGGATTAACTCTTACTTTGTCTAGGTACATCAATTCAGCATTGTTACCGAAGCGGCGGACAATACCGTACACGATATCTTCGCCCTTTTCAAAAAAGTTTTCGATATCGGTCAAAATATAAACGATTAGCCAGCCAACAAATGACAGCAAAACTGCCCAGCCCCAGTTACCACGTAACTGGTCTCTAGCTTGTTCTTTTAATTCTTTTCTTGTAGTAGCCATTTTCTCTCCTCCTCACTTTTCTAATCATGAGTATTGTCGCCTAAAATCAGGGCAGAATCAATTAAAAGCACATCAAAAAAGCCTAATTCCACCAACATCGGAACTAGGCTCACACAGTGTTGACCGCCACTCTGACCACATATAGAAGATAACATTTTCGCTACCGGAGAAAATGACTACTAATAGCGACGGTACATGATAGATTTTAGCATTCAACTACCTAAAAAACAAGCAAAAAGACGGGTTGAATTAGCGGAATGGATACCAAAATTTACGGATAAAAAAGACGAGGTCTAAACCTCGTCTTCTTCATTACTAAAATTCAAGCATCATCGTCATTGCACGATTGATCTTCTTTTTAATCTTTTTAAACTCACCAGAAGCAGTATGATTATCCTGCAAAATGATCATGTTCTGGCCATCTTTAGTTGCCCGCATAAAGGTATAATACCCTTCACCAGCACCATTAGCAGCTTTATAATGCTTTAAATTATAAAGTCCACCATTGTAATAGCTAGGAGCCTGACCCTTGAACAGAACTTTTCTACTCTTGTTAGTCAAAATCTTACCAGCAAGAATATACTGCATGGTCTTAGCTAAATCTGCGTTAGACATTACGATTGAACCAGCACCCAGCTCATTGTGAGCATCCTTAACGGCTTTAGCATGGTTCACTTTGACATATTCACCCTCACGCATTTCATAGCCTGGTACCCAATGACTAGCCAATAACTTAGCCTTGTCTGACCACAAGAATTCACTATGGGTTAGCTTCAGTGGCTTGATATATGTGTCATGGAACAATTGCTCGTATGACTTTTTCTCAAGCTTGGACAAGATTCCACAAAGGAAAATATAGTTTACTGAAGTATAGTGCCACTTACCTAATTTGCTAGCATCAAACACAGTATATTGTGCATCATGCTTGATGTTCGCTTCATCAGAGATAAACTCAGGCGTACCTAATTGTTGACCAGCTTTCAAATCCAGCCCTGATGTCATATCAATTAAGTTGCTAATCTTGACTGAACTAGCACCATCTACATTTGGGTAGAATTTTGAAAGTTTATCGCTAAGCTTCAACTTTCCTTTCTCTACCTCATGCATCACCATTGCAGCTGTCATTGACTTTTGAACTGAATTGATCAAATAGCTAGTGTCAGGTTTATTGTCCGTCGCATAATTAAGCAAAACTTTGCCATGATTTATTACTAAAACTGAGCCTTTAACGCCCACATGGTCAATAGCCTGGCGCACTATTCCGCTTTTAAACGGTCTTTATTGCTTAAATCAACTCGCTTAACGTTATCCTTGTTTTGCCACTTCTTGGAGTAGAAGTAGTTAGACATATCATAGTCATAACGCTTATTAGGTTCCTTCATGAATGGACGAACAGCTTGATCAACTGCAACCCAGCCTTTCCAGCCTAGGTGAATAGTATCTTGCATAAAGTACTTTTCATTGCCTCGTCTTGAAAGATCTGCAATATTTTCAAAGCCTTGACTGGTCAATTGGTGTTCCATCTTAGCAACAGATTCTTGGTACATCTTGCTGGATAAACCAGTGTACTTCATCCACTTACCATTAATTGGTGGAATAATGAATAAAACATTGGTATGTTGTTTAGCAAATTGTTCCAACATCAACTGGAAATCACCATATTCTACTGAATGTACATAGTCAAAAGCACGCTGACTACCCTTCAAGCGTTTCAATACCTTCTTTGGTAAACGTGTTCTAAAGAAGGTATTATCAATACCTAAGTTGTTTGAGTTAGTGTGTATAGCAGCTTGCTCTGCTGCAACCTTATTCAAAGCAGCTACAGAATACTTGTTAGGTAAAACCTTAGCTCTCTTTTGAATCTTATTTACACGATCACGCAATTGGAATGAGCTGAAGAAATTATCTTCGTTACGCAACATTCGACGACGATTTTGTAAATAAAATTTTTGGAAGCTAGTCAACTTCTTGCCTTGAGCAATTTGCTTCAGACTATTCTTGATTTCACCTTTTACATCTGGCATTTCCAACAGACGTTTAGCTGCATAACGATCAGTTTTATTATTCTTGGCACTAAGCAAGAAATTACATGCTTGCAATGGTGAATAATACAATGCAAAGGCATTAGGATCTTGACCCCGCTTAGTAAACCATTGTGGTGAAATGATCACAACAGCCTTCTTGTTTCTAAGCTGCTTAGCTGTCCCTTGCATCCCCAAGAACTGAGCCAAAGATTGACTACCCGGTCCACCTAATAAGAATGGACGGTAGTTTCTATGATACTTTTCCGCAATTACACTAGGGTGAAGTGGGTCGAATCTTGACAACTCACTTGAACCATAGAATGGCACGTAGCCATCTTCAAAAGCTTCCTGCTTCATTGTGCTGCCCTTGAAGACAGTTGTGTTTTGTGAAGCTGCAGCCTCGTAAATCGTTTGCTTAGAAAAAGTTCTTTCCCAAGGAATAAGGAAAACAACTAACAAAAGGATAAAAGCGCAAAGAACTGGGCCAAAGATTTGCCACAGCCGGCGTTTATTACTCATTTTCTAAGCTTTCCACCTTTGCCACAATCTTGTTTGGAGTGTCCCATTCTTCACGGTTAAATTCTGAAACAGGAACATCAATATCAAACTTTTCTTGCAAGTTCAAAAGCATTTGTACACTTGCCATTGAGTCCATCAAACCATTGTCAAAGATGTTTTCATCCATTTGGTCTGATAAATCTTCACCAGTTAAGTCATTTAAAATATCTAATACGCCTTGTTTTGTATCCATAATTAATACCTCTCAAAAAACAACTCAATACTTATTCTACTTCCAGCCGAACCACAGTTGACTTAGGAACCCTGAGAAAATCAAGAAACTGAAACATACCACATTAAAGGTTAAGAAAATGGCGAACCATTTAGTAAACTTGTTAGATGGAATTTGCTTCTTATGCTTTCTCTTGAATCTAAGCCACATATCGTTGATACAAATAGCTGAAGCATGGAAGATACCATAAACAATATAATACCACGTTAAGCCATGCCAGAAACCCATGATTAAGAACAACAGGAAGTAAGAAACTTGTGATAATCTAATTCGATTCTTAAACATTTTCTTCTTCATTGCAAAGAAAGTGAATCGCATGTAGATGTAATCACGGAACCAGAATGATAAGGTAATGTGCCAACGGTTCCAGAAATCCTTAATGTTCTTAGAAATAAATGGCTTGTTAAAGTTCATTGGTGTATGAATTCCCATAAAGTATGAGATTGATACAGCAAACAATGAGTAACCTGCAAAGTCAAAGAACAAGTACATACTGTAGCAATACATGTAAGCTACAAGCCACCATGATAGCTTCAAGCCGCCATTTGCATTACCCACGGCTAAAGCAGCGACACTGATTTTTGGTAGCCAATAAGTACCGAAGAACCAACCAATAATAAATTTATATAAAAAGCCTTGGAATAAGTATCTAACAGCATACTGCATATCTGTAATGTATGCATCACGCGTAGGTACCTTATCATAATCTTTTTTAAATCTACGGTAACGGTCAATAGGACCTGAAGAAATAGTTGGGAAGAAGAGTAAGAACCTTGCATAAGTAATCGGATCTACCTTCTTAATTGCCCCATCACGCATTTCCATAATAACTTGTACTGTCTTAAAGGTTACGTATGAGATCCCCAAGAAACCAATGACAAAGCCAATTGAGTTATCAGGAAAAGCGGTCAAATATTTAACTGCGGCTAATGGAATAATTGCCAAAATCACAGCCAAACTAAAGATCCAAGTCTTATTTTTACCGTGGTGACGATAATACTGATAAGCAAAGGTTAAGGCAAATTCGTAAACCAACCAGATTAACAGGTTAACCCCTTGCTCCCAGTGATCACCATCAAAAATCAAGAACAAGAAAACAATTGAAAAAATTGCTTCATATGTCTTGAGTCGATGACCGTAATATAGCCCAATGATAATTGGAATTAATGCGATCATCAAATAGATGAAATATTGCGGATTAGAATAAGGCTGTAAGTTAATGAAATTAAAATTCACTACTTATTAACCTCCTTAATTACCGCCTTAATATCTACCTTACCGTTTTGTGAAATAGGTATTGCATCTTGGTAGATGTAACGCTGTGGAATCATGTAAGGCATTATATTCTTAGCTAAGTCTTCACGAATCATCTTAGTTAAAGCAGCGTCAGAATATTGACGACGAACGCCTTCTTTTAATTCGATTTCGGCAACGATCTGCTTAACGGTATGATCCTTATTGTACTTAGGAGCCGCAACGCCATAACGGACAAGCTTGTTCTTAGTTAAGTAGAAATTGATTTCTTCAAGCTCGATTCTGTAGCCGTTGAACTTGATTTGGAAGTCAATTCGACCGCGGTAAAATAGCATATCGCCATCAAAGAAACCAGCATCCCCACTCCGGTAGCTACGATACTCAGCACCATCTTCATGGAAAAAGGCAGCTTCCGTTTTTTCAGGATTGTTCATATATCCTTTAGAAACACTAGGACCACTAATGATAATTTCACCTTCGCCAGGCTTATCACCCTTAGAAGTATCAATTGTAATCTTAGTGTCTTCTTTAACCTTACCGATTGGCAAACGGTCATACTTTTTAAGAACTTCATCAGTAATTTCAACTTGAGTAACAGCAACTGTTGTTTCAGTTGGACCATAGGTGTTGAAAATATGACTATCTGGGAACTTCTTCTTAAGCATCTCAGCTTCACTGTGTGGCAATTCTTCACCACAGAACAAGAAATGACTTAAGTCTGGATGGTGTTCTGCATCAAAAGTCTTGTCCAAGAAGCACATCTGTGCAAATGACGGAGTTGATACCCAAACATTGAACTGCATCTTTGGCAAAGTTTGGAATAATTTACCAAAGTTTTGAGTAACATCATGAGGCAAAACTACCAACTTACCAGCAGAAACAAGTGCTGGATAAAGACTCATTACTGACAAATCAAATGAGTAAGGTGCTTGTGCCAAGAAACTTGGATGTTCTGGCAAATTAAAGTCTGACAACTCCCAGTTAACGAAACTAAGCAAATTGTCGTGACTAATTTGTACACCCTTAGGCTTACCAGTGGTACCTGATGTAAAGATAATGTAGTAGTTGTCATCACCTTCAACGAAGTTCTTCTCGTCAACTTCAAAATTGCCGTCTTCAACTTCGCTAGCCTTAAGAACCTTAACATCAGTTAAATCAACTTCTGGTAACGGATCAATTTCCAAAACTAGTGGTGACTTAGAAACGTCTTGAATCATCGTTAAACGTTCTGCATTAGAATAGCTAGCAATTGGAATATAAGCGTGACCTGACTTAACACAACCAAGAAAACTAGCAATCATTTCAAAAGTTTGTCCGCCCCAAATCATAATTGGAGCATGCTCTGGAATATCTAAGCTAGCAATTTTATGTGCCCACGCATTTGAACGCTTTTTAAGGTCACCATATGTATTAGTTTCACCGAGATAGTCGTAAACAACACGATCTGGTTCGTTTGCGGCGATCTCATCAATTTTCTTAATAACATCTTGAATCATGTGATAGCACCTACCTTAAAATTCATTATAAATGAAGTGAACAGATGTTAGTCCACTATATTCATATAAATAGATAAGAGCCATCAGGATTCCAAAATAAACAATTGTTTTCAAAACAAACATACCAATACGTTTGCCTCGAGAATCAACCTTCGTCTTTTTATTCATTTTTTCTCCCTTAGGTAATCTTACTTTTGTCTTTGCCCTATATTACTACAAATAGTGGCAACAAATGCACTAACAGCTTATATTTTAACAAATTTAAACTTTTTCTTAAATCTTCAGTTATTTGTTTCAAATTGCGAATGCGTTTTCTTTACTGTTGTCTCTTGCAATCCCGATAAGCAAAAAATAATGGAATAAAGATAATAATTGCCACAAAAATTAATGCAAAAATCATCAAACGCATTACATTTTGTGGTTTAGCCCACATCTCACTTTTCGCGGTTGCCAACAAAAATGCCGCAAATAATGCAATGATAACCACTTCGCCTAAACAAAAGACTAAATGCGTGCTTTGCCACAAATACAAATACGTTGTTGCTGGAAATAAGCAAAACCAGCCTGAAAAACGTAAAAGAAAAATCTCTCTTTTCCGGTAGTCAATCTTCATTTTTCTTTATTTGTTCCTTTCTTGATTAGTTACCAAACAATGCATTTATATTCATCGATAAAATACGGTCCATAACGACGATCTCTGGTCTAGCATAGATCTTTGACCCAGATTCAAATACACAAAGCAGTTGACCTTTATAAGCAGTAATTTGTTCTAAATACGGTGGCATGGTAATCACCAACTCCGCATTTTTTTCGTCCAGAGCATTCAAAGCTGAGGTGGGAAAAACATAAAGCTTTGAATCACCACTACCATAAGATTGACTCAAAAAGATCTTATTTTGATAAATAGCAATCCCCTGAATTTGCTTATCCATTGACGTTTCACCAGTTGGATCGGACCAGCGTAGCGTTCCTGTAACGGATTTAACTTCATTATTAGTAATCGAGCCGCGATTTTTACCGCTACGTGCAATTGTATAAGCTGCAACCTTGCCGCGACCATACATGTTAAAGAAGCCTACGAACAGTTGACCATCATAATAGGTTACAGTTGAGGCTTTTTCAACCGCTGGAATCGCAATTTGATACTTATATTTAATCGGTATTTGGCTACCGGCTTTGTAAGACTTTAATTCCGCCATCGAAAAAGCAGCTAGCGCCGATGACTTTCCCATTGATCCAGTTACCCAAATATTTTTAGCAACCGGATCATAAGCAATGCCACCTAAGTGCGGCCGCCCTGCTACTTGAATTGTCTTGAGATATTTACCCGTCTTTTTGTCCAAAACATAGACGACTGAAGCATGTTCGTGTTCCCCATCATAGGCGGTTAACAAAATATACTTACCAGCTATAGTAATCCCTTGCGGTGTCATCGCAGTAGCTGTATTTACCTTTTTAGTTTTAAAATCATAGCTTTTGGTCGCCAGCAGTCCTGGTAAAACAAAGTCTTTTCCATCCCACGTGCGTGGTGGAACGTAGTTAGATACCTTATTAATAAAGGAATATTTTTCACGCAATGCCTTTTGATAATTAGAGAAATTATGCCAAGCAGGACTAGTATTTGTCCCATCTTTAGCAAGTTTTTCCTTTGGCCGTTGCCGAATCATCTCCTGCTTCTGCCACCATTGGTAACCGAAATAGCCTCCTGTTCCAACTCCTGCTAAAAGAAGAAGCACTAAAAAGAAGCGCAAGGTTCTTTTACCAAACTTCTTCAAAAGATTACTCCTTTCTCATTTTTGTTTTGCTATGCACCTAATTATAGCGAAAAATAATTATTTTTTTGCTTTTAGCCCTTTGCTATAAGCAATTTTTACTAAAAAGATAATTTTTTTTGCAAATAAAGCACATTCGTCACACTTTTTTCACAATTTAAGGTTATACTATTAAGTGTAGTAAGGAGAAAAGATTTCTTACTACAACTCAACTTTTTTGTTTTTCATTCATACTCCTCCAAGTAAATAATGAAAATAAAAAGAATTGACTTACTCCAATTAGTCAATTTCATATCTATCCCTTTCGGCTCACGTGCGTTGCGTGAGCTTTTCTTATGCCTTAACTTCTTCTCAAACAAATCTTTACCTTTTCATAATAAATTGAACACTTTTACTTCACATTTACCCAGTATTATATAAACCGTAGCAAGATGGTAGAAACTTGCTACAATACTCCCACTTTTTTATTTCATTCATTCTTACTCCTCCAAAGTAGATGAAACTAATAAGGTCCGCAAAAACTTGCGGGCCTTTTCCTTTTTCAGCACTTTTTTCTGTATAATTAAGGTAGAAATGAGGTGCCGCTATGTTTTCACCATCAATCAAACACTTAATAGAAGAAAAATCTGGTTCATTTTTAATCCCTGCTAGCCGAATTGCCTTTGTCCAAGCAGACAATCCTCTTTATCATGCCTTTTTGATTTTGACTAAGGTTAAATATTCAAAAATTCCAGTTTTAGATAAAGAAAAACGAGTCGTTGGCCTGCTTAGTTTGGCAATGATTACGGACAAGATGCTGACGACTAATGAGATCTCCACTGCCCCTTTGGATAAATTAAAGGTCGAAGATGTAATGCAAACTAAGTTTGATAAAATAAACTTCATTGAAACTACCCTAGAAACGCAACTGCATCTGTTAATCAATAATGCTTTCTTGCCCGTTGTTGATGATCGCGGCGTGTTTCAGGGACTACTTACTAGACGCGAATGGATTAAGGCATTTAACTATGTAGTTCACACTTATGACAAACACTACGAAACAAAACGAATAAAATAACCTCCAAGCAGCCTTTAAGGCTGCTTTTTTTAACTCCAACATTTATTTGTGTCCAGACCAATAAAGAATGTTAGAATTAAGCGGTAGACAGATATGTTTGTATTTTTGGGAGGCAATTATGAAAAATTTAAAACGTCAATGGAAGTTTATTGTCGTTTTGATTGCTGGTGCAGTCGGATTAATTAGCCAATTTGCATTGCATTCAAAGAGCCTCTTCTCAATCGGAAATCTTCAATTTCCAGTTCATGCCATCATTATTGATATCATTGGTATCTTGATGGCAATTTCTTTACTATTGGAAATTTTCCACGATTGGAAGACAGGCCGTTACGGCGTAGACATCCTGGCTGTTATCGCTGTTGTTTCTACCATATTGATTGGTGATGTATGGGCTGAATGGATGATTTTGGTAATGATGACCGGTGGTGAAACGCTGGAAGATTACGCAACTGGTCAAGCCAACAAGGAATTACGTGCCTTGCTTGATAAAACGCCACGTATCGCCAACAAGTTAGTTGACGGGAAGATCACCGAAGTTAAGGTTGATGACCTGCAGGTCGGTGATACTGTTTTGATCAAGCCAGGTCAACAAGTTCCTGTCGATGGTCAAATCGTTAAGGGCACTTCAAGCTTCGACCAATCTTCATTAACTGGTGAATCAGTTCCTGTGACCAAGAACCCTGGCGACGACTTAATGTCCGGTTCAGTGAACGGTGATGTAGCGGTAGAGATGAAGGTAACTAAGGCTGCTAAGGACTCAGAATATCAGTCTATTGTTGCGTTAGTTAAGTCTTCACAAGCTCAACCTGCTAAGTTCGTTAAGATGGCTGACCGTTACGCCATTCCGTTTACCGTTATATCTTTGATTATTGGTGGTGTCGCTTGGGCTGTGTCTGGGGATGCAACTCGCTTTGCGGAAGTTATGGTTGTTGCTTCTCCATGTCCACTGTTGATCGCTGCTCCTGTTGCTTTGGTATCAGGGATGAGTTCAATGTCAGCTCACCATATTATTGTTAAGTCTGGTCCAACCCTAGAGAAGTTGGCTCGCGCTAAGACCTTTGCTTTTGATAAGACTGGTACTTTGACTGAAAACCAATTGATCGTTGACCAAGTCGTTACTGATGACAAATCATTTGATCAAAAAGAATTGCAAAGCTTAGCTGCCAGTGTTGAACAACAGTCAAGTCACGTTATCGCTAGTTCTCTAGTTAAGGCTACTGACAAGGATTTAATTCATCCCGTAACTAACCTTAAGGAAACTACCGCTCAAGGTGTTGAAGGTGATGTTGATGGCAAACACGTTAAAGTTGGTAAGTTATCCTTTGTTGCGCCAGGTCATGAAAAATTAAACGTCACTTCAACTGCTGTTTACGTTTCAGTTGACGGTAAGTTTGCTGGCTACATCACTTTGAAAGATAAGATGCGTCCAGAGAGTCCTAAGACTATTGAACGTCTTCGTCGTCAAGGTGCAGAAGATATCATGATGCTTACCGGTGACCACAAGCAAGTTGCTGAAAAAGTTGCTAAAGAAGCTGGTATTACTGATGTTCGCTCAGAACTTTTGCCATCACAAAAAATTCAAGCTATCAAAGATGTACCTAAGGATCTTCGTCCTGTCGTTATGACTGGTGATGGTGTTAACGACGCGCCTAGTTTAACTGCCGCAGATGTTGGTATTGCCATGGGGGCTAAAGGTGCTACTGCTGCCAGTGAAAGTGCCGATGCTGTTATCATGGTTAACGATATTTCTAAAGTTAACGATGCAGTCGCTATTTCTAAACACACAATGAAGGTTGCTAATATCGATGTTTTAACTGCAATTGGTGTCGTTATTATCATTGAATTGATTGCCTTCACTGGTGTTATCCCAGCCTTCTGGGGCGCTATTTTGCAAGAAGTAGTCGACATGATTACGATCAGCTTAGGTTTACTTGCTAAGACTAAGCCAAGTGATAAGCAATTTGGTTTGGAAGAAAAATAAATTAGATATTAATAAGATGTAAAGAAGCTCCAGAATCGATTTGGTTCTGGAGCCTTTTTTCATAAATAATTATGCGTAGCACTGCACTAGTTCAATTTGCATCTAAGTTAAAAAACTATTAAAATTATACTCAACTAAATAATTTTTAGTGGTTGGGTTTTTATCACAATAAAAACTTTCAAGATTCGCTTCTTTGGGTCAGGAAGCACTTGAAAGTTTTTTGTTTTTTTACAGAAGGGGAAAATATGCATTTTTTAGGACAACTTATCTTAATCCTCTTAACTACAGTTTTGCTGGGGCAATTATTCGCCCGCTTCAATATGCCTGCAGTTATTGGACAACTATTATCAGGAATTTTACTGGGACCAGCTATCTTAAATTGGGTTAAGCCAAATGATATCATCAGTCTATTCTCCGAGTTCGGGGTTATTCTGCTGATGTTCTTAGCTGGGCTTGAGAGCGATCTAGATTTATTAAAAAAATACTTCAAGCTAAGCTTTACTGTCGCCACAGTCGGCGTTATCCTCCCCGTTGTTTTCATGGGCTTAGCCAGTTACTTCTTTGGCATGCGCCCTCTTGAAGCACTCTTTATCGGGATTGTCTTTGCAGCAACTAGCGTTTCTATCTCCGTTGTGGTGCTGCAAGAAGCACACCAACTGCACACCCGTGCCGGCACAGCCATTTTAGGTGCTGCCGTAGTTGACGATATCTTAGCCGTGGTTGTTCTGAGTCTATTCACTACATTCAGTCATAAAGGTGGCAAGAGCGGCTTAACTAATAACTTTTTGCTTAATATCTTGATTGAAGTAGTTTACTTCGTAGTTGTTTGGCTGATTTTTAAATTTGTTGCGCCATACTTTATGAAAGCTTCTGAAAAAATCGACGTTGACTATTCCGTCGTTATCGGTTCATTGGTTTTAGCCTTAACCATGGCTTGGGCCGCTGATTTTGTTGGTCTTTCAGCTGTTGTGGGTGCATTTTTCGGTGGTTTAGCAATTCGTCAAACACCACAATACAAAGAAGTTCACTCTTCTGTTTCCGCAATCGGCTACTCTGTCTTCATCCCCGTCTTCTTCGCTGATATCGGTCTTTCAATGACTTTTGCCAGCTTTTTCAAGGATATCTGGTTCATTATCGTTATGACCGTTTTAGCTATTTTATCAAAATTCTGGGCCGGAAAATACTCCAGCGAAATCTTTGGCTTCAATAAGAATGAAGGCAATATCGTCGGTGCTGGAATGGTATCACGTGGTGAAGTTGCACTGATTGTAGCGCAAATCGGAATTAACCACCATCTCTTCCCTGAGGATATTTATTCAAGTCTGATCCTAGTAATTATCGTTACTACAGTTATTTCGCCGTTTATCTTGAATTACTTTATTAAAAAGCAACAGAATTCTACAGAATTTATGTAAGCAAAAAAATCCAGTCAAGGCTGGATTTTTTTATTATCTTTAATTTAATTCGATTACTTGATCATACTTTTTCAAATCTGCTGGTTCATAGTGGTGAATTACTTCAAGAAAGGTAAGGTTTGAGTTTAACAAGTAATCATGGATTTGATCTGATGTGTTCTTATCAAGGGATGCATTAATTTCATCTAGTAGCAAAACAGGTCTATTAGCCAAAATAGCCCGTGCAAGCTCAATTCTGGCTAATTGTCCTCCAGACAATTGATCCGCGTTATCACCCAAGGAATAGTCCCAGCCCTTTTCAGCAATAATTTGATCCAAGCCTAATTTTTGGCACACCTCGCTCACCTTTTCCCGGGAAATATTTGCACCTAAAGTGAGATCAAACCACAAGGTATCGGCAAAAATTACTGGGGACTGGCTAGCATAAGCGAATAAATCTGTAAACGAGCCTGGCTTTTGCTTTTTATCGTTAAGCAATATTTCCTTGGCATGACCATGCTTTCCGGTTAATAGGAATTGTAATAACGTTGATTTACCTACACCAGATGGTCCAATAACTGCAACTTTTTGGCCTTTAGCAACTGCAAAGTTAATTTGATTAGCTAATTCTTTACCTTTTCTAGTAAGATCAAGATCTTCTACTTGAATTTTTGCAAAATTATAATTGGTCTCTTTCTTTTCAACCTTGCCCTTGGCAATATATTTTTCTGCCTTAGCGACAATTTTCTTAGTTGTTGATAATTTGTTTCGATCTTCTAAAATAGTCAAAATTGGATTAAGAAATGAATTTGACAGTTGAACGATTGCAAATAAGGCACCTAAAGTAGTTTGACACTTAACCACCATGTAAATTCCCACTAAGAATGGGGTTAAGAACGTAAATAAACTAGCAATCAAGTTAATCCAAGAACTAGTATCTAGATTGAGTAAGTTCATTTTACGCAAAGCATCTTCTAATTGATTGATCAAAACTTGATTTTTCTTAACCGCATTATCGCGCTTGTTGTATAAATTTAATGTTGTGCTGCCAGCCAGAAAGTTTTTAATATGACTAACATATTTATCATTAGCAGTTGTCCAATTTTCTGCTGCAGTTTGAATCTTCTTTTGAAATAAATTAGAAACCAGCATCGGCAAACATGAACCGATTAAAAATAATAATGTAACTAACCAATTAACATATAAAGCATACCCTAGCGCAAAGACAATCATATAGGCCTGCATCATTATTTCAATTTCGGCATCAAAACGATTAGTTTCCAGCAGTTTAAAATCTGTAGTTAAAAAGCCTAAGCTAGCAGTATTTTCTTCGCTAGTCTGACCCAGCATCCCCTTTAAAATACCAGCTCGCAGCGTCGTATTAGTCTCTTGAATAGCACTTGTTTTTAACCGATTGAAAATCAGCGAAGCAATAAAAGTCGCAATAAACGCCCCAATAACAATAACTAGAAATTGTGCTAAATCGCCAAACCTTCTTTGCGTACCAACATTGGTCAATGTCTGTACCATATATGCAAAAATAATTTGTTGTGTACTAGCAATCAAGCCTAAAATAGTTAACATAATGAATTTTGCATGTGAAGAATATTTGTAAATCATTTTTTGTCCTCCTGTATTTTACTTGAGGCTAGTATCGCAGGATAATGACGAAAAATGCGGGAAATTTGCAGATCTGCAAATTTAAGCTGGTTAAAACTAAGTAAAAATCGAGAGGAGGATTTATTATGTTGCCGTTTTGGGCTTCAATGAAGCAAGAGCTATTTTACCTACATATAAATGGCTAAATAATGATGGATTTAGCCAAGAACAAATCAAGTTTTTCGAAAAGTTTATGCATTCCAATGCTCACTTAATTTTCAAATATGCAAAGCAACATAAGCCAGATCTTCTTGATTAAAAGCATTAAAAAAGCGCAATCTACAAAATTGCGCTTTTTTATCATTCCTAATTTACTGTGATATTTCCATTTGAAGTATCAATCTCTAGCACATTATCCCCGACGTCATTTTGGCTATATGTGTCGCCTTCATCTTGTCCATTTACTGTAATTCGTCCGTTAGATGTATCAAGGTCATATCCTTGAGCCACACTATTTCTAACCACAACACTACCGTTCGAAGTATCGATTTGACCTCGCTTAAGAGAAACATCCCTCACCGTTACATTACCGTTTGAACTATCGATCGTCACTTTATCAAGCTTCTTTTTAGGTATTTCAATTGTAATCGTAGGTACAATCGAATTCTTCTTAAACAAATCAAAAATATTTGCATTAATATTTACAGATCCATTATTACGTTCAACCTTTAAAACACTATTTTCAACTTTAACTGCCGGTACCATTTTTTCTCTACCGTTATAGATTACACGATAACTGTCACCTTTTTGAATCTTAATATTTGCGTTAGCAACATTTACATCGATTTGATTAAACTGTTGATGTGTCAGCTCTTTTTGGACGATCGGACCTGCATTACCTTTTCTAAACATTAAACTCGCTCCAATTACTAAAGCCAAAATTACTACTAATATAGATACTTTCAAAACTCTTTTACCTTTCATTTTTTCCTCCAAGTACTTGATGTATTTTGATTATCGCAAGATAATAAGCCTAAATCTAACATATTTGCAGATCTGCAAATCGAGGTGAAAAATTATGTTCAAATATGGTTCAGTTTACAAACAATTGCGCAAAGATCAAGAAATCACTCAAACTGAAGCCTGCAAGGGTATTTGTTCAATCTCCAAGTTATCACGCTGGGAAAACAATCAGGTAGAAGTTGAGTTTAGCACCGCCATTGCATTACTCAGGCGCAGCAACATTACGCTTGACGAATTCACGCATTACGCTGCAATGAAAACAGAATTTACATTGCCAGACGACATTATAACGGCCATTAAAGACAATGATACAAAGGTACTCGAAAAATTTGTTCAGGAGCAGCTAAATCATTATCACGCCACCAAAAATATTCTCGAACTCAAAAACATCATTCTTGTCTGCAATCAATTATTTCTCATGACTGGTAAAAACTATCTAACACCTGCAGACATTAATCGAATCGGTTCATACCTGCTTCACAACACCGTTTGGTCTAAATACAATATCTTGCTCTTTGCTAACTCACCGTTTTTGCTAAATTCTAAAATCGGCTATCAAATTGCTCTGCGAATTATTCACAACTTTCATCCTACAGAAAGTTTGAACGAAAACACCACCATTTTCATAGGCGGTTTATCTGATACAGTTATTGCCTTAGTTTTCAAAAAGAAGCTAGATTACGCTCAAAAAATTCTTAATGAATTAAAAAAGATAGAACTTCCCTTCTATCTCATGTTCTTTAGTTTAACATTGACCCTTTTACAAAAAATTATCGACTACTGTCATACTCTCGACGCACAGCCTGTATTGGCAATGATTGATACCATAGTTCAGTTGAATTGCATGGAAGTTGCTCAAAAATGGCTTGAAATTTTTAAAGACGTACAACAAATCTGGCCAGAAAAAGAAAATTAAAAACCGTAAAAGTAATTTACTTTCACGGCTTTTGACATGGTATTCATTATGCAAGCTTACAAATTTTTAGCTTTTAATTAATCCTTTACAACGTCTTTGATGTTCAACCATTGACTCTTGTTGATCTTGACGATCTTCTTGCCAGCAGCTTTCTTAACATCCTTAACGGTGTAAGTTGAACCCATTGAAACCTTTTGGCTAGTCTTGTGACCTTGTGCGTCCAAAACATTAACTTTTTGGTTCTTAGTGTCCTTTACAGTAACAAAGATCTTGTCACCCTTTTTAATTGCAGGATCAGTTGGCATAGTTTCGGCAACACCTAACTTTGGAGCAGGAAAACTAGCTGCTTGACTAACTGAAGCACCAACACCCATTAAACTCATTGAAGCAACTGCGATTGAAACAACTTTAACTAAATTCTTTGAAACTAACATAATGAATACCTCTAATTTATATATCACTTAACTTGTTGGAACTTTTTGTTCCCTTATTCCTTGCATCTTTATTGTATAACATATGTTATTAATTGCAAGGGATAATTCAAAGTTTTTCAAAAATAATTCAGTCGTCTGAAAGTGTTGCTATAATAACGATTGCGGGGATTTTTTGTCCAAAAGCATTAAAAAAGTGTCTGAGAAACCGTTCTTTCCCAAACACTTGTTTCAATCTCTAAATAAAACCTAACGCGTTATAGCACATGTGCACCAAAATTGAATAGCGCAAATCCTTGGTTGACATATAGACCCAAGCTAAAACCATGCCTAAGACCCAATATACTAAGATATACTTACTTAATGCCGGATCATGCATATAGCCAAATAAAAATCCGCTTGCAACAATACCTAGCCACTTATTTCTAGTATTTTTCTTAGTGAAAAAGATATTGAAAAACATCCCTCTAAAGATATGTTCCTCACAAAATGGCGCGATGAAAACTACTAGGATCCTAAATAAACCTGCATTGTATTCCGCTATTTTATTCAAGCTTTCCTGGTTCTTTGAAACGCCGCCACCAACTAGATTAAGCATCACAATCGAACCTACTACAATCAGTACAAAACCGATCATCGCTATTCCGATTCTGCGCCAGTCCCAGTGTGGTGTTTCATCAAAGCCCCAATCATTTTCTTCTTTTAATTGCCTGCGATAAATATAGGAAATTGCAAACAAAACTATTACCGTAGCAAGCGCCGTAACGAAGACGCGATATTGCCCCAAATCAAATCGCTGAGGTCTAAAGTAAAGTACTTCTAATTCAGAATACATTACCAAAGCCAACACAGCCCCTGCAATATTTCCCAGGTAATGTCCAAATCTCTTCATTTTTCATTCACACCTTGATTCTTTCAACTAGTAATCATTGTTTCTATTATAATGTAAATACGCGTGGTGCTAGTTAAATCTTTCTAGACAATAAGCCAAATTATAAGCTAAAATTGCAATTTCCAACCGGCTTTGAAAGCCTATCAGACTACGTGCTCGATTGTTCTCGGCATTGTAATAGGTCAGAAGCGAAAAGTCGCTTTCAATTGTTCTGCGAATAGCCATCAATTGATGATCATTGTGCTTTTTAGCTCCTGTCATATTTTTACGATATGGTGTCCAAAGTTCATAACCCATTTGTTTTAGCTGTTGATGCAGTTCTTTGCCTAAATAGCCTTCGTCGCCAAGAAGATAGTAATTAGATGGATGTGCATTTTCCATCAGTTCAACTGTCTCCTTGGCATCATGAACTGATGCTTTTGTTACGACATAATCAAGAATGTAACCGTCATCGCTAACAATGGCATGAACTTTGAAACCATAGAAGTAAATTTTCTTGGTGGCCTTATAACCAATGTTGGCATAACCGCGAAAAATTTTAGCACGATAGTTGCGAATTGGTTGGCAAACAGGTACCGGAAAGCTGTCAATGATCAAGAAATGTCCATTCAGGTCAACCTTTTTATTCATTTCTTGCCGTATCTGATAAATCAATTGCAATAGCTGACGTGAACGCCGATTAAAACGTGAGTGTGATAAACAATTGAAACATTCACAGAATCTTCTTTGTGATTCAATTCCTGTCTTAGCTTGCCAGATAAGTAAAGCCAAAATCAGACTGTCCGTAGTTTTAATTTGATCAATATTTCGCCGATGAGTAAACTCAGCCGGTGCATACAAACGATACCAGTGCCGACAAATTATCACTAAATCTTTAAAACTAACTTGTAAATGGTGGCTAAAACGCTTAAGCTTAAGGCAGTTCAATCAGATCAGACTCTTTTCTATTATTACTATTTACAAGTCGAGTCTAACAAGATTGGACTTTTTTATTAACTAAAACGATTTAACTAGCACCACGCGTAATGTAAATAAGAAAAAATACCTAAGGAGGAGTATCTATCTATGCTTAATCAGATCATCGCTTTTTTGGGGAGACGCGGTGAGTTCTTCTACATTTCAGTCTTTATGTTACTGATATTTTTTGTCTTTTTAATCTCTTGGCTTATCGAACCAAGACGTTTGATTAATGGCGTTTTGTTTACTATCTTTATAGTCTCAATGCTCTCTTGGATCACCGTTATGGTGCACAAAAGTACGAGTCACGGCTTGCAACGTGCCTATGACCTACTAGTTCTAGCTGCATTATTTTGCATTGTCTTATTATTAATTTTCGCCTGGATTTTTCTATTCTGGAATGCCTATTTCGTTTGGAAATATGAAAGCCATACTTTGCCTAACTTGCTTACTTTAATTACCGGATTTTTAGCATTAATTATTAGTATTATCGTGCTCTTAGGACCAGGTAAGTACTTGCCACGTTGGCTTAGTCTCGCATTAGCTTCAATTCCCGCGATTGCAATTTATTTGGGATTGGTGCTTTATTTACAACTTTTTGGTAAACTTACTTCTATATCAAATTTATCCTCGTACCTACCACCAAGACTATTTAATCGTTCTAGGGGCTGGGCTAATCAATGGCGACCAAGTATCAAAACTGCTTGCGGCTAGAATTAATCGAGCAATTCAATACTCTAACCGCCAGTATCAAAAGGGCCGCAAGCGCCCTATCCTGATCATGTCAGGTGGTCAAGGCGCTGACGAAAAAATCTCTGAAGCACTCGCTATGTCTCGTTTTGCACAACGGCGTGGCGTTAGTGTTGACCGTATCTTATTAGAAGATCAATCGAAAAACACATACGAAAACATGCTCTTTTCTAAGCGTATTGCCACAAAAGATTTTGGTAATTCCCACTTCAAGGCACGCTTCTTTAGCAATAATTACCATATTTTTAGAGCTGCTCTCTTGGCTAAGGAAGTTGGTTTAAAAGCCAATGGTGTCGGTGCTTACACCAGATTCTACTACTTGCCTAACGCAATTATCCGCGAATTTGCCGGTGTGTTTGTCATGCATAAACGCCGTCATTTCGTTATCATGGGATTAATCGTTTTATTCTTTATCCTGCAAGCTATCTTAGTCATGACAGGATTAGAAAGATTTACTGTAATTTAGAAAAGAGGGATGCAATGCTTCAACTAAAGCATATTTTTAAGTCATATAAAGTGGGGGACAACATCACCCACGCTTTAGACGACGTTACAATCTCGTTCCGTGACCAGGAATTCGTCGCTATCTTAGGTCCGAGTGGTTCTGGAAAAACTACCATGTTAAACGTAATTGGCGGACTTGACCGTTACGACCAAGGTGACTTGATCATCAACGGCAAATCTACCAAGAATTTTAAAGAGACCGACTGGGATGCTTACCGCAACAATACCGTTGGTTTTGTTTTTCAAAATTATAATCTAATCCCCCACTTGTCGATCATCGCCAATGTGGAACTAGGGATGAATTTGTCTGGTGTGCCTAAAAAACAGCGCCATGAAAAAGCAATTGCGGCGTTAACAGAAGTGGGATTGAAAGACCATCTAAATAAACGTCCTAACCAGTTGTCTGGCGGTCAGATGCAACGAGTAGCGATTGCTCGAGCAATTGCCAACGACCCTGATATTCTACTTTGTGATGAACCAACTGGTGCACTTGATACTGAGACTTCTGTCCAAATTATGAAGTTGATCAAAAAACTATCTAAAGATCGACTCGTTATTATGGTGACCCACAATCCTGAATTAGCTAAAGAATACGCCACAAGAATCGTTAATTTCCAAGACGGTAAGATTCGTCATGATTCTGATCCTTTTAGCCCTAATAAGGAAGAAGACAAATTTAACCTCAAGCGTACCAAGATGTCTTACTGGAACGCCATCAAGTTGAGTTTCACCAATATTATGACCAAAAAAGGTCGAACTCTGCTAACTGCTTTTGCTTCAAGCATCGGGATTATCTCAATTGCCGTAGTTTTAGCTATCTCTAATGGTTTTCAAAAGCAAATCAATACCACAATGAGCAAGGCCTTAGCAAAATATCCGATTTCTATTTCACAGACCGCAACTGACATTACTTCAGCTAATGCACGTAAAGAATCGGATAAAAATGTCAAAAACCGCGGCTATGTAACGGCAGAACAAGACCAAAGCGAACAGGCCCAACACGTTAATAAAATTAGCACAAAGTATGTTAACTACATCAAGAAGATCAATCCTAATTATGCCAATAACGTGTCTTACCAACGCGGCGTAAGCTTGAATTTATTAGCTAAAAACAAGGGAAAAATTGAACGCGTGCAATTTTCAAATACGGATCCTGATCAGACTAATTCTGTTCTAGCTGCTAGATCCCAAGCGATGAGTTCAATGGGACTGGGTTCAAGTGTCTTTCCCACTACTTTAAATAAAGAGAAAGGCTCATTTTTGAAGCAAAATTATCAATTGCTCTCAGGCACTTGGCCTACTAAGGCAACCGACTTGGTTTTAGTTACTGACAATAAAAATACTGTTAACATCAATGCCTTAAAAAATCTTGGTTTCGATTTAAAGAATAAGGAACACGTCAAATTCGGCCAATTAGTAAATAAGCAATTTCGTGTAGTTGCCAACAATGATTACTATCAGCAATTGCAAACTGGCATGTTTATTCCTAAAAAGGTAAATAACGCCATGTATAACGGTGCTCAAACCAAGCTAAAGATTGCTGGTGTCATTCGTCCTAAAAACGAAGATTCAATGGCCTTGTTATCAACTGGAATTGCTTATAGCGATCAACTTTCACAACGCGTGATTAATGAAAATAAAAACTCTGCAATTGTAAAGGCACAAAAGAAGAGTAACCATAGCGTATTAACTAACCAAAAACTAAATGCCAATGAAAAGAAAGCTACAATGCAGACTCTTGGCGGTACCAGCATCCCTACTGGCATCATGATTTATCCCAACAATTTTGATGATAAAGATAAAGTACTTGATTATCTTGACAAATGGAACAAAGGGAAGAAAAAATCAGACAAGATTCTCTATACTGACATGTCAAACGCTGTTACCACAATGACTGGCGGCCTCTTAAGCGGGATAACGACGATCCTTGTCGCATTTGCTGGTATTTCATTAATCACATCTATGATTATGATTGGTATTTTAACTTATACCTCAGTACTTGAGCGAACTAAGGAAATCGGGGTACTCAAGGCATTAGGTGCCCGTAAAAAAGACATTACTCGTGTCTTTGATGCCGAAACCTTCATCCTAGGTGTTTTCTCTGGTGTATTAGGCATTCTGATTGCTTACCTACTAACATTCCCAATTAACAGTATCATTTACAAGATTACTGATCTGGCAAATGTAGCCCAACTAGATCCTACTGCTGCTATTGTTTTGATCATTATTTCAACTATCCTCACCCTCTTAGGTGGTCATATTCCAGCACGAATGGCTGCAAAGAAAGATGCTGCAATTGCATTGCGGAGTGAATGAATTTAATAAAGAATTTGTTACGTTGTTCACAATAACCTAAATTTTTAGCAAAATATGTGGTATCTTAGCTTTAGCAAAAACAAGTAAGAAAGGAACTTTTTTCACCATGACTGTTAAAAAATTAGAAAATAACAGCGATGTTAATGTAGTGGCAGAAGAAAGCAAAGTTTTAACTGATTTACTGAATGAATCAACTAAGCAAGTAATCGGTCAAGCAGCTTTCGATAAGATCCAAAACTTAATTAAAATCTCTGCCGCCAAAGATTATCAAGAACTTGAAAAGCAAATTGCTAGTCTTAACAATCGCGAAATGATTGTTGTTGCACGTTATTTTGCTACTCTCCCACTCTTGATCAACATTTCAGAGGATGTAGAACTAGCAAGTAAAGTTAATGTGCTTAACAATACTCATCAAGATTATCTAGGTAAATTGAGTGACACAATTGACATTGTAGCCCAAAAGAAAAATGCCGAAGAAATCCTTGAACATGTAAATGTAGTACCCGTTTTAACTGCCCATCCTACTCAAGTACAAAGAAAAACCATTTTGGAATTAACCGATCAAATTCATCAACTTTTGCGCAATTATCGTGATGTGAAGAATGGCACAATTGATCGCGATGAATGGACTGAACAAATGCGGGCTTGCATTGAAATTTTGATGCAAACTGACATTATTCGTGGTCACAAATTAAAGGTAGCTAATGAAATTACCAATGTTTTGGCTTACTACCCTAAGGCTTTAATCCCTGCAATCACCAAATTTACTAGTCGTTACAAGGAATTAGCTAAAAAACACGGGCTAAACGCTAGTCATGCTACGCCAATTACCATGGGAATGTGGATCGGCGGCGACCGTGACGGTAACCCTTATGTAACGGCTGATACGCTAGAACTAAGCGCTACTTTGCAAAGCCAAGTAATCTTTGAATATTACATTAAGCAAATCAATAAGCTTTATAGAGCCATTTCCATGTCTACTTCTTATATGGAGCCATCTGACGATGTAATGCACCTATCTGAGCTTTCTAATGATGATTCACCATTCAGAACTAACGAGCCATATAGACGGGCATTCTACTATATTCAAAGCCGTTTAGTGCACACTGAACAAAAATTACTGAATATTACTAACAAGAACACTTTCTTAAAGAAACGTGACCTCCAAAATCTTGATAAAATCCCTTGTTATCAAAATGCTCAAGAATTTAAAGCCGACTTAGAAATCATCAAAAATTCACTTGAAGAAGACCATGATCACGCCGTAGTAGACAGCTACTTTACTCAAATTCTTGAGGCTATCAACATCTTCGGCTTCCATCTAGCTACAATTGATATGCGTCAAGATTCTAGCGTTAACGAGGCCTGTGTCGCTGAGCTACTTAAGAGTGCTGGAATTTGTGACAATTATAGCGATTTAAGCGAAGACAAAAAGATCAAGCTTTTACTCAACGAATTGAACAATGATCCACGTAACTTACACGCCAATAACAAACCCAAGTCTGAGTTACTACAAAAAGAATTAAAGATCTACAAGACTGCTCGTCAATTGAAAGACCGTTTGGGTGAAGACGTCATCAAGCAACATATTATTTCTCACACTGAGAGTGTTTCAGACATGCTAGAACAAGCAATCATGTTAAAGGAATACGATTTACTTGATAATCAAAAAGCCCGAATTCAAGTGGTACCACTATTTGAAACGGTTGAAGACTTGAATAATGCCCGGGAAATAATCAAGGAATTCTTAAGCTTTGATATCGTCAAGAAGTGGCTTGTTTCTCAAAATAATTATCAAGAAGTTATGCTAGGCTACTCAGATTCTAATAAGGACGGTGGCTACTTAGCTTCATGCTGGAACCTTTATAAAGCTCAAAAGGATCTAACTAAGATCGGTGAAGAAATGGGTATCAAGATTACCTTTATGCATGGCCGTGGCGGTACCGTTGGTCGTGGTGGTGGTCCATCATACGAAGCAATTACAGCACAGCCATTCAAGTCAATTAACGATCGGATGCGGATGACTGAGCAAGGTGAAATTATCCAAAACAAGTATGGTAATAAAGACACCGCCTACTACAACCTAGAAATGTTAGCTTCAGCAACAATCGATCGAATGGCTTCTAAGCAAATTGTTAGCGAAGATCATGTCGCAGATTTCCGTTCTTCAATGGATCAAATCGTAGCTAAAAGCAACGAAGTTTATCGGAAACTAGTATTTGAGAATCCCAACTTCCTTAAATACTTCTTCCAAGCAACTCCAATCAAAGAAATCTCTGGTCTTAACGTAGGATCACGTCCAGCTTCAAGAAAGAAACTCACTGACTTTTCTGGCTTAAGAGCCATCCCTTGGGTTTTCTCTTGGTCACAAAGCCGAGTAATGTTCCCTGGTTGGTATGGTGTAGGTTCTGGTTTCAAATCATTCATCGATGCCGATCCAGCCAACTTGAAGGAATTACAAAATATGTACCAAGGTTGGCCATTCTTCCACTCCCTGCTTTCCAATGTTGATATGGTTTTATCTAAATCAAATATGAGAATTGCCAAGCAGTATGCGGATCTTTGCGAAGATGAACAAATTAAATCAGTCTTTGATATCATCAATCAAGAATGGGAACTAACTAAGAAAGTCATCCTACAAATTGAAGGTCATGATGAATTAATCGAAGATGCACCTACTCTTAAGAAGAGTCTGGAATACAGAATGCCTTACTTCAACATTTTGAACTACATTCAATTAGAAATGATCAAACGTGATCGTGAAGATGAGATTCAAGGTGTTTACCAAAGTATAATTCCTATTACTATCAACGGTGTGGCTTCCGGTTTACGTAATTCAGGATAAAAAACACATAAATTTTAGCTAAAAAAGGCTCCTCATTGCCTGTTTTATCAAGCATTTGAGGAGCCTTTTTTCAATTTATTAAACTTTTTAGTTACGCCTTTTTCATAACTAAGTTAAGTGGCGTTACAATTACTGGAACGACAATAGCTGTAAAAATTGCTTCTACTAAACCGTTCATGCCCAGTGCCATAATTAAAATTAAAATCAATGGCGTACCTGAACTATAATTTCCTAGGTAATGAGTTAAGCTTGCTGGATCATGCATGAAGAAAATACTCGTCAGCAAAATAACCATCACGGTATTAGTTAACGAAGTGACTGCTCCACTTATGATATAACCCAATTTCGCATATTTAGTCTTACTCATACCCTTCGCAATAATTCCCGGGAAATAGCCAGCCAAAATACTTGGTACCAATGAAATTACCGGATTTTGGAACAACATTAAGCTGACCATATCGCCAGGTTGAGTATATGCAACAATCAATCTGGTAATACCCCAGAATAAGCCAAAGCCTAGACCCGCCTTTTGTCCCATTAACGTGCCATAGACGGCAATTGTCATTGGAATAGTAGTTACAGCTGGCAAAGCCGGGATAATTCTTACATAGCCAACATTTGGCACAAAAGTCTGTACAATCAATAAAGCAGCAAAGACAGCAGTAATTGCTAATCTTTTAGTTTCTTCTCTTCTCATATATTTCTCCAACTTAATTCTTTAGACTCAATTAAACCATAATTAAGATTTTTTCTCAGCAAAAAAGTTCATTATACAATATCTAGGTATATTTTATCTAATATGACAAGATATTGTATTTTTTATTATTTTTTTACTTAATTATGCATTATCCTTACTCTCTCTAATGCATAATCGTGTTCTATACCAATTAAGAATCCCTTTATATCAATACTTTATGTTGTATGTCAATTTTGACATAGCCACTAAATATTGTTAACCTCGTTTTATGTTAAAAATCATTTGATGGAGAGAGGATCAATTTTATGAATAAAAAAGTCAAAAAATTACTATCTATTGGTGTGCTTGCATTGAGTTTAGGTGCAATTTTAACCGCCTGCTCTGGTAAAAAACAGGGTGCAAGCAATAATAAATCAAGCGATGCCAAGCACTCTATTGCATTAATTACTGACGGTAATGGTGTAAATGATAACTCTTTTAACCAATCTGCTTGGGAAGGATTTCAAAGTTATGGCAAAGAGCACAACTTGAGCCGCGGTCGAAACGGTTATCAATATTTTCAATCAAGTAGTGCTGCTGATTTCACTCCTAATTTTGATCAAGCAGCTAAAGCTGGTTATCAAACTATCTTTGGCGTTGGTCACAGTTTAAAAGATGCCGTAGCTTCTGCCGCTAAACGCTATCCTAAAAAGAATTTTGCCATTATTGACGATGTAATCAAGGGACAAAAGAATGTTGTCTCAGCTAATTTCAAGAGCGAACAAGCTTCCTACTTAGCTGGTGTCGTAGCTGCTAAAGAAACCAAAACCAACACGGTTGGCTTCATCGGCGGTGCTCATGGCGATATTGTCGACCTTTTTGATGCCGGATTTACTCAAGGTGTTAAAGATCAAGCCAAAAAAATGCACAAAAAAGTTACTATCTTAAACCAATATATTGGCAACTTTACTAGTTCAGACAAGGCCAAATCAATTGCTCAATCAATGTACACCAAAAAAGCCGACATCATCTTCCATGCTGCTGGTGGTGCTGGTGATGGTCTTTTCCAAGAAGCTAAAGCCATTAATCAAACTAGACCAGCTAAAGATAAAGTGTGGGTAATCGGAGTTGATGTCGATCAATCTCATCTCGGTAACTACACTGCTAAAGGCGGACAAAAATCTAATTTTGTTTTGACATCAGTAATAACTGGAGTAAATGTTGCTGTTAAAGATATCGCCAATAGAGCTTATAATAATAAATTCCCTGGTGGTAAAAATTTAGTTTATGGGCTTAAAAACAATGGTGTTTCTATTGAACGAGGACAGATTTCAGCTTCAACTTGGAAAGATGCCCAAATTGCTAGAGCTAATATCCTAAAAGGCAAAATTAAGGTTGCCATTCATCCTAACAATAAATAAAAGCATACTAGTATAGTTTGCTTTTTTATAATTACAATCAATTATTTTTTTGCCTGATCAATATTTTTGTTGACAAAATACGTATTAATTAATAAACTTATTTATAAATTGTTCGGTATTAATATTGTGGAGGACAGAAATAATGAACGTAAAGTTCAAGAAAATTTTATCATTTGGTGTCGTTTTAGCATCAGTTGGCTTGATTCTAACTGCTTGTTCGGGTAAAAAGTCTGGTCAATCAGCCAACAAAGATACTAAACATGGCATTGCCCTAATCACAGATGAAAATGGTGTTGATGATCATTCATTTAACCAAGCTGCATGGTCAGGATTTAAAGCATACGGCAAGGAACATGGTTTAAAACAAGGAAAAGGTGGTTATCAATACTTCCAGTCTAGCAGTGCCGCAGACTTCACTCCTAACTTTGATCAAGCCGCTACAGCCGGCTACCAAACCATTTTCGGTGTTGGCTATCAATTAGCCGACGCAGTCAAGCAAGCAGCCAAGAAGAATCCTAAAAAGAATTTCGTTATCATTGATAGCGTTGACTCTGGGATTAAGAACGTCGCTTCTGCCACCTTTGAAAGCAATCAAGCTTCTTATCTTGGCGGATTGGCCGCAGCTTACACCACTAAAACCAACAAAGTAGGTTTCATTGGCGGTGCTAAGTCATCTATTATTGATTTATTCGAAGCCGGTTTTAAGCAAGGTGTTACTGACGGTGCTAAAGCTCTTCACAAGAAGATTTCAGTTCAAACCCAATACATCGGTAACTTCACTTCAACCGATAAGGCTAAATCAATTGCTCAATCAATGTATGCTAACCGCGCTGATATTATTTACCAAGCAGCCGGTAACGCAGGTAACGGTGTTTTCCAAGAAGGAAAAGATTACAACCAAGCCCGTCCAGCAGCTAAAAAGGTTTGGGTAATCGGAGTTGACGTTGACCAATCTAACCTAGGTAACTACAAGTCAAAAGATGGTAAGAAAGAGAACTTCACTTTAACTTCCGTCTTAAAGGGCTTAGATGTTGCTACTAAGTCAATTGCTAATGATGCTTACAATGGTAAATTCCCTGGTGGTAAGCACTTAGTTTACAGCTTAAAGGGTAATGGGGTTTCAATCACCAAAGGTAATTTAAACGCTAAAACTTGGGCAGCAGTACAAAAGGCTCGTCAACAAATTATTGATGGCAAGATTAAGGTTGCTACTGCTCCAACTAAGTAATTCAGCTGCTTAGTATTTTGAGAACTCTTCGTTTTTTAGCGAAGAGTTTTTCTATAGTTAATTAAGGAAGTATTTATTTACATGAAAGAACAGAGAAATAAAGTAATCGAGATGCGCCATATTGTCAAAGATTTCGATGGTTTCAAGGCAAATGACGATATTAACCTTACGCTCTATCAAGGTGAAATTTTGGCTTTGCTTGGCGAAAATGGCGCGGGTAAATCTACCTTAATGAGAATTTTATCTGGCTTACTTGAACCAACAAGCGGTGAAATTCTGGTTAATAATCAAAAAGTAAATATTAAAGATCCAACTGTCGCTAAAAAATTAGGCATTGGGATGGTACACCAGCATTTCATGCTTATGGATTCATTTACCGTTTTAGAAAATATTATTCTAGGACATGAATCAACTAAGGGACCCGTTATCGATCTGAAAAAGGCAAGAAAACAGGTCCTAGCTCTTGCACAAAAATATGGCTTTGCTATTAATCCAGATGCCAAAATCTCTAGCATTACTGTCGCCCAACAGCAAAGAGTTGAGATTCTAAAGGTACTTTATCGTGGTGCAGATATTTTAATTTTTGATGAACCAACTGCTGTTTTAACCCCACAAGAAATTTCTGAATTTATTAAAGTACTCAAAAATTTAGCTAAAGAAGGCAAATCAATCATTTTGATCACTCATAAATTAGAAGAAATCAAGGCTGTTGCAGATCGAGTTACAGTTATCAGACGTGGTCACGATGTTGGTACTTTTGCTGTTGATCAAGTTAGTGATGAGCGGTTAGCCGAATTAATGGTGGGGCGGCATGTCAACATGAAGCTAACCAAACCAGCACCTAACTTGGGCAAGCAAATTCTAGCAATCAAAAACTTACAGGTAAAAGGAAATCACGGTGCCTTAAGCGTTAAAGACCTTTCCCTTTCAATCCGTGGAGGTGAAATTTTAGGGCTAGCCGGAATTGACGGCAATGGACAAGATGAACTGGTTGAAGCAATCACTGGTTTACGCCATGTTAAGTCAGGGCAAATTTTAATTAATGGTCAAAATTTAACCAACCAAAAAGTTCGCAAAATCACCGAAGCTGGCGTAGCGCATATTCCTGCAGACCGGCAAAAATATGGCTTAATTCTTCACATGTCATTAGCTGATAACTTAGCGCTGCAAACTTACTACCAACGTCCCTTCTCTAATCATGGCATCATTAATCATCAAGCAATCTTGAAGCATGCCGTAGATTTAATTAAAAAATTCGATATTCGAACTACTAGCCCTGCATTGCCAGCTAGCGACCTATCGGGAGGTAACCAGCAAAAAGCAATTATCGCTAGAGAATTAAATAGAAACAGCGATCTAATCATTGCATTCCAGCCCACTCGCGGTTTAGATGTTGGTGCAATTGAGTATATTCATAAGCAGCTTTTAGCTCAAAGAGCAGCAGGAAAAGCTATCCTATTAATTTCATATGAACTTGATGAAATTATGCAATTATCTGACCGGATTGCTGTTTTGCATGATGGTCAAATTTCAGGCGAAGTATTACCTGAAAAAACTACAGATCAAGAACTAGGTCTTTTAATGACCGGTGTTAAGAAAGAAGATGCAACAATTGATTAAAGTTACACCTAAAGTCAAAAATATTCTAGTACCAGTTATCTCAGTAATTGCTGGTTTTATAGTTGGTGCTATTATCATGCTGATTTGGAGCTATAATCCTTTTCAAGCATACAGCTCCATGTTCTCTAGCGCACTGGGCAATATGAATGGTATTGGTGAAACTATTCGTGAAGCTACGCCATTAATTTTTATTGCTATCGGTTTTGCAATTGCCTCAAAAGCTGGCTTTTTTAACATCGGTTTGCCAGGTCAAGCACAAGCTGGTTGGTTGACTTCTATTTGGATTGTATTGGCCAATCCTCAATTGCCTAAGCCAGTATTATTGCCTTTAGCTATTATTGCAGGCGCTATAGCTGGTGCTATTGTGGCAGGAATTGCTGGCTATTTAAGAGCTCAATTTGGAACTAATGAAGTAATTACTACTATCATGCTTAACTATATTGTGCTCTATACTTGTCAATATTTAATGCAACAAGTAATGTCCTCAAAATTAAGAATTGATACCGATACTACTAAAACAATTCCAGCCAATGGCAGCTTAAAGCTTAACTGGTTAACTAGCATGTTTGGTGATTCGCGAATCAATGCTGGTATTTTCTTAGCAATAATTGGACTTATTTTTTATTGGTATTTAATGAAAAAAACTACCGTTGGTTTTGAAATCAAGGCAGTTGGACTCAATCCTTTTGCTAGTCGCTATGCCGGGATGTCTTCTAAAAAGAATATTATTATTTCAATGTTACTTTCAGGTGCATTTTCTGGCTTAGGCGGTGTAGTACAAGGACTTGGTACCTACCAAAACTACTTCACTCAAACAACTAGTTTGGATATTGGCTGGGACGGGCTTTCAGTTGCCTTACTTGGTGGTGGAACTGCAATTGGTATTTTATTAGCTTCACTTCTTTTCTCAATTTTAAAAATTGGTGGTTTGGGCATGCAAACTATTGCCGGTATTCCTTATGAAATCGTATCTATCGTAATTGCTGCCATCATTTTCTTCATCGCTATCAATTACGTCATTGGTTTGCTTTTTAAAACTAAGAAGAACCGCAGTGATTACTACATTCCAACCAGAAAAGAAAAAGGACCCAACAATGGTGTTGATGGTCCAGGTAGAAAAGTAATCGAAGGAGAAAAATAATGAATTTCGTTACAATGATGGCGTTAATTGTTTCATCCACTTTAGTTTATTCTGCGCCTCTAATCCTAGCTTCTCTTGGTGGTGTTTACAGTGAAAACTCTGGGATTGTTAATATTGGCCTGGAGGGTATCATGACCATGGGAGCCTTTGCGGCGATTGTCTTCAACCTAACTTTCGCTTCAACTTTTGGTGCAGCTACTCCTTGGCTTGGCACTCTAGTCGGCGGAATTGTTGGTTTGATTTTTTCATTGCTTCATGCTGTTGCCACAATCAATTTTCACGCTGATCATGTCATTTCCGGAACAGTGCTGAACATCATGGCACCACCTTTAGGTGTTTTCTTGATCAAAGCAATTTATGATAAAGGCCAAACTGAAAATATCACCGCTAACTTCGGCTACTTCAGCTTTCCTGGTTTAAGCAGCATTCCCATCGTTGGGCCAATCTTCTTCAAAAACACCTCTGCCCCTGCTTGGATTGCCATTATTCTTGCTATTTTGATGTGGTGGATTTTATATAAGACTCGCTTTGGCCTACGCTTACGTTCATGTGGTGAAAATCCTCAAGCAGCTGACACAATGGGGATCAATGTCTATGGCATGCGTTATGCAGGTGTATTAATTTCCGGCTTTATGGCAGGTCTTGGCGGTGCCGTCTTTGCTCAAGCAATATCTGGTAACTTCTCTGTTTCTACTATCGTTGGACAAGGATTCATGGCTTTAGCTGCCGTTATATTTGGTAAATGGAATCCAATCGGTGCAATGCTCTCATCCCTTTTCTTTGGTTTTGCTCAAAGCTTAAGTATTATTGGACATCAACTGCCAGGAATCGATCAAATTCCATCCGTTTACATGCAGATTGCACCTTACGTTATTACAATCATCGTTTTGGTCCTCTTCCTCGGCAAGTCAGTTGCACCTGCCGCAGATGGGGTTAACTACATCAAATCGAAATAAGAAAAAAAGGCTGTTTCACATGAAACAGCCTTTTATTTTACACATGTCCACATAGTTATCCACAAGATATAGCGCTTATATGTGGTAATCTTACTATATCTTGTACTAAATAACAGCTAACGGCGTTTTTTCAGTTGGCATTGGAAAATCACTGTTAAGCAATCTAAGCTCATCATCTGTAAGTTTAATCTTTTGTGTTGCAATATTTTCCTTCATGTGTTCTACACTACTTGCCTTAGGAATCGTTAAAACATTGCCATTGCGCATCGTCCAAGCTAGCATTATCTGATGAGGCGTAACGCCATGATCACGTGCAACGATTTTTAAATTACGCGTAATTCTAATAGTATCGCCCTTGCCTGAATTAAATGGTGAGTAACCAATAAAATTCACTCCATGCTCCATTTGCCAAGTCTGCAAATCAAATTCTGTGCCGCGTTCACTAATATTGTACAGATCCTCATTGGCAAAACATTCTTCTCCGCCTGGTACTGAAAAAAGTTCCTGCATATCAGCCGTATCAAAGTTGGATACACCCCAATAGCGAATAAGACCATCCTTTTGCAGTGCCTGCAAACCGCGAATTGTATCAGACAAGCGGTGACTGCCCCGCCAATGTAATAAATAAAGATCTAAATGATCTGTCCCAAGTCGTTTCAGACTAGCTTCTAGACTTCGGCGTTCTAATTCTGGCGTTGCATGGTAGGGATAGAATTTTGAAATCAAAAACAGCTGATCACGATCATATCCCTTAATTGCTTCACCAATTAATTGTTCACTCTGACCATCACCATACATCTCAGCTGTATCAATTACCTTCAAGCCATGATCTAAACTATAACGAATAGCTGCTATTTCATCTTTTTTCTTTTTAGGATCTTCACCTAAGCCCCAAGTACCGATCCCTAAACCGGTTAGCTTTTCAAAATCCATCCTCGCTCACTTCCTTATACTCAAATTCTAACATACTTACTTTACAATTATTTTGCTTTACCAATTGACAAAATGGTCTATTCCATTTTATAATGGACTAGACCATTAAATAAGGAGGATTTATTATGAAAGTTATTGTTACTGAAAACAAAATTCAAGGTGGAGCAAAGGCATTCGAGATTTTTGAAAAAGGCATTAAAAATGGTGCTAAAGTCTTAGGTTTAGCAACTGGCTCAACCCCTGAAACACTTTACCAAAATTGGGTACAAAGTGATCTTAATTGTGAAGACCTCACTAGCATCAACCTCGATGAATATGTAGGCTTAACCCCAGATAATCCTCAAAGTTATCACTACTTTATGCAAAAGCACTTATTTGACCAAAAGCCATTCAAGAAGACTTACGTTCCAGATGGTATGGCAAAAGATATTCCAGCATTCTGCAAAGAATACGACCAAATTATTAAGGACAATCCTATCGACATCCAATTATTAGGTATCGGTCGTAACGGCCACATCGCCTTCAACGAACCAGGTACTCCATTCGACATTGGTACTCACGAAGTTAAATTAACCGAAAATACTATCAAAGCTAACGCTCGCTTCTTTGATAGCATCGATGAAGTGCCAAAGAGTGCGATCTGCATGGGTACTGCTAATATTATGCAATCAAAGAAGATCGTTTTAATGGCCTTTGGCGAAAAGAAAGCTCAAGCAATTAAAGAAATGATTGAAGGACCAGTCACTGAACAAGTACCTGCATCCATTTTACAAAAACACCCTGATGTAACTGTTATTGTTGATAAGGCTGCAGCTCAAGAGCTAGACGACAAATACAAGAACTAAATGACAATTTATCTCTAAAAATAAAAGGCTAGGCTTTCTACAATCGTAGAAGACCTAGCTATTTTTGTTAATTTTAAATCAAATATGTTTTATACTAATTAGTCCCTGAATTGTCAAATTAAGTGCAACAGTTAGGCTATGAGGAAATATATTGCTTGAAGAGTTCTTCTGCTGTGTGATATTGAAGGATTCGACGATGTTTGCGGTTAATGGCATCAGTTGCCTGTTGAACATAAGCAGCTGACTTATCTTTCATGCTTTTGCCTTTAGGGAAGAATTGACGCAGAAGTCCATTGCAGTTCTCATTGGTGCCTCTTTCCCATGGAGAATATGGGTGGGCGAAGTAGATCTGGCAGCCTTTGATCTTGGTCATATCCGCAAACTCAGAGCCATTGTCAAACGTGATCGATTTAAACCAGGCAGGATGTCTGTCAATCTCATTTTGAAGCAGCCTTTGGCATGTGCTTGCCCGATAGTCAGGAATCTTGATAACTACTTCAAAGCGTGTGGTTCTTTCGGTCAAAGTCATTAAAGCAGGCTGATTCTTGCGTCTGACGCCTTTAACCAGATCTCCTTCCCAGTGCAGCGGCGTTTTTCTGTCTTCAATCTCTTTAGGACGCTGTTCAATGGAATTGCCAAGATTCTTCTTGTGCAAAGCATGACCGCTCTGGCCGTGATGACGCTTGTTCCTGCGTCTTTTGAGCTTCATAGGCAGATCAATATTGCTTATGTCCAGCAAGCCCTGATCAATATAGCGATAGACAGTTGGTGTGCTGGGACAAGGGTAGCCTGGCATAGTCCTTTTGAATTCACCAACGAATTCATCGATGCTGGTGGCATCAAATTTAGCTTTGAAGCGTCTGGAGAGCATTCTCAAAAAGACAGCATAATGCTTCAATGGATTGCGCTGATAGCAGTTTTTGCGACGCTTCTCATAATAAAGCTGTGCAGTATCAGCGTAATAGTGCTCATACAATAAATAGCTGCTGTCTCTTTGCAGGACGCTTCCGCGTTTGATTTCGCGACTGATTGTCGACTTATGGCAGCCGACTTCTTGAGCGATAACAGTACGGGAAGTTATGCCGGAATCCAGCATTGCTTGAATTTGTCCACGTTGTACGCTGGTTAATTGATGATAGTGCTTAGAAATGCTAGAATTTGAATTGGTCATGAAGATCTTCCTTTCTTGATTTTTCGTCACTTCAAGTTTAGGTCTTCATGGCCTTTTTGTTTAACACTTGGTGTTGCACTTCAATTTTAAATCCGGGATACTAATTAGTCCTTTATTTTTAAATAATCTGTTAATTTTTGGGTAATCTCCATTTTTTCTTTTAGCTCATTTAATTTAGGCGAAATTAAACTCAAATATAATAGACTTGAAACAAACATCTCCGAAAATAATGAATTTACTGCTCCAAATCGTAAAAGTTTTTCATTTGTTGGCAAAGAGATTACTACATCAGAGATTTGTCTTAAAGGTGATTTTTTCTCTCGTGTAATTAAAACTATTTTTGCGTAATTTTTTCTAGCCTGCTTAGCCATTAATAGTGGTTCCTGTGTCATTCCACTATAAGAAAAAATAATCAAAACATCATTTTTTGTGATATTTGTAATTCCCTCTAAGGCAATGTGTGAACTTCTTATAAAAGTGACCTCTTTGCCACTACGAAATAACTTATCAAAAAAATCTTCTGCGGCTAACCCTGAAGCTCCTTCACCAGCAATAAATACCACTCTCGCTTTATCAATCAATTCAACAGCTTGGTTCAGTTCTTCATGATCGATAGATCTGCCCAGGTCAACAAGATTTTTGCTTAAACTAGTTTGCAACTTAAATAGTACACTTGTAGGGTTATCATTTTCAGTTATAATCGTTTCAATTTGATTATTAATTTTTACCGGTTGTTCCTGAGCACAAGCTATTTGAAAGTCTTTAAAACCCTTAAAGCCTAAATTCTTACAAAATCGAATTACAGACGCACCACTAGTTTTAGTAATATCGCCTAGTTCTTTAATATTTTTACTTAAAAAAATACTAGGATTTTTTAAATAGGTATCTGCTATAAGAGCTGAAGTTTTATTAAAAGTTGGATATGCATTAGAAATTTTGCTGGTTAAGTTAGACATACAGATCATCCCCTAATCTATTTTTTTAAATACAATCTTAGTTTGATCATCAATATAGTTTAACAAATTAACATATTCAGGTGTAACCCAGCCTATCACATTACTACGTACTTCAAACGGTAAATCTTGTTTAACAATATCTATTTCTCCACTGTATCGCTGGGCTAATTTATTTTGCATAATAATAGAACCTTTTCTTCGATTTAATGCATGTTCAATTGCCACACCAGGTGTACGAGGGCAAGTTAAACGGACGATATTCTCAGGAATATCTTTACGTATCTCAAATTTTTGATCATATAAAGTTTGGTACTTTTTCAAAAGATGACACTCAATATTCATGACACCATTTTGTTGAAAATCATGAATATATCTTAATTGTTTAATCGAGGCACGACTATCACCAATAAAAATATCGTCAACATTAGCTTCTTGCATCAATTCAACTGCAGCAACATACGGTAACTGTCCACGGTGTTTTTCAACTGTTGGTAGACCTTCATATAAAGGGAAACGCTTGATTTCATCCCCTGGTACAAAAGCTTGTGTACGTAAACCTAAATCTTTAAAAAGCCAATTTTTACGTTTAAAATCATCCCACCCCATACCAGTATCCGTATGAGGATAAAAGTTATAAGTTAAAGTTAATTTATTTAAATCTACATTTGCTTCTTTAGCTGTCTCAATATATTTGGGTGTAACAACACTAGCATTTAACAAAATATTGAAATCTTCTTGTAGCCTTTTTACCAATTTAAAATCATCAAAACCATAATCTAGTCTTAAAGCTTTAAATCCTTTTTCTTTCAATGCTTTAAAATTGTTTTTAGGTATATCTAATCGTTCTAAAGTAACAGGTGATACATCTGGTATTACTTCAAGTTTTAAGTCATTACATAATTTGAAAAATTTAGGTAATTTTTGATCAAGATTAGAATAATCTTCCTCAGGAATTTGCAAAGAAGTAAAAACATATTTAGCACCGGCTTTAGCTGCTTCTTTTAAGTACTCCTCATCATAATCACGAAAATAAACGGAAATCCCTAACATCTTTCTTTCCTTTCTGATAAAGAAAAGCCATTCTTGACGAATGACCTTCTTTTTTTAATACTATTTAATTAATTTCTATTTCGAACATTATTTACAGCTGATCTATTTGCTTTAACATACGCTGTAATTTTTTTACCAGTTGAACTGGATAGAAACTTCTTGATTGCTTTATTATGCTTACGAGAAACTACAGCATCATAAATTCCACATAAATCTGCTTTATCTGCATTAGTTTGGTCATCTTTATTCTTTTGAATCTCATTATATCTTTGAGTAACTAAACTGATTAATTTAGCATCATTAGCGGATTGTTTATCATCATTAACAGCGGCAAATGCTAAGCTTGCAATATCACCATATTTAGACAATAAATAATGTCCACCTGCAAAATCATTAGCAGTTGCAATTGTTTCAGGCTTTAAAATAGGTGTATTTCTTTCATTAGTTAACAATATTACCGCAGTATTATCATGTGGATCAACAACAGTCAACGTACCAGTCCAACCAGTATGTCCAACAGTAGACGCATCTGATAATCCTGAGAATGCCCATCCATAAGCATTACTTGCTTGTCGTCTCCAACCTAAACCATAACTAGAATTAGTTGATTTAGGCTTAATAAATTCATCAAGTGTATCTTCATCAAATACTTGATGATTACCATATCCACCACGATTTATTACCATTTGGGCAAGAACAGCTAAATCTGAAGCATTTCCAAATAGGCCAGCATGTCCACTTACACCATGCATTGTGTAATATGCCTTCTCATCATGTACTTGTCCTTGTAAAGTATAACGACGAATATTATTAAAACTAATTTGCCCGTCACGACTATTACCATTTAATTCTGTAGCGGCGATATTATTCTTAGTTATTCCTTTTTCTAATGGTTTATACATCAAGTGAGTTAACCCTAACGGTTTATAAATATGGTTTTCTACATATTGGTCTTCTCTTTCACCTGTTATCTTTTCAATAATAAGGCCTAAAAGCATGTAATCAACGTCGGAATAAATAGTTTTGGTACCTGGTTTATACTGTAAAGGCGTAGCAATAATCTTTTCTAGAATATTGTTCCTATCTTGCGTATAAACTGGGGTGGCATCTTTTTTGCGTTTATTAGAATTATTTGGATCATAATTATTATTATGATATTGAGGGTCTGCTGGAAATCCTGCTTGATGCATTAAAATATCACGAATAGTCAGATCTGTTTTACCTTTAATCTTATCACTCGCTTTATCCTTAAAAGTTGGAAAAATAGTATTAACTTTTGCATCAATATTTAATTTTTTCTCTGATACTAGCTTCTGAATCGCCATATTGGTTGCCCACATCTTTGTGTTTGAAGCTAAGTCATATAAAGTTGTATTAGTTACTTTAGGTGCACTTTTAATTTGCTTACCATCTTGCGTATATGCATTTACTCTACCATAAGCAGTGCGCTTGATAATTTGTCCATTATGTATAACAACTATTTGTGCAGATGGATAACCATTTTTAATCTCAGCTTTTATTAACTTATCCATAGCTTTAAAAGTATCGTTATCACGATATTTTTTAGTATTATCAATCAGAACCGGATATGGTAATTTTACATCGATTTTATCACTAGCGGATATTCCTTTTTGAGGTGAAATTTGCAAAGCATTATTACCATTTTTTGTATACTTACTAATATCTAATTTTACCCATTTATTACGACCTACTTTAGTTAATTTAATATTCCGACCGTTAATATATAGACTAAATTTCTTAGGATTATTACTATAAACCCAAACTGAACCTTGACCTTTAAAGCCATAAAACTTTCTATTAATGTTGTCTAATAAAGACCACGTATCGAATCTAGGATTATCATCCTTTTCATCAATAGGAAAACTTTCATTAATTTGATATTGCCCAGCAGGTTCTTGAGAACGTTTACTAGTAGCTGCAAACACTGGCTGATTTATACTATTAGGAATACAAACAACAGATGTACTTGCTAACATTAATAAAGATAAAGCTGCAGTACAACTCTTTGTAACTAAATGCTTACGATTCATAGTATTTCCTCTTCTCATACAGTTAAACAAAATTATTATATTTTTATATCAAATTATTTTAAAACGTCGCTAACATTACTATGATTTTCTGCAAGTAAAGTCTCCGCTTGTTCTTTATTCATTTTTGTTTTAGCCATTACAATAGCCAAACCAACATCTTTATCAGCTTCTTTTAGAACACGTGATGCTTGCTCTTTTGAAATTCCTGTAACAGTACTAATTATTCTCTTAGCTCTTTCTACTAATTTTTCATTAGTTGGAAGAACATCAATCATTACATTTTCATAAACTTTGCCTTGGCGGATCATAATTCCTGTAGAAATCATATTTAAGATCATTTTTTGCGCTGTGCCGGCTTTCATTCTAGTAGAACCAGTAACTACTTCCGGACCAGTTACAGCTTCAATTGCGATTTCTGCATGTTGACCAATCAAACTATTTTTTACACAAGCAATTGCTACAGTAGCCGCACCAACTTTTTTGGCATAGTCAAGACCACCAATTACATAAGGAGTACGACCACTAGCTGCAATTCCTAAAACCATATCTTTTTCAGATAAATTTATTTTCTTTAAATCTGCTTCAGCTAAATCTGGATCATCTTCAGCGCCTTCAACTGCTAAATACATAGCACTCTTGCCACCTGCAATTAAACCAATAGCTCTTTCAGGTTTGATACCGTATGTTGGTACAAGTTCAACTGCATCTAAAACACCCAATCTACCGCTTGTACCAGCACCAATATAAATTAAACGTCCGCCATCATGATATCGTTTAGCTCCAATATCAATTGCCTGTGCAATTTTTTTATCTTGCGTACCAACCGCTTGAGCAATCTTTTCGTCTTCACTATTAATAGTTTTAACCATCTCTAATGTTGACATAGTGTCTATATGTATTGTGTTTTTGTTTCTCTGCTCAGTAGTTAATTTATCAAGTGACATTTATATCAATTCTTTCTTTTATTATTTAGTAATAACATGAAACACATCTTTACCGGCTTCTACTTCTCCATCACTCATTCTCACAACATGATCAACATGATCCATATTTGCAATAATAGTTAATACAACTGGTTCTTTACCAGCTTCTTTGATAGCTTTAATATCCATTGAGCCAATCTGTGTTCCGGCCTTAACTTTGTGACCTGGTTTAACATTAATGATAAAAGGTTTTCCTTTTAATTCCACAGTATCAAGTCCTAAATGCATTAACACATCAAGATGCCCTTTATTTGTTTTCAATGTAATAGCATGCTTTGTATCCATAACAGAATCAATAGTTCCATCAATAGGAGCAATAATTTTTCCATTGCTTGGATCAATTGCAAAACCATCACCTAACATTTTCTTTGAAAATACGTCATCTTTTACATCTTCAAGTTTTTGAAGTTTACCTGTCACAGGTGCTTCAAAAGTAACTTCTACTTTTTCACTAGGCATATTTAAGTTGTCAGCTTTTGCTTCAGTATTTCTTCTTTCTTCAACTGCTTGAGTTGGCTGTTTTACTTCACCTTCCATAGCAGTCTTAGGAACTCCCCAGAAATAAGTGGCAACAAATCCGCCAGCATAGGCACATAATAAACCGATAACGTAACCCCACCACATGTTGTTAGCAATCAATGGGATCAAAGCAACACCTGATGGTCCAATAGCAATAGCTCCGACATGACCAAATGAAGCTACTACAGCACCACCGATACCACCACCAATACATGCAGTGATGAATGGACGACCTAAAGGAAGAGTAACACCATAAATTAATGGTTCACCAACTCCTAAGATACCTACAGGCAATGCGCCTTTAATTAATCTAACTAATTCTTTATTTTTACGACACTTTACCCACAAAGCAATAGCAGCACCAACTTGACCAGCACCGGCCATAGCCAAGATAGGAAGTAATGGAGTATATCCCATCTTTTGAATCATTTCCAAGTGAATTGGAGTCAAAATTTGGTGTAATCCTAACATTACCATTGGTAAGAAGAATAGTCCGAGAAGGAATCCGGCTACAGGTCCACCAACATTTAATACCCAATTAATAGCACCAACTAATGAATTTGAAATCCATCCAGCAATAGGCATAACTACAAATACTGTAAATAAGCCCATGATTAATACTGTTAAAAATGGAGTAAAGATAATATCTACTGAGTCTGCAATGTGCTTGTGGAACCATTTTTCTACATATGACAAAATCCATACAGCAAACAAAACCCCGATGATACCACCTTGTCCTGCAGCTAACGGCTTACCGTCCAAAAAGTTAGGAATAGTAACAGGAGCAACAATTCCTGGTAACAGAACTACACCACCGATAATACCACCGAGGCCAGGTGTAGCTCCAAACTCTTTAGCTGTATTAATACCTACATAAATATTCAAGTAGCTAAATAAAGCACTTGAAATCATACTCAAGATTGTTACACCTAAAGCCCAACTTGCTGGAAGCATCTTGACAGTAAGCATGTTCTTTAAAATACCAGCAACACCTGAGATCAAACCAGCACCAATAAATGCAGGAATCAATGGAATAAAGATGGCTGAAATGTGGCCTAAAGCCTTACGCCACCAGGTTTGCTTAAGCTGTGCTTTATGCTGAGCATGTACCTCAGCTGCCTTAGCTTGTACTTCAGATTTTTCTGACTGATAATCGCTGGTTACATTAGTAGGAAATTCTTCGTTTTCTTTAACTCCTACTTGGCTAACCATATCTTGAGCAACTTTAGCGTTTACCCCGGAACCTAAAACAATTTCCAAAGTATCAGCATCTACCACTCCTAGCACACCATCAATATTTTTCAAACCAGCAATATCTACTTTAGAATTATCACGAATTTTAATTCTAAGTCTGGTCATACAATGGTACATTGATTCAACATTATTAGGTCCACCAATATTAGCATATATTTCTTGACCTAATGTAGAATACTTATCTGCCATGATGTTCTCCTCCTAAAAATAGATTATTAAGCGAGCCGTGTAAGCCCTTACATGAATTATAATAACTCTTTTAAATTAATAATTCAATATTATCTATAAAGCAAACTTTTAATTTTATTTTTGAATTTATAATTCATATTAATTAAAGAGAAATTATCAAAATATAAAGTTAATTTACATAAGTACTTATTTTTTGAGTACTAGAATTATCTGCTTTATTTTTAGATAACTTTATTTTTTAAAATTTTTCTGTTCTAATTGAATTATGTTTCATTCCTATTCGATTTTTTATTTCTACCCTTGACTTTTGAGTGTGAAACATAATTAAAAAATCGCTTGTGTGCCACAATATCTCGTATTAAACTTATTAATTGTACAATATATGGTATTTAAGAAAGAATGTGATTCAAGTTATTGTTTTAAGTGGGCCAATTGGAGCCGGTAAATCCAGTTTAACCAGTATTTTAGCAGAACATCTAGGAACACAAGCCTTTTATGAAGGTGTTGACAACAATCCTGTTTTACCTCTGTACTACAAGGATATGAAGCGTTATACCTTCCTGCTCAATACTTATCTTCTTAACCATCGTTTAGCCCAAATTAATCAAGCCATTCAGGAAAAAAATAGCGTTTCTGACCGTTCTATCTATGAAGATGCTTTGTTCTTCAAGATGAATGCCGATAGCAAGGTCGCTGATCCAACTGAGTTCAAGATCTATGACGACTTACTCGATAATATGATGGAAGATACGCCAGGCAATCCTAGCAAAAAGCCTGATCTTTTAATCTATATCCATGTATCACTTAATACAATGCTCAATCGGATTAAGAAGCGCGGCAGATCTTTTGAACAAATTAGTACTGATCCTGGCTTAAAGGACTACTACGCAAGACTTTTAAAGTACTATGAGCCATGGTACGAACAATACGATGCTTCACCTAAGATGGCAATTAATGGGGATAAGCTAGATTTTGTTTCTAGCATGGATGCTCAAAAAGAAGTATTAAAAGAAATTGATAACAAGTTGCACGAAATCGGCAACTTATAAGACTGAATAAAAAGAAGGAACGTGATGACAGTTATTGTTTTAAGCGGGCCAATTGGAGCCGGTAAATCCAGTTTAACAGGTATTTTATCTAATTATTTAGGAACTAAGCCCTTTTATGAAAGTGTTGACGACAACCCTGTCTTGCCACTTTTCTACGCCGATCCTAAAAAATACGCATTCTTATTGCAAGTATATTTCTTGAACACACGCTTTCACAGCATTAAAGACGCGCTTACTGAAGATAACAACGTCTTAGATCGTTCTATCTACGAAGATGCCCTCTTTTTCCAAATGAACGCTGATATTGGCCGTGCTACTTCTGAAGAAGTCGATACTTACTATGAGTTATTGCACAATATGATGGGCGAGTTAGAACGGATGCCAAAGAAGAACCCAGATTTGCTTGTTCATATTAACGTTTCATACGACACCATGATTAAACGTATTAAAAAGCGTGGCCGTCCATATGAACAATTGAGTTATGATTCAACTTTAGAGGACTATTACAAGCGTCTGCTTCGTTATTACAAACCTTGGTATGAGAACTACGACTATTCACCAAAAATGGAAATTGACGGTGATAAACTCGACTTTATGGCAAATGAGTCTGATAGACAAATAGTCTTGGATCAAATCACAGCTAAATTAAAAGAAATGGGAAAGCTTCCTGAGGATTGGAATAAGTCAACTGATATCCAGATCGAAGCATAAATAAAAACATTCAATTTGCATACGAATGCATTTTGAATGTTTTTTGTTTACAGTGAATTCTTCGCTTTATTCTTGTATAATTTGAAAAAGGTTGTGTTTAAAGGAGGAGTTTTTATGTTATCAACCGTAACTGGTGGACAATGGTTTTTCCCACTTATCATAGTTTGCTTAATTTTGGGCATTGTCGCAATCATCGCTCAAAAGAAAAAGTTAACTAAACTAAAAAGAATAACCGATAACTTTGCCTATACAATATTAGTTATCCTCTTAATCATCGAATGGATTCTATATTTTAAAAAACAATTTGATTTTGTTACTCCAGCAATCTATACCACCATTATTGTCTATCTTCTTGGACGGCAATTATTATCCAAATATCGCTCTTCACTATTGAAAAAATTAGGAAGCAAATATAAGCAACTGACAATTGGACTTGCTACTATTTATATTCTCCTGGTTGCCCTATTACTTTTAATTGGATCTAAATTTTCAACTTTGGGCTGGATCATTGCTGGGTTAGTTATCATAATCTTTAGCTTCGCTAGCTATATCATCGAAAAAGCCAAACAATAATTTCCCAGGAAATAATAAATCGCATAGAGCTTCTATGCGATTTATTATTTATTCAATTTTTGCTAATGCTTTCGCAACCCCATCATGATTGTTATCAGCAGTAATTTGTGCCGGAGCAAATTTTTGTTTTAGTTCTGCTGGGGCATTACCCATTAAAAATGGATACCCCACTTCTTCCAACATATCTTCATCGTTATAGTTATCGCCAAAAGCAATGCAATTTTGCAAGTCTACGCCATATTCTTGAGCAACTATTTTGACTGCACTAGCCTTGCTTACACCCTTTAAAACAATTTCTAATAAATTCTCTGCTGATCTAACAAAAGTTAAATCAGGATATTTAGCAGCTAATTCTGCTTGCATCTGGTCAAGATCCGCTGCTTTTCCCATAATCAAGCCTTTGTGTACACCCTGCAATTTGGCAATTTGCTTAATCGTTGCTGGTGTTGCCTGCACTTGGACAATATTTTCTTCATGCTCAATCCTTGGGCTCTTTTGTTCACTGCAATACCAAACATAACCGCTATAAATATTCCAGGCCGCATCATTGTCTTGCTCATCTACGTAACGGCAAATTTCTGCTGCTTCTTTTGCCTTAAAAAAGCGACTAATAAGCACTTTACCTGTTTCATCAAACGCTAACGCACCGTTATATGCAATAAATGGACAGACCTTCAAAATCTGATTAACAACGGTCATCATGCCTTTAGGCAAACGAGCCGAGGTCGGAATAAAAATATTGCCATTAATAATTTGCCTGCGGATTGCGTCCCGCGTTTTGAGCGTTACCTCTAAATCATCATTAATCAATGTGCCATCAAGATCTGAAAAAATAAGTTGTGCGGACATTCTTTCACCTTTATTTCTTTTTTAATTCTTATATCCTAGGATAATGCTTTATTTATGCTAATGAAAGCTGATTCAATTAAATGCTTTTCCTATCATTTAAAGATAAATTGCAATAAATGCCCAAGTAATGATTAAAATAATTCGCGTTTACAAATTTATTTATCAATGCTAAAGTATAAGAGTTGTGTTCAAGAAGTTAAAACACGAACAATATTTTGGGGAGATAAAATGAATTTTATAAAAAGCTACTTTCAATTAGATAAGTACAAAACCAACATTCGAACTGAATTTATTGCTGGTTTAACTACCTTTATCAGCATGTCCTATATTTTGTTTGTTAACCCTAGCGTACTGGGCGCCAGCGGTATGAATACCGGTGCAGTCTTCACCGCTACTGCTTTAGCTGCCGCTCTTGGTACTGCAATCATGGGGATCGTTGCCAACTACCCGATCGGTGAGGCACCAGCTTTGGGAATCAATGCCTTCTTTGCTTACACCGTATGTATTGGGATGCATGTTTCATGGGAAACAGCCTTGGCTTCAGTTTTCGTTGCATCAATTATTTTCATCTTAATTACTTTATTCAAATTAAGAGAAAAGATCATTGATTCAATTCCAGCTGACTTAAAGTTTGCCATTTCTTCTGGGATCGGCTTATTCATTGCCTTTTTAGGTTTACAAAATGGTAAATTGATCGTTGCTAATAAATCAACTTTGGTAGGTTTAGGATCATTACACGATCCCCTCGTTTGGATCACTATCTTTGGTTTGCTAGTAACTGTCATTTTGATGATCTTGAACGTTCCTGGTGCAATCTTTATCGGAATGGTTCTTGCCGCTATCTTCGGGATCTGCACTGGGCAAATTGCATTGCCACACAAGGTGATTTCTACCGCACCTAGCTTAGCTCCAACCTTTGGTCAAGCTATTTTCCACGTAAAGGACATCAACTCCGTGCAAATGTGGGTTGTTGTCTTAACATTCCTGCTTGTTACTTTCTTCGATACTGCAGGTACCTTAATCGGACTTGCTCAACAAGCTGGTTTCATGAAGAACAACAAGATGCCACGTGTAGGTAAGGCCTTAGCAGCTGACTCAAGTGCGATGGCTGTTGGTTCAATCCTTGGTACTTCACCTGTTGGTGCCTTCGTTGAATCAAGTGCTGGTATCGCCGTTGGTGGCCGTACCGGTTTAACCGCAGTTTTTGTAGCGATCTTTTTCTTAATCTCAATGATTTTCAGTCCATTGCTTGGTGTTTTCACTAGCCAAGTTACTGCTCCTGCCTTAATCATTGTTGGAGTATTAATGGCACAAAATACTGCTCATATTCATTGGAACAAGTTGGAAATTGCAGTTCCTGCATTCTTGATTATTTTAGGGATGCCTCTTACTTACTCAATTTCAGACGGTTTATCATGGGGCATGATCACCTACCCTATCTGTATGCTTGCTGCTAAGCGTGGCAAGGAAGTCACACCGATGATGTGGGTACTGTTTGTAGTATTCCTGATCTTCCTGTGGGTGTTGAATTTTTAAGGAAATAATTAAATTTTGAAAAAGAGGACCAGCCAATTTTGACTAGTCCTCTTTTATTGCGGTTATTTTTCAAGCAAAAAATCAATAATATTCTGATGAATTATCCCATTGCGACTCATATCAAACTTGTCCATTGAAAGGACATATTTTGGATAATTGTCCGCAATGCCATCATATGCACCGAATTCACGTTCGATTTACCTCATTTATTATCGATTATAATCGATATAAATACAAAAATCATCAATCTTATCGATTATAATCGATAAGATTATTAAAAATGGGTGCTTTATCGAATATAGTCGATGTTTTTTGATAACTTAGCCTTTTTTTAGTATTATTCATCAATAAAAAATAAAAGAAGGTAGTCCTGTGACCATTGGTGAGGCATTAAAACAAATTAGACATGAATTATATCTTACTCAAGAGCAAATGTGTGCAGGTGTTGTAACTCGCTCCTTTTACGCTAAAGTTGAAAGCGGAAGAAATAGAATCAGCGCCGATAAATTAACTGAAATTCTATTTGAACACGATATTGATATTACATATTTTTATCAATTGCTTCGCAATACCTATAGCTCCCAATCTAAATTAAAAGATGAACCAGGCTTTTAATAGTGGAAAAATTGAACTAATTGAACAAAATTATCATAAAATTCTTCTTCAATCTAATTCAAGCATTCTAAAACTGAGAGCTATGATTTCAGTAGCTAATCTAAAAGATGAATTAAACTTAATTGATCCCAAAGTAAAAGAAAAGCTTTTCGTTGAATTTGATGAAGGAGCAAATTGGATGACCAGACCTGATTTACTGCGATTATTTACAGATACAATGCCACTATGGGATTCATCTGACTTATCATTTTTTATCGGCAGGCTACTTGCGAAAGTACAAAAGGAGCATAATATACCTGAATTACTACAAGAAAGATATCTTCGCGTCTTCGAGAATTATTTAGCGGTATATTATAAGAAAAATAATCCTGTAAAAACCATAGATGTAAATGTTCAAAAAATATTTGATTATATTCTTAATCTAGAACCTACGGTACATTTCTTGCTTTACAAGATTGCTGCAGTATATTTGCAAAATTTATTTCTTGGTAACAAGGAAGAGGCACAAAAAATTAAAGACGAAATGAAAAAATATGGCTATCAAGATATAGTTAAAACTTGGCCAAAATGATTTTGTATAGTATGTGATACGAAACAACTCGATGCTGATTAATATCCTGTATGATTTAATTATTATTTATAGGCATGGCACAACAGCCGTGCCTTTTTTGAAAGGATATTTATGATCAAAGTTGAAAACCTAACTATCACAACCAGACAACCAATTTTAAAGAGTTTTACGACTACTTTTAAAACTAGAAATATCTATCAAATTATGGCAGAAAATGGTGCTGGCAAAAGCACCTTTCTTAAAGCATTAACCCAACTAGTTAACTATAAAGGGGCTATCACTTTTGATAATATGCCATTTAACCAAGCTAAGGAGAAAATATTTTTCTTCGAAGAAAACAATTGGATGGATTCAAACCTAAACAGCTTAGATTATCTCCAATTTGTGAAAGTTTCATGGCATTCGCAACACGATATAGATACAGAACTCAGCTTTTGGGGAATAGATCAATTTGCAAAAGTACCCATTAAAAAATATTCTCTAGGGATGAAACAGAAATTAATTATCGCTATATACTTAGTCAGTGATGCCCAATATTTATTAATGGATGAGATTACCAATGGCTTAGATGAAGAAAACAGAAACAAGCTCTACTGTAGATTAAACGATTTGATCAGTTTAAATGACAAATGCATTATTCTAACCTCTCACTATGCAAACGAAATTAATAATTTACATAACGTCACCAAGTTAAAACTAGAGAATTTAACAATGAATGAGGTGAAATAATGGCTTATATTCAATTTCAGCTAAAGAAGGTTTTCAAAAATAACATTTTTCTAATTACAGTACCATTATTACTAATAATTTCTTTTATCGTGCTCGGTCTTAATGCGACCACTTCTAGGAGTATGTCCTTAGAAAATCAAGCTAAGGGAAATTTAGCTATGCAAAATAACGCTATTGAACAAATGGAACATTCCTTAAAGCATTACAAAAAGAATGGCGAAGCATATAACTTAACCAAACAAAGTATTTCAGATACTAAAAAACAGCGCAAAGATAGTCAGAATCTACTCAATGCATTCAAGCAACAAAATTGGCAAGAAGTTTATCACTATCAGCTAAAAGCCGCAAATTTGGCTAAAAATATTCAATTAAAAAATCATAATGTCAGCAACGATGAAAAAAATGCTCTAACTAAAAATGTAAAATTTTTTGAATATTTAACTAAACATCCACTTCCGTATGAAGACACTCCACCCGTGACTGGAATTCAATTTTTATTAGATTTAAATCAACTATACCTGCCATTTTTATTCATTTTAGTAGTCACCTTTATTTTGACTCAACTCTATACTTCAAAATACAAAAACAAAGCAGATATTAGTTCATTGCTGCCAATCACTAATAATCATAGATATGTATTTGATAATTTAATTGGCATAATCATCGCAGGTGGTATTTTCTACCTACTCAATATTTTAATATTCATAGTTGCAACACTAATTTTTAAAACTGGCAATCTGAATTATCCATTCTATCTCTACAAAAATCTAACCGGACAAACACTTAACGAGTATGTACCAACGCTAAAAATTATCATGCCAATCCTAGTACTTCAGCTTTTAGTGGGATTATTTATCATCAACTTTATCCAATTAATTTCTAATGTCGTACGTGACAAGTTTCCTACCTTATTTATTACGCTGATTTTGTTAATAGGAGTAAGTGTTTCAAGCACCGTGATTGAGCCGTTGCAAAAAGCAGCAGCATGGTTACCTACCACCTACTTTAATGTTATTGGTATAGTTTCTGGGAAAATTGCAGTGCAATATCATAATAATCAAGTAACTTTTATCTCTGGCTTAATCACATTGATTGCTGGCATACTAATTACCTATTGCCTAGGCTTAATTATCAATAAAATTAGACATTAACCAAAAAAGATTGCCTCAAACGACAATCTTTTTTTCATTCCCCAGGAAATATTACCGCCCTACTTCCAAACAATAGGACTTTTCATGACAATCGGGGCAGCGCAGTCTTCTCATCTTGGGCGTATGTGCAGCAAATATGAACGTTCTAAACGATGGAACAAAAGTATGACCACAATGCGGACACACATACGCTACTGCCTTGTAATAGTTTAGACTTAGCTTAAATGCACCAAATACAACAACGAGTAACATTATTCCAACTGAAGCAATTACACCAATATCATTTCCCCGCTTGCCAAAATAGAAAGCTAAAATAATCCCTATAATCTCAATTGCATCTAACAATAAACCATAAACCAACATTCTTCTTCTGAACTTCTTTAAAATAGTCTCATTAGTCATCATCTTCGTAAGGTCAGTTAATTCTAAATTACTTTGTTTGGTTAGTATTTTTTGCAAATCATGAAGTTGCTTCTGTTGTGTCTGAAACTTTTCTATTTCTTCATTATTACTCTGCAATTGCGCATTCACCAATAAAGCCAACGATTCTTGCGCATGGTCAGCCTGCAATAATGTTTTTATCTTAGCTAGAGAAAAGCCTAATTCTTTTAAATAAATAATCACCTGTAATTGCTGCACTTGATCCTCGTTATAAAAGCGATAGCCATTTTCTGCCTTAGTTGGTTTAAGTAGCCCTTTTTGATCATAAAAACGTAATGTACGCGTACTTACTTGCAATTTTTTAGCAACTTCACCAATTCCATGTCTTTCTGACATTACTTTTCACCTGCTTTCTAATTCAAATATACGGTTTTACGCAAGGTAAAGGTCAAGAGTTTTTCAAAATAAAGCGTATTCATTATCAAAATCGAATAAAGTCGTTTTATTCTATTGAAATTATTAACTATTTAAGTATAATTCTAATTGAATGTTCATATTATACAGACTATGGAGGAATAAATGAATTCTATCAGCAAGTTTTTTCATCTAAAAGAGAACAATACCTCTTTTAAAACAGAATTATTGGCTGGTCTTACTACTTTTGTAAGTATGTCATACATTCTGTTCGTTAACCCAAACGTCCTAGGTGCCAGCGGTATGGATAAAGGTGCTCTATTCACCGTTACTGCATTGTCGGCTGCCTTTACCTGTATCGTAATGGGGCTTATCGCTAACTACCCAATTGCTTCCGCACCAACTTTGGGCTTAAACGCCTTCTTTACCTATACTGTTTGTTTAGGCATGAAGGTTAAGTGGCAAACTGCTTTAGCAGCTGTTTTCGTTGCATCAATTCTGTTCATTTTGTTAACTGTCTTTAAGGTACGTGAAATGATCATTGATGCCATCCCTGCCGATATTAAATATGCTATTTCCGCAGGTATCGGCTTATTCATCGCCTTTATCGGTTTGCAAGGTGGTAAGTTGATTCAAAACAGTGATTCTACCTTAGTTACTATTGGTAGTCTCAACAACCCTACTGTTTGGATCACTATCTTTGGTTTAATCATTACTATTTTCTTAATGATTGCCAGAGTTCCAGGTGCCATCTTCATCGGAATGATCGCCGCTGCTGTTTTTGGCATAGTGACTGGTCAAATTCCCATGCCTAAAGGCGTTATCTCTTCAGTTCCAAGCATTGCTCCAACTTTTGGTCAAGCAGTCTTCCATATTGGCGATATTAATACCGTTCAAATGTGGATCGTTGTCTTTACATTCTTACTTGTTACTTTCTTTGATACCACTGGTACCTTAATTGGTTTGGTTCAACAAGCAGGTCTGATGAAGGACAACAAGATGCCACGTGCTGGTGAAGCTCTAGCAGCTGATTCCAGTGGTATGTTGGTCGGTTCTGTTCTTGGTACCTCACCTGTCGGTGCCTTCGTTGAATCAAGTTCTGGTATCGCTGTTGGTGGTCGTACCGGTTTAACTGCCGTTTGGGTTGGTATTTTCTTCCTTATTTCAACTATCTTCAGTCCAATTTTGAGTGTTTTCACTACCCAAGTTACAGCACCCGCTTTAATTATTGTTGGGGTATTAATGGCCGAAAACTTGGCACACGTTCACTGGACTAATCTTGAAATTGCCATCCCATGTTTCTTAATCGCATTGGGAATGCCTCTTACATACTCTATTTCAGACGGACTTGGCTGGGGTTTGATTGTCTACCCTGTATCAATGATCGCAGCCAAGCGTTTCAAAGAAATCACGCCAATGATGTGGATTTTGTTTATTGTTTTCGTAATCTACTTCGTTGTGCTGAATGTAAAATAATTCTATCTTATAAACCCTATCTTACTTTTACATTAATAGATACCCCCATCTAACCAAGTAGCATGTCTACTTGGTTTTTATTCTAAAAAGATGTCTGTTAATAGTATGGATGATGACAGCAGATTCTATTAGATGATATAATAATCAAAGAAAGGCTGTGACTAAAATGAAATCATATAAAAAAATTCAAGCTAATGTTGACTCCTCACTAGCACTTCAAGCAGAAGGAATTTTTCAAGATATAGGGCTCAATACCACTACCGCAATAAATGTGTTCTTAAAGAAAGTTGTGGCAACTGGTGGTATCCCATTTGAATTAAAAGAAACTCCTGAACAAAAAGCCTCAAGAGAATTAATTCAAAGCATCTCAAAAATCCCCCACAAAGAAGCTAAAACCAAAAAAGAAATTGAGGATTGGCTAGATGAGGACTAATGATATTGTAGATATTTATGTTGCTTACATTGATAAGCCTGGAGGAAAAAATAGGCCTGTATTAATAATTAAATTACTAAACAGTAAAGCTTGGCTGCTAAAAATCACTTCAAAATATAAAGAAAAAAGTGAAAATATCCGAAAGCATTACTTTCCCATTTTTGACTGGAAAAAATATAATTTAGATAAACCATCATACATTGATACTAAAAATTATTTAATAGTTAATATTAGTGATTTAAATATCGAAAAATACCGAGGCCATTTCTCAATAGCAGATTTACGCAAATTAAAAGATTTTATTGACGAAAATTCAAACTAAGAATTAAGCTATATGTTTTAGTTCCTAAACACAATCTCAAATATGAGATTGTGTTTTTATTTATCCAAATGGCATCTTTTGATAATCATTTGACGCCTTATGATGTTCGGATTCTTCTAAATTGCCGCTATACTATTTTCAACAAATCGAGTTATGAAAGATTTATTTAGGAGGAATTCATTATGACAACTCAAGAAGGAAAAACTGCTTTAATTACTGGTTCATACGGTGGGCTTGGTACCCAATTCGTTAACATTCATGCTTCACACGGGGGTGACCTAATCCTAGTTGGTCGCAATGCTAAGAAATTAGCCGATCAACAAAAAGAAGCCCGTAGAAAGTACAACGTAACGGCACATATTATCGATGTTGATCTCTCACAACCAGATGCTGCGCAAAAGATCTATGATACTTGCAAAAAGAACGGTTGGACTATTGACTACTTAATCAACAATGCTGGCTTTGGTGGTCAAGGCGAATTCATTAAAAGAAGTATGGAACAAGACATGTCCATGATCGCCGTTAACATTGAAACGCCTACTCGTTTAACTAAATTATTTTTACCTGACTTCGTAAAACGCGGCCGTTATGCCTGGCCCACTTCAAGCCGTTTACTACGCTACTAAAGCATACGTTACAAGCTGGTCAAATGCGTTATGGCGTGAAGTACAAGGCACAGGCGTTACGGTAAGCTGCTTAATGCCTGGCGCTATGCAAACCGGTTTTATCAATCGTGGTGATTTGAGTTCAACTCAATTATTCGCCCATGCGGTTAGTCCAGAAGGTGTTGCAAAAGCTGGGTATGAAGGAATGATTGAAGGCAAGCTTAACATTACCGCTGGTTTAACTGCAGCCCAAAAACCATTCATGAAATTAGCACCAATGTTACCTAAGAAGATGCTCATGAACAATGTTTATAAGATGCAAGAACAAGGTAGTAGAAAGTAATCAACTTATCTTATAATATGGATCAAAAGGATGGTATTTGAATGAATCACTTTATTTTAGATGGTCGCTATGAAGACCTACTCTCTCATTATAAATTTAACGTTGAAGAAGCACTTAAAAAAGCCAATATTCCTGAAGATTGTTTCAAAAAACTCCATCCTTCAATGAGTGAACAACAATACTACAATTTTATGGCGGCTATTGGTGATCAGATTAGTGATCCATTCACTCCAATTGAAATTGCAACTACAAATCCAATTGAATCTTTCTCCCCACCAATTTTTGCGGCATATAGTAGCCGTAACGGAGATATTTTTATCAAGCGTCTAGCCAAATATAAAAAGCTGATTGGCCCATTATCTTTTAAAATTGATGAGGATAGCAAGCAGCTCTCTATTACCCTAACTCCAAGTAATCAGCAATATTCCCTACCCTCTTTTCTAGTTTTATCAGAATTTGCATTTTTAGTGGGACTTTTGCGCAAGACGACCAAAGAAGCTATTTCCCCGCTGAAGATCACAATGACATCCCCCGTCAATGATGAGCAGGTCATTAACTTCTTTGGCTGCAAAATCGAATCGGGTAAAAGCAACACCATCACTTTTGCCAAAAAAGACTTGCAGGTCAATTTTATTAGTTATAACTAAGCAATGTGGGATTATTTCAAGCCTGAATTAACTAAACGCTTATCTGAATTATCCGTTGATGATTCAACTAGTGCTAGAGTACGTAGCATATTGACCGAATTACTCCCTAGTGGTAAATTTACAATTGACGATGTAGCTAAAAAGTTAGGTTATTCTAAACAGACTTTACAGAGAAAGTTGAGTAGCGAAAACACTACTTTTCAAAAACAACTGAACTCCACCCGAGAAGTTTTAGCGCTAAATTATTTACAAAACACCGATATGACAACTAGCGATATTGCTTACCTTCTAGGCTATCAGGAATTTAATTCGTTCTTACGTGCCTTCAGCATCTGGAAAGGCATGAGCATTAGCGAATATCGTGAAAAAATGAATAAATAATAAAAAGCAGATATACTTTCTGTTTTTTTACTTTATAAAGGAAATAATATAAAATTTTTGCTATAATTTACTTTATAAAGGAAATAATATAAAATTTTTGCTATAATTTACTTTATAAAGGAAATAATATAAAAATTGCTAAAGATTTACTTTATGAAGGAAATAATATGCAGTTAAATTTAATTAACCGCCCACAGTATTTAAATCAATTACTTCAATTTCAAAATACAGAATTCATCAAAGTACTGACGGGAGTACGAAGATCAGGCAAATCTTATATTTTAATGCTTTATCGTGAATATTTACTCAAACACAACATAAATGAACATCAAATCATTTATATTTCTTTTGAAGACTTTGATAATATAGATCTTTATGAACCTAAAAAGCTTTATTCATACTTAAAAGAACGAATTATTAGTGACCAAAGAATGTACATTCTACTTGATGAAATCCAATATGTATCAGATTGGCAAAAAGTAGTAAATAGCCTTCGACTTAATCCTCTACTTGATATCACAATTACTGGCAGTAATTCCAATCTATTAAGTGGAGAATTAGCAACCTTACTATCAGGAAGATATGTAGAAATACATGTTTATCCTCTTTCTTTTAAAGAAATGCTAGATTTTAAACATATTTCTGAACCATCAGAGCGTCAGATTGATAACTTATATGATGAATACATTAAATATGGTGGTTTCCCCGCGGTAGTGTTAGCAAAAGAAGAATTAAAACAAACTATTCTTTCTGGAATTTACAATACCATTATTGTCAATGATATCGGCTACAAAAATGGATTAAGAGAACCAGAATTAGTTGCATTAGTAGCTAAATATCTAGCAGATTCGATTGGTCAATTAATTAATCCGAACAAGATTGTAAATACACTAAAATCAGCAAATTTTGATATCTCTTATAACGCTGTGCAGCGTTACCTTAAATATTTTGAAGAAGCATATCTTTTTTATAAATCTAGTCGTTATGATATTAGAGGGAGAAAGATTCTTTCTACTCAAGGTAAGTATTACATTGTAGATACTGGTTTGCGTACCCAAGCTTTAGGAGAAAGAAATAATGACCGCGGTAGTGTTTTAGAAAATATAGTTTATGTCGAATTACTTCGCCGGGGCTACACAGTTCAAATTGGTAAATTAGATAATAAAGAAATTGATTTCATCGTTTCCAAGGTAAATGATAAACAATATATTCAAGTAACCTACCAGCTTCCAGAAAATTCTACTAGAGAAACTGATAATTTACTTCAAATTCCAAATAACTACAAAAAAATAGTCATCACTGGCCGATATGAAAATGAAGAAATGATTTCCGGTATTCCAATAATCAATATTAAAGATTGGTTATTAAGCTCTAAAAACTGATCAAAATAGGATCGACTAACTCATGTCGATCCTATTTTTAAATTAAATTATGTTTTTTACAATAAGTAAAAATTCCGTCATCTTGCACGCTGCCACAGATGTCATCAGCAATTTCCTTCACATCGTCTGTTGCGTTCCCCATTGCAACGCCGTGACCAACAGTCTTTAACATTTCAATATCGTTGCCGCCATCACCAAAGGCTATTGCTTCGCTCACAGGGATTTGATAATAATCTAACACTTTTTCAATTGCTACACCCTTACTACCAGTAGCTGGAATAATATCTGCTGCTCTATCCCACCAAGCTGTTACCTTAGCATTTTGCGTATTAGCTACAAGTCTGTCATAATCTTTTTCACGACAGCCTACCATTATTTGATAAACCGTATCCTGATCGACAACCACATCAAAATCTGGCGCCACTTTCAAATCCGTTCCACCAATAGCAAAGTATTCCTTTAAATCCTCATCAACACCATTAGCTGCAATCCGTGTTTTGGTAGCTACAGCTAACGGCCGATTTATTTTCTGAGCATTTTGAATCATCTGCAAGACATCTCCTTGCCTTAACGGATTATCAAAAACAATGTCTTGATCGTTATAGCAGTAAGAACCATTAAAAGTTAAATATGCATCAAAATCTACACCCAACTTAGGCAGTTGCACTGGTGGTCTGCCTGATGCAATACAAATCATAATGCCGTTGTCTTGTAAAGCATGCAGTGTCTCTAGCATTTTAGGTGTAATTGATTTTTTCTTTTCAATTAAAGTACCATCTATATCAAAAAATATTATCTTAGGTTTGCTCATTATTTTTACCTTCTAAAGAATTTTCTACTAATTATTATACTTTAACCGATATTTCCCAGGAAATATTAAAATTGAGCTCTCTTCCTCAACATCTGTGCTAAACTAGATACAATTAGTTTCTTTAAAAGTTAATAGTTACGGAGGAATTTTTAAATGCAGACATTGGAAAAAGTCTTTCATTTACAAGATGCTCATACCACTGTTAAACGTGAGTTAATCGCTGCTTTAACCACTTTTGTCAGTCTCTCCTACATCTTATTCGTTAACCCAAACATTTTGCACGCAGCTGGTATCCCTAAAGGTGCCGCTTTTACTGTAACAGCTCTTGCCACAGCAGTTGGGTGTTTTTTAATGGGTTTTATTGCTAATTATCCGATTGCCTTAGCTCCAACCTTAGGTAGCGGTGCCTTTTTCGCTTATAACGTATGTGTTGGGATGCATATTTCTTGGGAAACAGCTTTGGCTGCAGTCCTTGTTGCTTCAGTTTTATTCATTTTAATTACTGTCTTTAAATTACGCGAATTAGTGGTTAATGCCATTCCACAAGATATGAAGTATGCTATTTCAGCAGGAATTGGGTTATTCATCGCTTTTATCGGTTTAAAAAATGGTCAATTAATTGTTAACAGTGACTCAACCTTAGTTACTTTAGGAAAATTTAGCACCCCAGCAGTTTGGATCACATTATTTGGCTTAATTTTGACTGTTGTATTAATGGCATTAAACGTGCCTGGTTCTATCTTTATTGGAATGATTGTTACTGCCATCTTCGGTATGATCATTGGTCAAATTCCATTACCACATAACATCGTTTCTGGTGCCCCAAGTATTGCACCAACCTTCGGCCAAGCTGTCTTCCATATTAAAGACATTAATACCGCTCAACTTTGGATGGTTGTACTAACTTTCCTGCTGGTTACTTTCTTTGATACTGCTGGTACTTTGATTGGCATGACTGAACAAGCTGGCATGGTTGATAAAAACGGTAAGATTCCACGGATCGGTCGTGCCTTTTTAGCTGACTCTACTGCCATGGTTGAAGGTGCAGTCTTTGGTACTGCCCCACTTGGTACTTCTGTCGAATCAAGTGCCGGAATTGCCATGGGTGGTCGTACTGGTTTGACTGCTATCTTTGTTGGTATTTTCTTCATTATCAGTATGATTTTCAGCCCATTGTTACAAGTAATTCCAACTACTGTAACGGCTCCTGCTTTAATTATCGTTGGTGTACTGATGGCCAGCAACTTAAAGAAAATCGATTGGGAAAGGTTCGAAATTGCCTTTCCTGCTTTTCTTACCGTTGTAGGGATGCCACTGACTTACTCAATTTCAGATGGTTTGGCATTAGGCTTGATTGCCTACCCAATTACCATGATTGCTTCTAAGCGTTATAAGGAAGTTAGTCCAATGATGTATATCTTGTTTGTGGTGTTTGTCATCTTCTTCTTGGTGACGAATTTATAACATGCTATTACGACTCATTCTTTTAATTAAGAATGAGTTTTTTCTTTATAATAAAATATAGGTAGTTTCACATGAAACACACATACGAGAGGTATAATCATGAAGTTAAACAAAAAAGCACTTTGGATCATCGGAACTTTAATATTATCTGCCATTACTGGTATATTTTTCTATGTCAATGGACACAGTACGTCTACCACCACTATCGGGGTTATCTTAGCGGGAATAACTTTATATTTTCTATTTCAGACTGGTCAATTGTATAAAAAGATCTGGATTAAGATCTTAGTTTATCTTATTGATGCAGTTTGGATTTTAATTGTGTTATTGATAATTAGCTTGTTTATTTACTGATTTCACAAAAACTTGCAAACTTATACATAATTTATTGCTTTAGTGTTTACAAACGTAAATTTAAGTAGTATAGTTACATATGTAAACGATAGGAGGAAAAAATGGTTAAACTGCAAGAAAAAGAGAGCACAATTTCTGACAGTGAGTGGGAAATCATGCGAATTATCTGGACGATAGAACCCGTGAGCTCTACTAAAATAATTCAAGAACTTCAAGCTAAGAAAGATTGGTCTGAATCAACGATCAAAACCCTACTACGCCGTTTAGTTAATAAAAACTTATTGAATACTACTAAGGAAGGTCGTCATTTCGTTTACTCGGCTAAAGTTAATCAGGCGCAAGTAATGACTGAAGCAGCACAAGAATTGTTAGATCGGATGTGCAATATGCATAAAGGAGAGGTAATCTTGCAACTCCTAGCAGATTCTCCTATTTCTAAAAATGACTTAGCTAAAATGAAGCAGATCATTGATCAAAAAGAAAAGACTGCCCCTGAAACAGTGCCATGCAACTGTTTACCAGGAAAAGAGCATCTGTGCTAATTGGCTTTATCCTCTGGTGGTTCTTTGGTAAACATACAGAAACTGTCGGGACCGCTAATGTAGGCCAAGGATCACAAGAAGCAGATATCGTTGTTAAAGGCGGTTACTCCCCTTCAACGATTGTCTTAAAGCAAGGCGTTCCCGCCAAAGTGAACTTCGACATGCAGGACTCAACTGCCTGTTTATCTCATGTCGTCTTTGAACAACTTGGCGTTGACAAAGATTTAACTAAGCAAAAAGTTACTACAGTTGATATTCCGACTGATAAGAAAGGTACATATAATTTTGCCTGCGGGATGGATATGTTCCACGGTAAAGTCATTGTTAAATAAGGAGTTTACAAAATGAGTATTTTTTCAAAGAATCAAACTAAAAAAGTTGTTGTTAATGCAGAAAATCATGGTTATAAACCAAACACAGTTACTTTCAAGCAAGGTAAACCAGCTCAATTAAAGTTTATTCCATCAGATAATATGGGCTGCATGAATGAAGTAGTCTCTAAAGATTTAAATTTTGACCAAAAATTAGATGGTAAAAAAGAAGTTACGATTGACATTCCAACTGACAAGCCAGGTACTTACACCTACGCTTGTGGAATGGATATGTTCCGCGGAAAGGTTGTTGTTAAATAATGAAACTTTCAAACATTAAGCGCTTCTGGATCTCATTTATTCTAGCTATTCCAATGCTAATCCAGATGTTCGCCATGCCCTTTCACTGGATGATGCCAGGCTATAATTGGATCGCTTTTATCACGACTACAATCATTATGGCGATTTCCGCTGCCCCTTACTGGAGCAGTGCTTGGGCCGCTTTTAAACACCATAACGCTAATATGAACACATTAGTAGCCGTCGGTACTTCTGTAGCTTACTTTTACAGTATCTTTGCTATGTTTACTGGACGTGAAGTCTACTTTGAAAGTGCTGCTTTCGTCACCGTCTTCGTTTTGCTCGGGGATGCAATGGAAGAAAAGATGCACAATAATGCCTCGAATGCTTTAGCTAAACTAATTGATCTGCAAGCTAAAGATGCTGAAGTTGAACGTGATGGCAAATTCATTAAGTTGCCACTAGATCAAGTTAAAGTTGGTGACATCATTCGCGTTAAGCCTGGTGAAAAAGTCCCTGTAGATGGCGTGATTGTTGACGGTTCATCGACTCTTGATGAATCAATGGTTACGGGTGAAAGTATGCCAGTTACTAAGAAAAAAGGCGACGATGTTGTTGGCTCAACCATCAATACTAATGGGACTTTTACCTTCAAAGCAACTAAGGTCGGTAGTGACACGATGCTTTCGCAGATTGTTGATTTAGTTAAAAAAGCTCAAACCAGCCATGCGCCGATTCAAAACCTAACTGATAAAATATCTAATATCTTTGTCCCAGTTGTTTTAATCATTGCAATTCTGACTTTCGTTATCTGGTACGTCTTCTTAGGTGCAACATTAGTTAGCGCCATGCTCTTTGCCGTCTCAGTGGTTGTTATTGCTTGTCCTTGTGCGCTAGGTTTAGCTACTCCAACTGCCTTAATGGTCGGTACAGCACGTAGCGCCAAGATGGGCGTTTTAATCAAGAACGGTGAAGTCCTCGAAGAAGTTAGCGACATCGATACCGTTGTATTTGACAAGACTGGTACGATTACCGTTGGCAAGCCACAAGTTACTAATGTTGTAGGTGATAAAAACAAGGTCTTAACTATTGCAGCTAGTTTGGAAGAAAATTCTGAGCACCCACTAGCAACTGCCGTAGTTAAAACAGCACAAGAAGCCAATATTACAATTAAGCCTGTCAAAAACTTTGCAGCTATTGAAGGCCGCGGAGTTAAGGCAAACTATGGCAATCAAGAAGCTTTTGTTGGTAGCGATCGTTTATTAGAAGATATTTCTATTTCCCAGGAAATGAAAGATCAGGCTCTCCAACTTCAAAAAGAAGCAAAAACTGTAGTCTATGTTGGCCTAGGTAATGACATCATTGGCTTAATTGCCATTCAAGATGTACCTAAAGCAAGTTCTAAGCAAGCAATTGCGGAACTTAAAAAGCGTGGTTTAAAGACGGTGATGCTTACCGGTGATAACCAAAATGTTGCCGAAGCTATTGGCCGTGAAGTCGGAATTGATCAAGTTATAGCAGGCGTTCTGCCAACTGAAAAAGCTACTGAGATCAAGAAACTACAAAATGAAGGCAATAAAGTGGCCTTTGTCGGTGATGGTATTAACGACGCACCTGCACTGTCTACAGCTGATGTCGGCATCGCCATGGGATCAGGTACCGATATTGCTATTGAATCTGGTGGCATTGTTCTCGTTCAAAATGACTTAATGGGCGTAGTTAGAGCGCTTGAGATCTCTAAGAAGACTTTCAACAGAATCAAATTAAACCTCTTCTGGGCTCTTATTTACAACACTATTGGTATTCCAATTGCAGCAGGTTTATTCATGGCCTTTGGTCTGCAGCTTAGTCCTGAACTTGCAGGTTTAGCTATGGCCTTCTCTTCTGTTTCTGTTGTAACTAGTTCACTTTTATTGAATAAAACAAAAATTGCTGGTGAAACAGCTCAAGTTTCAAAGTAAAATAATTCTCCGACCGGATATTTTAATCCGGTTTTCTTTTTGTAAATTTTTCAATTTGCGACTTAAAGTTTCAGCAGTAATACCCAAATATGATGCTAAGTCTTTCTTTTTTAACTTTAATTCCACATTTTTACTCCCCTGTTTTTGAGCTAAGTCTTGCAAATAGGCCATTAAGCGTTCCTGAGCATCCATTGAATTGCGCCGAATAGAGTTAGTTTCGATTGTAACCAGCTGCTCGCCAAAATTATTAAGCAAATTCAATGCTAAATCTGGCGTCTTTTTCAATAACTTTTGAAAATCACGACGCTCAATAGAACAAACATAAGTATCTTGTAAAGCCTGCACAAAGTTTTCCTGGGCATGTTCTTGAAAAAGATTCTGCTGTCCATTAGCATCGCCTTGATTCAGCACACCTAATACGGTCTCTTTACCGTCTTCGTTGAGATTGTAAATCTTGGCACTGCCTTGATCCATAAAAAGCATTCCGTTCTTACCATCACCTGGTTGTCGAATAATACTGCCTTTTGGAAAATATTCTTGGTGCGTTGAAATTGGTACTAGTTTTTCTAACATTTCATTTGGCAAATTTTTAAATATGGCTGCTTTGCGAATACAAGCCATGGGTGAATGTTGCATAAAAGCCTCATTTCTTGATCTAAGTCAATTTATTTTTATCTGCATCTTAATACAATGTATTTAACAACTCAAGCAGAAAGGAAATATTAATCATGACTAAATACATCGCACATATTGAGCCTTTAAACGCTGAAAAAATTGGTACTAAGGCACACGGTACTGCCACTTTTGAAGAAAAAGGTGATCAACTACATATTCACGTTGAGATGTTTGATACTCCAGCAAATATTGAACACTGGGAACATTTCCATGGCTTCCCGAATGGTCAAAAAGCTCATGTACCAACTGCAGCTCAAGACGTTAACCATGATGGCTTTATTGATTTACCAGAAACTGAGCCGGTCTCAGGAACTACAATGGTGCCACTTGATGATGCCCCAGAAAACATGAATATTCCTCATGATGGTTATCCTGTTGCCGACAGTAATGGACATTATGAATATGAGATTGATGTCTCATTAACAAAGCTACAAAAGAAATTCAAAGCTGCCTTTGGTAGCGATAAACTACAACTAGACAAGCGTGTAGTTTACGTTCATGGTGTACCTGCAGATCTGGAATTACCTGATACTGTAGGTGGTTGCGTAATGAGTTATGATGCCCATACTACCTTGCCAATCGCAGCTGGTGAAATTGAAAAAGCTTAAGTTAAAAGCCATTCCTTGTGAATGGCTTTTTGCATCCTTTCTTATTTTTTGATAGCATAGATATAGATTATGTAAAGTATCTAAGAAAAGGAGATGTTTTATAAGTAGGCTTAGATCCTACTCTTATGGAGAATAACGAAAAAATTATCCAAGAAAAGAAACGCGAAAAATTTATTAAAACTAAAAAGAATTACAAGCGTGCACCACTAATGTCAGTTCACTTAAGAGTGATGATGGCCGTTATCTTAGGTCAAATCGCCTGTGGCTATTCCCTGGGAATTAGTGGTACCGCTCTTTCTAATGCAGCTAAATATATCAACATTAGTGACTTCTGGACTGGATTAATTGGGGCTGGTGCTTTAATTGGCCTTGCTGGTAGTCTTTTGGTCGGTCGACTTTCTGATAAAATCGGTCGCCGTAAACTCTTAATGTGGAATATGTATATATTAGCTGCTTTTTCTTTATTACATCTAATAACCGCTAATTTTAGCTTAACCTTTATCCTCCGTATTGGAATTGGTTTAATGATTGCTGTTGACTATACTGTAGGGAATGCCTTGTTAACCGAATGGCTACCTAAGGGTGAAGACAGCAAGCGCCAGAGTCATTTATTAATCTACTGGACTATTGGTTTTATTTTGTCTTACCTAGCTGGTAGTTTTATCACTGGATTTGATAGTTATACTTGGCAAATAATCTTAGCAACAAGTGCAGTACCTGCACTAGTAACTGCTATCTTCAGAAGTCTTTTCCCACTCCCTGCTTCACCAGGCTGGCTAGCAAGTAAGGGTAAGATTAAGACGGCCAACAAGGTCATTCGTAAGCACATGGGACGCAAATGGAGATTACCTGCCCGCTTTATGAAGCGGAATAAAAAGAAAACGCCTAGAAATATTTCCTGGGCAATTTTATTTTCCAAGCAATATCTGCGACGTACTCTAGTAGGTGGGGTTTTCTATGCCTGCCAAGCCTTCTCATTTTTCGGTATTAGTATCTTCTTGCCAATTTTATTACAAAGCATGAATATCACTAGTGGAAATATCTCAGGAATTATCTACAATGGTGGGATGTTCATTGGTGTGCTAATCGGTACCTGGATCTTTAACAAGGTTAGCCGCCGCTTCTATCTTATCAGTAATTTTCTAATCTCAGGTCTGCTAATCGGCATTTTAGCAATAGTACCTAACTTAAATTCAATACTTAAATTAGGTATTTTTACGTTATTTGCGATTATTTTATCAGCTGGTTTGATCCTAGATTATCCTTATCCGACTGAATTATTTGATCTGAAGGTACGAGCAACTGGTGTAGGTACTTGTATTACAATCAGCCGAATCGGGGCTGCCGCAGGGACTTTCTTATTGCCCGTCTTAACTAATGTGGGTGGTGCTAGCCTGGCAATGCTAGTTTGTGCGATTGTTTTACTCTTTGCCTTTATCGTTTGCCTCATCTGGGCACCGGAGACCTCACCCCAATTTATGAAAAAATAAAATAATCAATATTCTACACAAAAAGACAGATTACATATGATGCAATCTGTCTTTTCTTATTTCTTATCTTTTTTCTTCTTGTCCTTAGAATCCTTATTTAATAATTCTTCTGGATCCTTATGCTTAGGCGTCTTCTTTGGATCTGGTACAGTCGCAAAGCGATCAAGCATCTTCTGTAAGTTATTAGGGTTGTCAAAAGTTAATCCCATAAAACATCTTCCTTTCGTTTTCTCAATTATATTAAAATTTCAATTCAAATGACAATAATTTTAACCCTCATTATCAATAAATTGTTGCATCTTAATCATTTCTGAACCAGCCAGATCAACACTAATTAAATCACTATAATCATGATCGCTAGTATCTCCTAAACCATATTCAGTTACAATTTTTAGGTCGAAGCCACTATCAGAGCGATCTTCAATTAAGCCTAACCGATCAGGATAATGATAAATTGAATCACTAATTTTCACTATTTGATCTTCGGGCCAATTATCAATAATTTCTGCCGGTGACTGAATTTCATCCCGTAATTTAACTGAACGCTCCAGCCTGTCCGGATCAAAACTGCCATTATTTTTTTGCCATTGAACTAAAAAATTAAAGAAGAGCAAGCGCTCGGAATCTTCAGTAATATGCGTTATATGGCTCCTAGCAATCACTGCAATTGATTCAACCTGCCCTAACTCATTGATGCTCTCGAATACCAGATTATCATCGTCATACTTGAGTACTTTACCAATAGCAAAACTACCATATTGATCATCAAAGGTATAATCAAAATAAATTTCAACCAGATCCAAGTCGTTAGTGAATTCTTGCTTCTGTGATTGCCGCAAATATTGGGTAAATAAGCGATTATCAATGGCATTAGTGTCGACACAAACAATATCGTCAAGTGGTATAACGGTGGCATAATGCTCTAAAGTTAATTCATTGCGTTCTAAAATACGCACCTCTTGCTGATCAAGTTGAGTAATTAAGCCAGTGTAAGTAGCACCTGTATTCACCTCAAAAGTTGTAAAAGGTTGCGCGTCAGCTACGTTAATCAGTAAATCATGCAGATTAGTAAAATCCCAGGCTAACACTGTCTTATTTAATTGCTCTAGGTTAAATGAATCCTTAACTTGGGTAATCATATAATAGCGTAGATTAGGCGTATCGTCTTCAATCTTAGCTACTTGATCTTCTTTAATAAAGACGATTCCACCTAAATTACCGCCTTGATCGATTGATTCAAAGGTAATCCAGCCATGATGTTGCGTGATAATGCGGCCAATATAGTAAGAATTTGCATCAACTACCGTAATACTTGAATCCCCATCTAAGTTATATTTTTCTTGATCAGCCTTAAGCGTGATTTGTACAAGTTTATTCAATTTTTCGCCCCCTCTTTTTTCTTCCGTGAATTTAATTGTCGCCTAATCATTATTTTTCTGCAAGAAAAAAGAAGATGGTTTAGCCATCTTCTAATATTGAGTTAATTCTGTAGAATTTTGGAGCTAACGAATATTACTTCTTTTTTGCAGCTGCCTCAGCTTCTGCTGCTGTGTTTGAAGGGGTTAACGAAGTACTGTTTGGATCAAAACGCACATCGCTTGCTTTTACATAACCATCAGCAAATTGGACTTCACCTTGATTACTATAGACAGATTTACCAACTAAGTGATAAAACAGTTCTGCCTTATTTTCACTTGGTACCCAGATGTAAAGCAACTTATTTACCTTGTATCTTCCACCTTGTTTTCTAACTTGATCGCCCTTGAAGTCAATCTTGTTTCCGTTAGCATCATAGATATCAGTTGGCTTAATAAATTGAATTAGTGATTTTTTAGTATGATAATAATTTTGAACTGGAATATCTTTAGCAGCTTTAACATTGAAATTATAAATCCAATAATCAGTTCCCTTAATATGATAGATTGCTAATTCGTTGTCATCGTCACCATCTCTACCAGTATCAGCACGTGTCCCTTGCTCTAAACGATCCACTGTAAACTTATCACCTTGTTTTGCGTATTTTCCTGAAGGCTGAACTGCATCTTTATCAGGTACTTCAACAAAAAGAGCAGCACGTTTATCAGTTACAGTAACAGTCGTTTCTTCTGATTTAGTTGTTTGAGACGAAGAAGAACTAGTGTTGTTATTTGTATTAACACTAATTACAGGACCTAAATTATAAGACTTAATGTACTGTTTATTAGGTCCACCTATTCTAAAGTAATGCTTTCCGTTCTTAAATTTGTATGAACCACCATAAGTCGTGATAGTTTCACCCTTATACAATTTCCAACGGTTATTGTAAGATGTTCTGCCAGTTGAGGTACGATAAATGTAAGTATTATGAGTAATCTTACGTGTTACACCATCAATGTTGGTAGCCTTTATGTATTGATCCTTGCCGCTTACTTTATAGTAAAGCGAGCCGTCAATTTTTACAGGGTTGCTTTCAACAGTGACATATTGATAGGCATTGTATTTTACACCTGTGCTGTTACCATCCTTGTCGTAAGCTAAAGCAGTATGCATAACTGCTTTAGTCGTAGCAGCTTGTACTTCATTAGTTGTATTAGTCAAAACAGCCAAGGGTGCAACTGTCATTAATGCAGCTGCAGAAATTAATGCAATCTTATTTTTCTTCATCATAATCATCCTTTTCAAATCTCTACACTGCTATTATATTCTCTAAAGCTAATTAAAGCATTAAAAAGAGCATCAAATCGTATCGATTTAATGCTCTAAATTAATTATTCAACTAAAACTATTCGTTCCAGCTTACCTCATAGATCTTGTTAGAAATGGTCTTGTTCTTACCGCCAACAGTCTTGTGGTATGCCACAGTTAAGTAGCAGTGATTTTCATTAAGAATTTGAATACTTTGTGAAATAAAATCGTACACAAAAACCCATAATGTAGTGAGAGTAACGATCTTTTTCTATCCATCCAGCTCGACGCCCTGCAGCTGTTTCATTTTACTATAAACCGCGCCACGTTGACTTGAATCAAACTCCAGAATAAGCATATCTCCGCCGCGAATTACCGTTTGACCATTTGGTATGATCTCATCCACATCACGGTGAATTGTTCTTACCCTAGTATCAACTGGCCATTGAACCTCAGAAATGGTTTTATCAACCAGTCTACTGCTCTCATAGACTGGCAGAGCCATTGTATCAGCCTGACCAGTATAGTTAGCTTTGTGGTCACTACTCTTGTCCATAGCGGCTGCGAGCAAGCCATAAATTGGTTTCCCGCCAAGCAGTTCATCAACTAACAAAGCAATAAAAGCAACTACAGCTAGCGGCATTAAGTGAAGTAAGGATCCGACCATTTCGGTAATCAAGATAATTGCCGTAAACGGGGCCCGAATAATTGCCGCAAAATAACCAGCCATTGAGAAAATCACTAGGTTAACTACTAAACGCTGCGGTAACAAGCCTAACTGTACCATCATCAGTCCATAAGTTGCACCAATCAAAGCGCCCATTGTCAAAATTGGCAGGAAGATACCACTAGGAAGACCTGAATCATAAGCAACAATGGAGAAAACAATTCTCATGACATAATAGAAGGCTAGCATCCCTACAATGCCCCAACCTGTTTTAGTGATTATATTCGGCAATGCCAGAATTAACCGATTACCTGGACCGGTGATTAATGGCCAAAAGTAAGCAATCGGGATTAATATTGCCAAAGGAATAAGTCCATGCAGCCAACGAGGTAAAATGGTGATTTTAGCATAGACCTTCTTTAAACTAAATAAACCAACTTTATATAAATGACCCAATAAGCCTAATAAAATCCCTAAGATAAGCAAGTGCCAGTACAACGAAATCGGAAATGAATAGTTATATTGAATTGCTAGGGCGTGACGAATGCCAAACAAGTTTGAAACGACAAAGTTTGAAGCAATTGCGCCAGCTAAAGCATTCATCCAAACTAATGGTGAAAAGTTATGGAATACTTCTTCTAAGACAAACAAGGCACCACTCAAAGGAGCGCCAAAAGCGGCAGACAAACCACTTGAAGCCCCTGTTGCAAGCAGAATTCTAGTTTTTAATTTGTTCTGCTTGCATCCCTGAGCAACACCTTGACCAATTGTCGAGCCCAGCTGCAATGATGGTCCTTCTGGTCCTAGGAATAGCCCTGTGCCGATAACCAAGATACCACCGATTAATTTCCGCCATAAAATTGGAAACCATTGTAGTGATAGCTTCCCTTGCAGTTGCAATTTTACTTCTGGAATACCAGAACCACCAACATGGGGATATTGTTTAACAAAATAACCAGCAATTACCGCTACCGCAATAAAGCCAATGATAATCGCAATAAACCACAACGGATTCTGGTGCGCTAATTGAAACAAGTATAACCAAAAACCAGATGTCTTTTCGATTCCAAATCTAAATAAACCAACTACTACGCCGGTACATATTCCGACAAGTAGTGCTTGGAGCAACAGTTTAATATTAGTTCTGTTTGCCTCGTCTTTCATTACTTTCTCCCTCACAATAAAAAAACGTGTCACAAACTATTGTACACTAAAAAGCCAGCTAGAATTGTTCTAACTGACCTTTTGTTTCATGTGAAACTAATTATTTTTCTTCATACCATTCGGTGTGGAAGACGCCTTCACGATCATTTCTAAGGTAAGTGTGCGCACCGAAGTAGTCACGTTGTCCTTGGATCATATTAGCTGGCAAGTTTGGATTAAAGATTGATTCCAACCAGTTAAGAGCTGCGCTCAAAGTTGGAGTTGGCACACCACACTTAGTAGCAAACTCAACTGATTTACGCAAAGCTGGCAAGTTTTCCTTCATCAAGCCGCGGAAATAATCGTCTTGGAATAGGTTCATTAGCTTGCCGTTCTTGTCATAGGCTTTTTCAATATCCTTAAGCATTGCGGAACGAATGATACAACCTGCTTCCCAATCTTGAGCAATTGACTTGTATCTTAAGTCCCAATCATAAGCTTCAGCAGCCATTGTCAATTGTTGGAAACCTTGAGCATAGGCAACAGCTTGGGCTAATTGCAATGATTTTTCGAATACGTCAACCATATCATCAGGAATTTCACCATTGTATTCAAACTTAGTTGGTTTAACGCCCTTTTCAATTGTCAAGTGTGCTTGCTTACTCATGAAACGTGCCATTACAGCCTCGGCTACCACCGTTACAGGAGCGCCAAGTGCAACACCATCTTCGAGCATCCAGTTACCAGTACCTTTGTATGAAGCAACGTTCAAAATGTGATCGATTACGTGATCTGGCGTTAAATCATCTTTTTGTGCCAAAACCTTTGAAGTGATTTCGCTAAGATATGCTTCTACCTTACCATGATTCCATTTATCAAAAATTTCTGACATTTCATCATCGCTCTTGTGAGCAACGTCACGGAGTAAGTTGTAAACTTCTGAAAATTCCTGCATAATACCGTATTCGATACCATTGTGCACCATTTTGACATAGTGACCAGCACCTTCAGGTCCCATGTAGTAGACACATGGCTTGCCTTCAGTATTCTTAGCGGCAATAGCTTCAAGAATTGGAGCAACTTCCTTATAGGCTGGTTCATCACCACCTGGCATCAAAGCTGGACCATTCAAGGCACCCTCTTCACCACCGGAAACACCCATACCAATAAAATGAATGCCGTGCTTTTCCATTTCGTGGAAACGACGGTTAGTATCGTGATAATTTGAGTTACCACCATCGATTAAAATATCGCCTTTATCCAAAAGCGGCAGCAATTTTTGCAAAGTTTGGTCCACTGGATCGCCTGCCATAATTTGAATCAAAATCTTGCGTGGCTTTTCAAGTGAGTTTACGAACTCTTCCCAGGTGTAGCAAGGCTTTAATTTATCATCTTCATATTTTGCGAAAGCATCAACTTCAGGTTTATCAATTGAGAAACCTGATACGGAGAAGCCGTGATTTCTAACATTCAAAGCAAGGTTTTTGCCCATAACAGACAAACCGATAACGCCGAATTGTTGCATGTTTAATAATTCCTCCATTAATCAAAATTCATCAAGTATTATTATACGTTCTAGCACGCAAAAAAGCGAAACCAAATGGTTCCACTTTTCAATTCCGCTTAATAATCTTTTTGTTATTGGGCAAAAATGTTTCACACTAGTTTTAGACTTATTTCCTAGGAAATATTGTTTCTATTGATCAATTCCCCAGAGCAAGATATTAAAGGCTAATGGTAATGTTAGCTTGGTAATATACCCTTCCTTTTTGGCCTGCTTTAAAGATGCTAGAACGAATTTACGTTGTTGACCCTTTAGTTTTTGGGCTGCTTTAACAGCTAAATTAAAGTCATGCTTATTTTTTTCTAATTCTAGTAGCTCTAGCTTTTTTAGAAATCTTTTGCCATTTATAAGTTGGAAATTGAGCGGTAGCTCTCTTGCTTATTCTGTTAAGTGGTTTAACTACTCCTTGAAGTGCTTTGCTATTAAAAGCACAGTATTGCATACCAGGATTAGTAGTCCAGGTGCTATATTTGTTGTCTTTAGAAGTAATTAAATACATCAACGCACCGTTATGATGTTTAGCATATGCAATTTTTACCACTTTGAATTTAACATTCTTCACCTTTTTAGGACTGATAGTATTTCCACTTCTAAATTCAGAGTCATTTAGCATTTTTTGATAACTATCTTTGCCCACTGAAATAGGTTGAGAATCGGAGTTTACAGTTACAATGTAGCCCCACTTGCTAAGTCGAGGAATATTTTTAATTGTTATAGCTTTATCAAACTTAGCTACTACAGTTGAATTGCTGTTGTCTGCAGCGTTGGCAGTGACAGATGATGCTGAAAATAATGCTGCAAGTGAAGCAGTAGCAAGTAAACTAATTAGAGCCTTTTTAGATTTCATAATTTAGCCTCTTTTTACACATAGCGCTTATTGGCTAATAAGCATTAATTCATATCCAACACTATCTATTATAAGCATCTGTATTTCATTTATTAGCTATCTATGTTTAAAATCATATATAAAATAAGGATATTTCCCAAGAAATATCAATCCCAACAAAAAAAGCGGGACAAACGTCTCGCTTTTTCAGGTTACTCAACCAAATTAGTGTTGTGAAGCACCTGAAACCGTATCAGGAGCAGGATCCTCTTCTGGTTCTGATTCTTCATGTTGAGATGCACCTGTTGCAGCGTCAGCTTCTAAGCCGTACTTTTCTGCAAAGTAACTGAATGGCTTCAAGTCTTCAGCTTGATACTTCTTGACAAAGGCTGGGTCGTCAAGTGAGTTCAATTCAGTTGAGTAAGGCATTTCGTGAGTGTACTTGACGTCGATCAACATTGGACCGTCCATCTTCTTGAATTCGTCGACAGCATCTTCGAATTCCTTCTTGGTGCGAACCGTTACACCCTTAACATTCATACCTTCAGCAGCCTTTGCCCAGTCGTTATCAGGGATAATAACACCAGATAATGGTTGGTTAGATTCATCTTCTTGTTCTGCTTGGATGTAACCCAAAGTTTCATTAGTGAAGACGATGTTCAAAATATGCATGTTGTAACGAGCCATAGTAAGAAGTTCTTGGTTCATCATAGCAAAACCACCGTCACCAGCTAATTGCCATACTTCACGGTCTGGGTAAACAGTTGCTGCAGTAAGAGCAGCTGGAGCACCATAACCCATAGTTGCGTGCAAGCCTGAAGTAGTCCACTTTTGATCATCATGCAAGTTCAAAAGACGGCATGAGTCAACGTTAACGTTACCAACATCAATAGCAAAGATGGCGTTGTCATCAGCCTTCTTGTTGATAACATCCCAGATTGGTTCAGGACGTACAGGCATTTCATCTGAGTTCTTAAAGCTTGCTTGCCATGCATCCCAGTTCTCACGGTCTGCAATAGCAGCCTTGTAAAGTGGTGATTCGCTACGTTCTTCACCAGCGTCAATAATTGCTCTCAAAGCCTTCTTAGCATCTGCAAGCATTGAAACATCAGTTGAGTGACGCTTACCAAACTTAGCTGAATCAACATCAATTTGAATAACCTTAGCATCCTTAGGGAACCATAAAACTGAGAATGGTGAGTTGTTACCTACCCAAACAACTAAGTCAGTTGCGCTTTGGACTTCTTGAGCAGCCTTAGGTCCGATACGGCCGATAGTACCCATGTATGCTGGGAATTTGTCTTCTACTACACCCTTGCCTAAGTATGATGACATAATAGGGGTCTTGAACTTTTCAGCAAATTCCTTAACTTCTTCACCAGCATCCTTTGCACCTAAACCAATGTACATGGTTGGGTTCTTAGCTTCTTTCAAAAGCTTAACAGCTTCTTCAACTGAAGCCTTAGTTGGTGCTGGATAATTGTCTGCTGGATGAGCATCCTTGTTTACACGGAAGGTGTCATCAATCTTTTGCCAACCGTAGTCCTTAGGAATAATGATAACTGCAGGACCCTTTCTTGCGTAGGCTTGACGGATAGCTTCATCAGTTAAAATTGGAATTTGTTCAGCGGTCTTAGCTTGGCGGCACCAAACACTAGCGTTCAAGAACCACTTGTCTTCATCAAAAGCTTGGAAGAAGTCAATATCTTGACGGCTAGTTGGAACGTTAGCAACAATTGCTACCATTGGAGTCTTGTCAAACTTAGCATCATACAAACCATTGAATAAGTGGGCAGCACCAGGACCAGCTGAACCGAAACATACACCCAACTTACCAGTTAACTTATATTCTGCAGAAGCAGCTAAAGCACCAGCTTCTTCGTGACGTACTTCAATAAATTTCATCTTATCTCTAAAGTCATAGATAGCGTTCATACTTGAGTCGAATGAACCACCTGGGAAACCGTAGATATGATCAATTCCCCAATCGTAAATAACTTTAAGCATTGCATCAGAACCATTAATTTTTGTCATATAAGTGCATCTCCTTAACTTTTGTTCTTTCATAATGTATTAAAACACTTTTTTTCACATTTGCAAACCGATAAAATCACCGTTATTACGCAAATGAAAACGCTTTTGTAATAATAATCACTTCACAAGCTTTACCAAATTCAATATCTCAAAAAGCTGAATGGTAGCGTTTTATATTGTGATTTGATGAACATTATTATACTAAATTTCACTTATTTTATGTATATTCATTGTTACTTATAGTAAAAATTTAAGAAAAAATTTTTTACAATTTATTTCATAGCTATCCAACTTAGAAAAACGTTATTTTATAATTTTGCGCATAAAAATAACGTAGAATACTATTCCTACGCTATTTTTGTGCTATTCTACTTTTTCACTCTAGAGTAACGCCCATTTTGAATGTAAACACTCAAGATTGCCAAGTCAGCTGGGTTAACTCCTGAAATTCGTTCTGCTTGAGCTAAAGTTTCAGGACGAATTTTTTCAAATTTTTGCCGTGCCTCAGTAGCTAAACCTTCGATTTGGTCATAATCAATATCTGCTGGGATTTTTTTGGCTTCTTGTCTCTTTAAGCGAGCAATTCTGGTTTCTTCTTTCTTGATATAGCCAGCATACTTGATACCAATCTCAACTTGTTCTTTAACGTAACGATCGCCTGGAACTTTTTCACCAGTTAACCGTTCAATATCAGCAATAGTAACATTAGGGCGACGCAAGAAAACATCGGCCTTAACACCGGCCTTCATCGGTTCCTGACCAATACTTTGCAAAAATTCCTGCACTTCATCAGTTAAATGAACCGTAATTTCATGCAGTCTCGTCTTTGCATCTTCAATCGCATGCTTCTTTTCTTCAAATCGTGCGAAGCGTTCGTCAGAAATTAAGCCCAGATCATGACCATATTCAGTCAAACGCAAGTCTGCGTTATCATTGCGTAAAATCAAACGATATTCTGCTCTACTAGTAAGTAGACGATATGGTTCATTCGTCCCTTTGGTTACCAAGTCATCGATTAACACGCCAATGTAAGCATCGTTACGGCCTAAGGTAAATCCTGGCTTATCTTGAGCAGATAATGCCGCATTAATTCCTGCAATTAAACCTTGACCAGCTGCTTCTTCATAACCTGATGTTCCATTCATCTGGCCTGCAGTAAATAAATGCTTTACGTTTTTGGTTTCCAAAGTATGCTTCAATTGCCATGGTTCAACCACATCGTATTCAATTGCATATCCTGGTCGCATCATTTCCGCATGTTCTAATCCCGCAACAGAATGAATCATCTTTAATTGAATTTCTTCTGGCATTGAAGTTGAAAAGTCGCCTACATAAACTTCCTTGGTAGTCTTTCCTTCTGGTTCAAGGAAAATTTGGTGGCGATCCTTATCTGCAAAGCGGACAACTTTGTCTTCAATTGAAGGACAATAACGTGGGCCTACACCCTTGATAATTCCAGAGAACATCGGTGCACGGTCAAGATTGTTTCTAATAATCGTGTGTGTGGTTGGATTAGTATAAGTCATCCAACAAGAAATTTGTTTTTGTAAATAATCTTCATCACGACTTTCATATGAAAAGTGCCGTGGAGTTTTATCACCAGGTTCTTCCTCAGTTTTAGAATAGTCAATTGTATTGCCGTTAACACGTGGAGGAGTACCGGTTTTAAAACGACGCAGCTTAAAACCTAACTTTTCTAGATTTTCCGACAGCTTAATTGAAGGAGTAGTGTTATTTGGACCTGAAGAATAAGTCAATTCCCCAATAATAATTTTACCGCGAGCCGCTGTACCTGTAGTCAAAACAACGCTTTTAGCATGATACTTCGCACCAGTATTGGTAATCACACCTTTGCAGACGCCATCTTCAACTACCAATTCATCCACGATAGCCTGACGCAAGGTCAAGTTGGGCGTATTTTCGATCGTATCCTTCATGTGTTCATGATATTGCCACTTATCAGCTTGAGCACGTAGCGCACGCACAGCTGGCCCCTTACCCGTATTTAACATCCGCATTTGGATATAGGTAGCATCAATGTTCTTTCCCATTTGACCACCTAAAGCATCAATCTCACGGACAACTGTCCCTTTAGCTGGTCCACCAACAGATGGATTACATGGCATAAAGGCCACCATATCCAAACCAATCGTAACCAGCAAAGTTTTTTGTCCCATGTGGGCACTTGCCAACGCAGCTTCACATCCAGCATGCCCAGCACCGACAACGATTACATCATATTCATTTGAATCATATGTTTTAACCATTTTCATCCTACTTTCCTAAACAGAATTGACTAAATAATTGCGTGATTAATTCATCTGGGGCACTTTCACCAGTGATTTCACCTAAAGTATCCCAAGCACCAGTAAAATCAATTTGTGCAATATCAACAGGGACGCCATCTTCAACTGCTTGAATTACATCTTCCAATTCTTTCTTAGCCTTATGCAATAAGGAAGCTTGGCGTTGATTGGTTACCATAATTTGATCATTAGAATTTTCAATCCCAGCAAAAAATAGCTTATTAATCAATTCTTCAAGCGTATCTAAGTTTTGTTCTTTCAAAATCGAAGTTGAAATAACATCACTACCCGTTAGTTTCTCCATCTCAGTAGTTGTTATTTTTTGACCTAAATCCGACTTATTTAAGATCACGATTCGCTTCTTGTCCTTTGTCGCTTCAATTAAGGCTTGATCTTCAGCTGTTAATGCTTGACTAGCATCGATTAACAACAAGACCAGATCTGCTCGCTCCAAGGCCTTTTTTGATCTTTCTACACCAATTTTTTCCACCTTATCTTCAGTGTGGTGGATTCCAGCAGTATCAATTAGCTCTAGCGGTACTCCTTTTACAGACACATATTCTTCTAGCGTATCACGCGTTGTTCCAGCCACATCGGTCACAATCGCTTTGTCGCTTTGAGTCAGATAATTCAATAAAGAAGACTTTCCCACATTAGGACGACCAACAATTGCAGTAGCCAAACCATTGCGCAAGATTTTTCCTTCTTGTGCTGTCTTCAATAAGCGATTAATTTTATCAATTACTGATCTAGATGTGTCTGCCATCTGTTTTGCGGTAACAGTATCTGCATCATACTCTGGATAATCGATATTAACCTCAACGTTAGCCAAAGTATTCAGAATTTCCTGCCGCATTGCCTGAATCTTGTGTAACAATCCACCAGCTAATTGACCAACAGCCACTTGTCGTGCCTTATCCGTCTTGGCCCGAACGATATCCATCACACTCTCAGCTTGAGTTAAGTCAATTCGTCCGTTCACAAAAGCACGTTTAGTAAATTCACCAGGATCAGCCATTCGCGCACCGTGACTCAGCAACAATTGTAAAATATGATTAGTTACAACGATTCCGCCATGGCAATTGATTTCTACAATATCTTCACGTGTAAAGGTCTTGGGCGCACGCAGCACTGTCACCATTGCTTCATCAATCGTTTTCCCAGTATCCGGATCGATAATATGACCATAGTGAATAGTATGTGTCGGCACCTTGCTTAGATCTTCGCCTTTAAAAACCTTATCAGCAATCTTAATTGCATCCTCACCAGACATTCTTACGATTGAAATTCCGCCTTCACCGATGGGGGTTGAAATTGCTGCAATAGTATCGAACTCTGTCAAAGTTTGAGCCATAATTCTTCCCTTTTCTCAATAAAAAAAGCGCATTATACCACCACGAATAACCATGATGGATAAAGCACTTTGACTACTTTATCTAAAAATCATTTTAGACTAATATTCTTTTATTTCTTTTTGCGTCCTAAACGCTTGTAAGCCCTTCTTAGTTTACGTTTGCGTTCACGCTCAGCCTCAGCCTTTGCTTCTTGCTCTCTTCTATATTTAATAGGGTTTTGCAAGATAAAGGTTTGAAGCGCCTGGAACAAGTTGGAAATTACCCAGTAAAGTGTAATAGCTGACTGGAAGTTTAAGGCCATCACACCAACCATGATAGACATTCCGTACATCATTACTTTGGTCATTCCATTTTGCGATGATTTTGGCGTCGATAATTGACTAATATACGTCGATAAGAACGTAAAGATCATTGCTAAAATAGGCATGATGTAATATGGATCGGGCTTGCTTAAATCCATCCATAAGAAGCGCCCAGTTTGTAACTGTGGTGTACGTAAAATCGCACCATACAGTGCATACATAACTGGCAACTGGATCAGGACAGGCAAACATCCAGTATAAGGATTTACGCCTGCTTCTTTATAAAGCTTGTTAGTTTCTTGTTGTAATAATGTTCTTGATTCAGTGTCACGTCCTGGATATTTCTTACGCAACTCATTAATTTGTGGTTGAATGCTTTGCATCTTAGTAGTACTTCGAATTGAAATAGCATTCAAAGGTACTAAGATGACACGAACAATGACGGTGAAGACAATAATTGCCCAGCCATAACTGTTCCCCATTAACTTAGCTAGCCACAAAATAAAAGCTGACATGTAATAAACGATCCAACGGTCCCACCAATTACCACTTGTATGTGAGATTGGCGTTGCTTGACCATTTGCTCCCGTAGTAGCACATCCTGTCAATACAACAGCAAGTATTGCTACTGCTAAGACTGCAAGAAGACGTTTGACATTTCTCTTGGTCAGAATGTCCTTCAATCTATTTTTCCTCAACTTTATCTGGCATTTCTTCAATAATATGAGCTAACGATAATGCGTGAAGCAAGTTTTTACGCACCTGAGCCATATTAAAATCGCGAGCATAAGGTCGCGTAATGATTAAAAAATCAACATGCGGATTAATCTGCAATTTTTCTTCATCAATCACGGCCCGAATATAACGCTTGAGTCGATTACGTGCGACTGCGGTATGACCAACCTTTTTGCCCACAGAAATTCCTACTCGAAAGTGTTTATTTTCTGTTTTTTCTACCTTATAAATGACAAAAGCTCGGTTAGCGACTGAGTCGCCAGATTCGAAAACTTGCTGGAAATCTTTTTCAGATTTTACTCGATAAGACTTTCTCAAAACGTTTCATTCCACTCTAGTAGACTAAAAAAACCACTGGGATTCAGTGGTTTAAGCAGATAAGACTTTTCTACCTTTTGCACGGCGTCTTGCTAAAACCTTACGGCCATTTGATGTGCTCATACGCTTCATAAAACCGTGAACACGTGAACGGTGACGCTTCTTAGGTTGGTAAGTTCTCTTAGTTGTCATATTAAACTGCACCTCCATAAATTTTTGTGCCAATTGCACAATTTCTTATTAAGGATAGCACGAAAAGCCATAAAAACCAAGTATTTTAAGAAAAAAAGACTTTTAAATCCCGTGAATATTTTCTAAAAATTCATTGTTTTTCATGTGGATAAAAAATAAAATATTTTTCTTACGTATAATTTCCACAAGATAATTCCCAACGTTTTCCACAACTCACATGGTGTTAAAAACTTAATTCACACCATGTGGATAACGCATATGGTATTTTACCTCAAGTATTGATAGAATAATATCCATAATTCACAGCTGTACTGTGCATAAATTAACAGTTTTGCTCTTATCATGTCAAAATGTGCATATCACTTTAATAGTTATCAACAGGCTGTGTACTTTGTTGATTTCTTTTTCACCTGTGGAAAACCAGTTAAGTAAATGGTAAAATAAATTTGCTTTTTACTAACTGGGGGAATGTACA